>NZ_JAVDUX010000002.1:0-479045 GCF_031456575.1 Ancylobacter sp. 3268
CTACGAACGCCACGCCGACCTCTATCGCGCTTTCCTCACAATCGCCGCCGCCATCATCGCTTTCAGGGCCCGCACGAGGTTTTGTTAGGCGCTCTAAATCGAACGTCAATGAAAGGAGCGACTCGACACCGTTCTCACTCTGCCCGGATACGCGCACCATGCTGTTCTCGCCCGTAAAGGCGGTACGGGCGATGACCCTACCGCCATCTTCGATGTCGAGCGTGTCGTAGATACGGAGCTCCCCGCGATAGTACGTGCTAGGTAAAATCTCCCAAGTTGATCGATTTCCGCGGGAATTTACCCCTGAGACCAGGACATATCCCTTTGCGGTGGAATCGTTGGATTGCCCAATAATGCCCTGATAGCTGGTGACCCTCCCACCATCCTCGATCGTCAGCGTGCCATCACCGTATGGCTCTCGGTCCCCCGCTCTGCCACCAATAGTGAGCCGGCTGCCAACTTGCAGGAGCGAAGGCCCGGAGCGAGCGCCGGCACCCTTAACCGCGATGGTTCCAAGGCCGAGATAGACCTCCTCGCCGAGAACACGTCCGCCGGCCTCGACCGACAGTATTCCACCGCTCATAACGAGTTGTCCGGGCTCATATTCAGAAGCGATGTTGTCATAGAAGAAGTTGGTCCAGATTGAGGGATTTCCTTCCGCATCGGTGCCGGACACCAGTACGGTGCCACCCAGATAGCTTCGCCAGCCATCGACCCTGCCGCCATCTTGGACAATCAGCGTACCGTTTCGGTTGATCTCCAAGAAGGAAATCTCGCGCAATCTCGATCGGAGACCGCCAGGACCCGTGCCCGAAACGGTAACCAAGCCGGGCCCACCATCATAAGAGCCAATGCGTATCGAGCCGTCTAAGATGATTCCGCCATCGTCGACAGTCACCCAGCCCGCTCCGACCTGACCGACCAAGAGACGTTCCCTGAGGTTCAAAGAAGTCGTGGACGCAGGAATCTGGGGTGAAACGTCGCCACCACTTCTTACCGATTGCGCCAGCGCGACCTGCGCGCCCAGCCCAAGAAGCATGACCGACGCCAGGGCGGTCGTTGTCTGCAACCAGAAGCGGCGAGATGTGACCTGCCGGCGTAGCGCTGTGGATCCATGCCCGATCGTGTCGCATTCGCCGACACGCACTCGCTCCACGCTCGCCCGCATGCCACCGCCCCCCAAAAGTAAGTCAACCTTACTTGAAGTCAGGTCGCGATCAATGCGACAGGACCGACCCTCGCCCCACTAATGAGACAGGGCCAGATCCAATAGCCCGCTGGCGCTGTTCGAACGGACCGCGTGGCCGATCGCAGGCGTGGTGGACGGGCCGTCGTCGCAGTCCCGCCCGACGCGGATCGATGTCGGTGCGCGGCTGCGGAGCTTGTGGAAGTAGGAGGGCGGCGATGTGCAATCTCTTCAGTCACACGACCAACGTGCAGGCGATCATCGATCTGGTCGGCGCCCTTCACAATGGCGTCGGCAGTCCCGAACTGCCCCAGCCTAACATCTCCCCGGATTACCCGGCGCCGATCGTGCGGGCGGGCGTGGAACTCCATTTATTGCAGCGAACGATCAGCTCGCGGAGATACGTTACCTCTAAGCACAGTTCCCCGTAAGGTACCTCGCAGCTGTTCTTTATTGTTCTCTCCAGGTCAACGGTTGGGCGAAAAGTTAGAATTAATGGATAGAATTGTTGGATATATCGCATCAAGTCTCGATGGTTTCATCGCTGCGCCCGGTGACGATCTCGATTGGCTGTTCCGCTATGATGGAATGTACCTTGGCGCTCACGACTACAACATCTTTCTGAAGCGGATTCGAACTGTTGTCATGGGGCGGGGTACTTACGATTTTCTCGAGATAGATCCTTCTCCGTGGGCGTACGGTCAGCAGAGAGTGATCGTCGTCACATCCCAACCAATAAAGGCTCCTAAAGATACCCTCGAAATACGCTCGGATGCCGACGAATTGATCTCGGAATTGCGCTCATTACAGGATGGCGACGTTTGGATGCTCGGTGGCGGGCAGCTCCAAATGGCGTTCCTGAAACGCGACGCCCTCGACGAACTTGAGATTTATGTCATGCCGAATCTTCTCGGCGGTGGAACTGCACTTTTTCCCGCAACTGGGTTACGCGCCAACGCCCAGCTTATAAGCGCTCAGGCACTGGACCGTGGTTGCGTTCGCCTCCATTACGCCTTCAAGCTGACGAGCACTGGCGGTTAAGAAAAGAGTGCGAACGGGCAGGCCCCGGCGGACAGCTTTTCCATCCCCTCACGAAGTTCGTCACAGGCAATGGAGACGAAGACGCATCTGGATGCCACGTCCGCATTTTGCGACGAGCCGAGCGGCTTCCGAGCCGCATGGGGCACGCTGTTTTGCGTGCCGATCGCGACGAGATATACGCCGAACACCTCCACCGCAAACGAAGAGCCCCCTGTGAACTTGAGGCCGGCGGCGGAGAGTGTTGTCGGGATGACACCGAGAGCGAAGAGCGTGACCCGGCTCACACACACGGGGTAGTCGTTGGTCTGGTTGATGACGGTGTCGGTGGCCGCTTTGGGTCCCCTTCATCATCACCGTTGCGTCCGCACCGCTGAGCCGGGAAGAGGTATTGGCATAGCGGTCATGGCATTCTCCAAATGAAAAGGCCCCGCTTGCGGCGAGGCCTTGATGGGCGCTTGGGGTAGTCGGGCCTCCCGCCGATCCGCGAGCCCTACGTAGGCACCTGTGATTGCCCGTACGACGTGATGCGCCATGGCCGGAGCTGCGGTGGCCGCAGCGCCTACAGCCGGCCGGGCGGGCGGAAGCCGACGTGCTACAGGTGAGGTGTCATAAGCGTGGCAAGATGCGCCACAAGTGGAAAACTCGCGGTTCGCCGGAGAGCAGGCGTTGAGAGCGTCGGACCATGAGCATGCGCCGGCTTGCGCTCGGCCAGTTCGGCCGAACTTTGGACAGACCCTATAATCAGACGGTCGGGACGGTGCCGCCGTCGACGACGAGTTCCGAACCATGGATCGAAGAGGCGCGATCCGAGGCCAGGAAGGCGATGGCTTCGGCGACCTCGAAGGGCTCGGCGCCGCGACCTATGGAGATGCCGCCAAGTCCGGCTAGGACGAGTTGGCGTGCGTCCTCGATCGTGCCGCCATTGGCGTCCTGAATGCGCTTCAGGAAGACATCGGTCCCCTCGGTCATGATCCATCCGGGGGAGACGACGTTGACGCGGACACCCTTCGGCCCAAGCTCCTTGGAGATCGACTTGCTGTAGGTCCGGAGCGCGGCCTTGGCGCTGGCGTAGGCGGTCGTCGCTTCGGGAAGCGGCAGGACCGACTGAATGGAGGTGACGTGCACCACGGCGCCTGCGCCCCGCTCGATCATCTGAGGAATCAGCAGGCGGTCGAGCCGGACCGTGGCCAGCAGGTTCAGGTTCAACTCGGACAGCCAATGCTCATCCGTCAGGGCGACGAAGCCTCCGCCCGGCGTGGTCGAGCCGCCGAGCACGTGGGCGAGGATGTCAACGCCGCCGAGGCGCTCCAGCACCGCCTTGGCCAGGGCTTGTCCGCCTTCGGCCGTGGTCAGGTCCGCTTGGACGTATTCGACGCCGTCGATGGGCTCCAGCGTTCCGCGGGCGGACGTGATCACCCGGGCGCCACCGGCGAGGAAGCGGTCGACGGTGGCGCGCCCCAAACCCTTGGTCCCGCCGCTGATGAGCACGCGCTTGCCCGCGAATTCGGTCGGATCGGCCTTGATGGTCATGCCGTGATCTCCAGGGCCTTGATCGCATCGCCTACGAGGGTGAAGCGGTAGGTGAAGCGGATCGGGCTGCCCTTGAAGTCACCATGGCCGGGGCCTTCGACGACAACCTGGCCATCCTCGTGCCGGACGGTGTCCGGCGTGAAAATCGCCTTCGCCCCGACCACCGCCTCTTCAAGCAGCGACCTGATTTCGGCGGCTCCCCGTAGAACGGCGCCGTTATCGATAAGGACGGCGTCGGCCGCGAATGGGGCGAGCATGCCGTCCACGTCCAGGCGGGCATTCGCATTCACATATGCGGCGATTGGAATAGGAAATTTGGGCGACATTGTTCTGTCCGACTTGCCGCGGTCGCAGCCGCGGCGGCTGCAAGTGTGCTTGCCAGCCAAGGTAGAGATAGACAGGCCATACGATAATCGGGACAGTTCGGGATGTTTCATCACGCAAGCCAGGACAATGATACAGAGCAGCCTGACCGAACTGGACGCCGTTCTCATGATCGCCCGCCGGGGCAAGTTCCGCACGGCTGCGCTTGAGCTCGGGGTCTCGACGACCGCGCTCAGCAATGCAGTGGGAAAATTGGAGCGCACGCTCGGCGTACGGCTGTTCAACCGGACGACGCGTAGCGTCTCCCTGACGGAGGCCGGCCGACGGTTCGTCGCGCAGGTCGCTCCCGCCGTGCAGGACATTCATGAGGCGATGGAGGTTGCGCGCTCTCAGCAGGCGGTGCCGTCGGGGACGCTGCGCATCAACGCGTTTCCGACAGCGGCGCGGGAAATCTTCTCTTGGCTCGTCCTGCCGTTCCTGCGCGCGCATCCTCAGGTCCACATCGACATCGTCACGGAGGGACGCCTGGTGGACATTGTCGCGGGCGGCTTCGATCTCGGCGTCCGTAGTGCCGACCTCGTGCCGGCCGATATGATCGCGCTCCCATTGGGCGTCGCACGGCGCAGTGTCGTCGTAGGCACACCGAGCTATCTGAAAGCCCACGGGACGCCCATGATCCCCCAGGATCTCGCCGGGCATTCCTGTCTCCGCGTCCGGCTTCCCGATGGCGCGATCTACCGCTGGCCGTTCGAGAAGGACGGAAAATCGGTCCACATCGATGTCGAGGGCGCCATCACCCTCGACGAGGCGAGCCTCTCACGCGCAGCCGCCCTCGCGTCCGTTGGTCTTACCCTGGCGATGGAATCCGACGTGCGAGACGACATCGAGGCGGGCCGCCTCGTGCGCGTGCTTGAAGATTGGACGCCCACTCGGGCGCCGTTGAGCCTCTATTATCCGAGCCGCCGCAACCCGACAGCCGCGTTCAAGGCGTTCATTGACTTCGCGCGGCGGCACGGTGGAGACACCGGTATCGCAGCGTTTTCGACAAGTTGAGATGCGCAAGAAACAGATCTTGGCAAGTGCGTGTATGAACGCTCCGTATGGGGACCATCAGCGGCCAGTCGCTATCAGTTGATGGGTGCGATGCGCCGAAGGGCATCCGGGAGCCTGGCGCTCCTGGGCCATCCGAAGCACGCCTCGGCTCAAACAGGCAGCGGAGCGGCAGAACTGACGAGCCCAGCTTTGCGTAGCTCCCGCCAGAAGTCTGCCGGGATCACATCATTCAACGCGGCCGTGTCTTCGGCGATGCGTTGCGGCCGGCTTGCACCGGGAATGACAGCCGCCACTGCCGGGTTGGCCAGCGAGAATTGCAGGCCGGCCGCCTTCATGCTGATGCCGTAGCGGTCGGCAATCGCCTTGATCGCCGCGACCTTCGCCAGAATCTTGGGCGCGGCGGGGGCGTATTCGAAATTGGGCCCGCCAACGAGCGCGCCCGAACTGTAGGGGCCGCCGACGACAATGCCGAGACCGCGCTCGGCGACCTTGGGCATCAGCCGCTCGAGCGCCCGGTCGTGGTCGAGCAGCGTGTAGCGTCCGGCGAGTAGCGAGCCGTCGGGACGCGGTCCGTCGAGGTCGAGCAACAGCTCGACCGCTTCGACCCGGTTCACGCCGAGACCCCAAGCCTTGATCACCCCCTCGTCGCGCAGCCGGTCGAGCGCGTCGAAGGCGCCGGTGCGCGCCTCCTCGAACTTGGCGAGCCATTCGTCGCCATAGAAGTCCTGCGCCACGTCATGGACCCAGACGATGTCGATATGATCGGTCTGCAGGCGCTTCAGGCTGTCTTCGATCGAGCGCAGCGTCGCGTCGCGCGAATAATCGTTGATCACCTTGTTGGGACGGCCATTGGCGAAGACGTCGCCCTTCTCGCCATTGTCGCGCGGCGCCTGGTCGATTTCATCGAGAACGATGCGGCCCACCTTGGTGCTGATGACATACGCGTCGCGCGGCTTGCCCTTGAGCGCTTCGCCCATGCGGATCTCGGCAAGGCCGGCGCCGTAGAAGGGTGCATTGTCGAAATAGCGGATGCCATCGTTCCACGCGGCCTCGACGGTCGCCAGCGCTTCCGCCTCGGGTATCGCGCGGAACATGTTGCCGAGCGGCGCGGCGCCGAAGCCGAGCCGGGAAGGAAGAATGTCCTTGAGTGCCATGATATTGGTCCTCGTGTCTGGAAGGGTCTAGGCGACCGCCAGCGGATCGAGCGTGAGCGCGCTCCGCTCGGCGAGGTCGTTGACGGACGCCAGATAGGCCTGGAAGTGGGGGCTCGCCCGATGGGCGGCGAGGGCCTCGCCGTTCTCGTAGAGTTCGTCCAGCACGTAGCGGCCGGGCTGCACCTGATCCGCCCACAGGTCGTAGCGCAGATTGCCGGGCTCGGCGCGCGAAGGCGCGATCATCCCGTCGAGCAGGCTGTGCAGCGCCTCGGCCTTGCCCTGGCGTGCAGTCAGCACCGCGACGATCTTGATGTGGCTGGTCATGATGGTCGTCCCTGGCTGAGCTGAGTAGATGTGGAGGGCGGAGCGCCTGCGCAGCGCCCCGCCGGTCCCTCGCGTCCTCATGCCGCCCGACGGGCGTCGAGCGCCTCGATCAACGCTTTGGCAATGGGATGATCCGAGCGCGGGTTCTGCCCGGTGATCAGCTCCCGGTCGACGACAACGTTCGGCTCGAAATCGACGGAGGTGGTCTCGACCTTGCCGCCCGCGGCGCTCAGCGCATGGGGCATGTCGAAGTACATCTTCGCATGAAGGATGTAGCCCTCGACCACCTTCTCCTCGGTCGCGGAGAAGATCGTCATCCGGTAACCCGCATAGGGCCAGCTCTTCGCCCATTCGCGTGCCTTGTCGTCTGCACCGGCGATCAGCGCGGCGCGAAAAGCCCGGGGATCGTCCATCGCAGCGGTCAGCGCGATCGGACCATGGCAGAGCAGCGCGGTCGGCTTGGCCGCCTCGTGGAAGTGGCGAAGGATTTCACCAACGTCCGGGTCCTGCATCAGGTCGACCACCGGAGCCTGGCCACCGGGGAAGAAGACGCCGGCATACTGGTCGAGCCCGCCGTCGATCACCGAGCGTAGCGTGCGCGGCGCGTTCATCGCCGGGCTGTTGTCGTAATAGTCGCGGGCGGCGCGGTAAGCGGCTTCGTCATTCTCGAAATGCGCAGGCGCATCCGACGCGGCATCGATGACCGGCTTGCTGCCATTGGGGGTAGCGAGCACGACTTCATAGCCAGCCGCTTCGAGCGCCATCGCCGGAACGACCGTCTCGTTAAGATACTGGCCGGTTGCGCCCCACTTGTTGCCCTGCACTTCGATGCGGGTCGCGTTGGAGCCGATCAGCAGAACCTTGCCCTTGCTCATGGAAACCTCCTGTCTTTCGATCTCGTCCGCATTCCGGACGCATCAGAAGATGCGGCCTCCCTTGTCATTCCAGAAGTTTATTTCTTGGATTTGAGATATACGTGTGAGAGCATAACTCATGCGCTATGACCTCAATCTGCTGCCGATCTTCATCGCCCTGATGGAAGAGCGCAGCGTCACACGCGCGGCCGAGCGGCTGGGGATGACCCAGCCGGCGCTCTCCAACGCGCTCACGCGATTGCGGCTGATGCTGAAGGACCAGCTGTTCATCCGCGAGCGCTATGGCATCCAGCCGACTCCGATCGCGCTCGAACTCGCCCCGCAAATCGCCGACGCGCTCGCCAGCCTCGACGACGCGGTGCTGGGGCAGCAGGATTTCGATCCCGCCAGCGCTGAACGCTTCTTCACCATCGCGCCCAATGGCTATGTCGAGTTCGTCATCGTCCCGGCGCTGGTGGCGCGGCTCGCGGAGGTGGCGCCCGGCATCCGGCTGCGACTGACACCCTACGGCGCCGATCTCGCCGAGACCGGCGTCACCTCGGGCACGACCGCGCTGGTCCTCGGCCGAATCGGCGATCCTCCGGACAATCTCGTCGTTCAGCACTTGATGGACGAGAGTCTTGATTGCGTCGTGCGTGCCGGCCATCCACTCATTGGCGATGCGATTACGCGCGATCAGTTCGAAACGCTGCGCCACGTCAACGTGGTGCCGCCTGGCCGCCTGCGCACCGGCCTCTTCCAGACGCTCGCGAGGGAAGGGCTGAGGCGCGACGTTGCACTCTCGGTAACGAATTTCTTCGCGGTCGCCGAGATGATCGCGGTGACCGACCACATCGGGACGCTGCCGCGGCTAATCTGCCGCCGGTTGGCGCGGGACAGGCGATTGAAGGTTCTGCCGCCCCCGGCCGATCTCGGCACATTCCCGGTTCAGATGGCCTGGCACGTGCGCTACCGCCATGATCCGGCGCATCGCTGGCTTCGCGGACTCGTCAGCGAGACGGTGGCGAGTTCCATCGCCTCACATTGACGTCCTGCTCGCTCCAGCGACCAAGCGTTCTCCCAGAAGGTTTGGGGCCGCCTAACGGCCATGAAAGCATGCAGAAATCCTCACAACGGAGGCAACTACCCGAACATTAAGACGGCACACGGGCGGCCGCCCACATTCGCAGCGCCAAGTCGAAGCAGAAAATTTCGACTTGAGCGATGCCGCCGCCTCCGTCTCCCTGGATATTGATCTGAAAGGTGAGGCCGTTCTCGGTCGCCCCCACGACAAATTCGCCGGTTCGATCGCCGTAGAGGTCCGCGATTACCGAGACGAAGCTGCCGCGTGCTGCGATGCAGGAGCCGTACGCCGAGATGTTGCTCGAGACGCTGTATCGTTATGGTGACGGAGGAGCGCGGCAAGCCGAGCGCCTTCGCCGCCTTAGAAAGGCTTCCAGTCTCTACGACGCGGACGAATATCTCCATCGCCTTCAGCCGGTCCATCGGTCACTCCTGCCACCCTGCCGGGAAGCGAGCTCCGAGCTCGCGTGAAGGCGTCGGTACCCGGCCGGCGTCACGCCCAGCTGGCGCCGGAAGCCTTCCGACAGCGTCAACATCACCACGACTGAACCGGTGCGGATCCCTTTTCGCGTCCCGCTCAATCCTCGTCCTGCCACCTGCGCAGATCCGTCTGGTCATGATAGGCCATGCGGTCCGGCGTGGTGATGAATTCCATCGTCGTGCCCCAGGGCATGCGGCAATAGCAGACCTTGTTTCCAGGACCTTTTTCGGTTGCATAAGGAATAGCGCGCGGGGCGGTGAAGGACGTGCCTCCAGCCTTTTCGAAGCGCGCGACCGATGCGTCGATGTCGTCGGTGTAGACACCAAAGTGCGTAATGCCGAAATCGCTCGCTCGAACCGGCTGCGCTTGTTCGGGGCCGTGCATTTCAAAGAGCTCGATGTCAGGTCCGGTTCCGATTTTGACCATGGCCTGCGCGCGGACGACCGTTCCGGGAAAAGCGCCGGTGGCCCGCTCGAATTCGGGTCCCTGCCGCGAAGGGTCCTGCGGTCCGAAGGACTGATAGATCACCTGGCCGCCGAAAGCTTCCACCAGGAACGATTTTGCCGCTTCGATGTCGGGCACCGTGATGCCGATATGATTGACGCCGCGAATGACGGGTGCGGTCATGGCATTCTCCTTTGCTGTTTATTCGATCTATCGCGATCGCTGCAGGCGCAATTCGCCCGCAACCTCGCGATCCACCTGGCCCACGACGGCGCGGGCGCGGAGTTTCAGTTGATCTTGAGGAAATCGATCAGGGCGGCCGCGACTTCATCCGGCCGCTCGTCCGCGACATAGTGGCTGCACCGCGCGATCGGGCCACCCGTCACATTGGTGGCGAACTCCTTGAGCATCGGCACCATCTGCGCACCGAACCGCTGGTCGCCGCCCATGCCAAGCACGGGTATCTTGAGAGGTTGCTTCTTGTACTCGAGCGCGGCGGCGTGGTCGGCCGCGAGGGCTCGATACCATTCCATGCCGCCACGGGTGCGGCCGGGAAGTGCCATCGCTTTCGCGTAGATCTCGATGTCCGCCGGATTGAAAGTGCTGTGATCGTAGAACCGCTCAGCCATGAAGATCGAAACATAATCATATTCACGGCCATGGATCAGGCGCTCGGGTAAGTCCCGGTTCATATGAAAACTGAAGTGCCAGATCCTTGCCGTCGTCGACTCCCATTGCGTCCAGCCAGGAAGTGGAACGTCGAGGACGGCCAGGTGTGTAACAGCCTCCCGATAGATGGCGGCCTGCGGCAAGGCGACCATTCCACCGATGTCATGGCCGCACACGGCGTAGTGTTCATGCCCAAGGGCAAGCATCACTTCATGCGCATCGCGCGCCATCGTCGCCTTGTCATAGCCGCCCTGCGGGCAGTCGGAAAAACCTGCGCCGCGCAGATCGATAGCCACCACGCTGAAATGCTCGGCCAGCAGCGGCATCACATGGTGCCATTCCCACCATGTTTCCGGCCAGCCGTGAAGCAAAAGGATCGGCGGGCCTGAGCCCCCCATGACGGCGTTGATCTTGATGCCATTCGCCGGCACCAGTTGCTGGGTAAACCCCTTCAATGCTGCGATCATGATCGCTTTCCAATCAAATGTTGACGGTCAAATAGAGTTCGCCGCAGGCCTCAGGGCTGGTCGAAATCGGTGGCGATCGTGATGTCACGCCAGGCGTCGATGTCGCTGCGAAAGGCCGCCAGCTTCCGCTCGGCGATCGCGTGCGCGGCCGGGCCGAGCGGTAGATGGAGCGGGGCGTCCTCGGCGTCGACTGCCTGCAAGATCACCGCGATCGCCTTGTCGGGATCGCCCGCCTGATTGCCGTTGCTGGTTTCGCGATAGTGTTTGCGTGAGCTTGCGGCATATTCCGGCATCTCGTTGGCCGCCATCATGATCGATCGGCCAAGGAAATCGGTGCGAAACGGCCCGGGTTCGACGATCAGCACGCGAACGCCGAACGGTTTCAGCTCGCTGGCGAGCGCTTCGGAAATCCCTTCCACAGCAAACTTGGCGGCGTGGTAATAGCCTCCGCCGCCGCGGCCCTCGATACCCGCACCGGACGACATGTTGACGATCGTTCCGCCCGAACGTCGCAGGACGGGTAGCGCGGCTCTGGTGGTTTCGACCAGACCGAAGACGTTTACATCGAACATCGGCCGATATTCTTCGGGCGTGCCTTCCTCGATCGCGCCGAACAGTGCGTAGCCGGCATTGTTCACGAGCACGTCAAACCCGCCGAAGGTCTCGACCGCCTTTGCGACCACTGCCTTGGCTGCCGCCGCATCGGTCACGTCGAGCGGCATAGTGATCATGCGGCCGCCGAAAGGTTCGGCCATCTTCTCGATCATTTTGACATTGCGGGCGGTCGCTATAACCCGGTCGCCGCGCTGTGCCGCAGCGAGCGCGAGCCGCTGGCCGAAGCCGCTCGAGCAACCTGTGATGAGCCAGGTTTTCATTACTTCTTCTCCGAGTTGTTTTACCAGGCAGCCGCCCTCATTAGGTGGCGGAATCCCCCAGAAGGACGCGCCCCAGACGATGGCGGGAATCTAGGTGCTTAGATTTGTTCTTTAACTGACATAAATGTATTCTTGGCGTTCAGTTTTGTGTGGGTGTGGCGATGGAATGGAGTGACGTCAGAATCTTTCTTGCTATTGCGCGATCCGGCACGCTCGGCGGCGCGGCGCGTTCTCTTCACACAAGCCATCCCACCGTCGGCAGGCGCCTTCGCGCATTTGAGCAGGCGATCGGCCACACACTCTTCCAGCGCACAGCGGATGGTCTTGTCCTGACCGAAGAGGGCCACGGAATCGTCGCGCTGGCGGAACAGATGGAAGAAGGCGCGCTGGCCATGGAACGCCGGCTTGCGGGGCAGGAGCAGAATCTCAAAGGCAGTCTGCGAATTTCATCGGCGGACTGGTTCGGAGCCTATGTCCTGCCTCCTATCCTGGCGGATTTCTCGAAAGCCTACCCCAATGTCGACGTCGAGATCCTGACCGGCACGCGCCGGGTCAGCCTTGCCCAACGGGAGGCCGACGTCGCTTTTCGTATCGTTCCGTTCGACACTGCCGATGTCGTTCAGCGGCGGCTCTTCAGGCTCGAATACGGCGTCTACATCGCCGAGGAGGCGCCTGATCCCAAATATGGCGACGGGACCGGTTTCCGGCTGATCACCCATGACACATCCACGGGCCATTTCCCTGACATCGCTTGGCTCATCGAGAGTTTCCCCAACGCGAAACCCGTCCTGCGATCGAACAACCGCAACGTCCAGGGGCGCATGTGCAGGCAAGGCGTCGGCATCGCTGTCCTGCCCCACGTGGTCGGCAATCAGATCCCGGGTATCCGCAGACTGGAACTACCGACGCTGCCGCCGGCGCGAGACATCTGGATGGGATACCATCGGGACCTACGGCGTCTTCAGCGTCTTCGCGCGTTCATCTCGACCGTATCGGACCATCTCGTGAATGCGACCGCATGATGCACGGCCCGTGAGATGACTCGAGGTTCCCGGAGAAACTCCTGGATCCGTGCTGGCGCGTTCGCGCGGACAGTGGCGCCGCGAGGTCTGGAATGCATAGGCGTTCGCCACCAGCGTCTTGGTCGGCCTGCAGCCGGCGCCGGCCATTCCGGCGCCAGAGGCGTCGGAGACGCGCGTCAGATCGCAACGGCCTTCGAGCGCCGACGCGCGTCGCTGATGGTCAGCGAGACCGCAGAAATGAGGAAGTAGAAGGCGCCGAAGGCGGCGTAGGGCGCGATGTCGGCGATGCTGACCGGCGCCGTGCCGACGGCCTTGCTGAGCATGTACGCTCCAGCGAGCCCCGATTGGGCGCCGCTCAGGATCATGGCCCACTGCGCGCCATAGGACTTCCAGCGGCGTACCCCGGTGAGAAGCTGGAAGAGGCCGGAGAGCACCGCCCACGCGCCGAAGATCTGAAGCACCGCGTGCATGCCGTGCGGCAGAGTCGCCGCGATGGCGACCGCCGTCACCACGCTGACGACAAAGTTCAGCATCTGGCTCTTGTTCCTGGCCAGGCCGCCGCTCCGGCTGGCATCGATATAGTTCACCAGCGCGTCCCACGCGGGATAAGCGACGAGCATCACCGCAGCCAGCGGAGCCATGGCCTTCGCGACCGTGAAGGCGAGCGCGGCCCAGATGACGGAGACTGAGAAGCGCAGATAGTAGTAGGTCCTGAGCCAGTCCCGATCCGGGGACTTCGCGTCGGTGATGGACTTCATGGCATGGTTCCTTTCTGTGATGGAGGCGCACGCCTCCCGTCCCCGGGTCGGGGTGGGTTGGTGGTCGGTGTTCAGGCGGTGTGCGGCTGGCGATCTGCCGCGTCGTTCCCGATAGGTGACACAGACGCTGACGCTGTCGGACTGAGCGTTCGTGTCCGCTTCGTCTGCTTGGCCACCTGGGTGAATGCCGGAGCTCAGGCGGCGAAGCCGCCGTCGATCGTGTGCATGGCGCCCGTGATCCCGCGTGCCTGCGTACCGGCGAGATAGAGCGTCAGGCTCGCGACCTCGTCGGCGGTGCCGTAGCGCTTGATAGCCATCGGCTCGAGCATGCCCGCCGCGCGCGGACCATTGGCCGGGTTCATGTCGGTATCGGTAGGGCCTGGCTGGACTACGTTGATCGTGATGTCGCGCGGACCCAGATCGCGTGCCAGGCCGCGCGCCAGGCCCTGCATCGCCGCCTTGGTCAGCACATAGGCGGCAAGTCCGGGGAACGGCATGCTGTCGGCGGTGTCGGATCCGATGATGAGGATGCGCCCGCCGGCGGGCATCAGGCGCGACGCCTCCACGCTGCCGAAATAGGCACCCCGCACGTTGACGTCGATCATGCGGTCGACCTCGTCGGCATTCAGCGCCAGCGGATCGCCGAGCACCAGCAGACCGGCATTGTAGACGAAGATGTCGATCGGGCCGGCGTCACGGACCGCCGCGATCAGGTCGTCGCGCGCGCCCGCGTCCGCCTGGAGCGCTTGCGCGCCGGTCTCGGCGGCCAGCCGGTCGGCCGCGCCGGCGGAGGCGGCATAGGTGAACACCACCGTTGCGCCGGCAGCAGCGAAACGCCGCACGATCGCGGCACCGATGCCGCGGCTGCCGCCGACGACGAAGACCTTGCGATCAGCGAATTCCATCGTGCTAGTCCTGAGATTGGAGAAAGATATTGATCGGCGAGTGGCGCGCGCTGTCGGCTTTGCCCAAGCGCCAACCGGCGTGATCAGAGCGGAGTGCCCACGGCCCGTGACACGGTTGCATCCGTGAAGCGGGGAACGTCCGCCATCACGGCCTCCGTCTCGGTCGATGCCAGCGCGGCGCGCAGCGCGTCCTCGTCGCGGAACTGGTAGATGCCGACGGAAACATCCGCGGCGTTGGCGTCACGTGGGAAGAACGCGGAGGCGCTCTCCAGCCCGTACCGCTGCCAGCAGGAAAGCGCCAAGGGCAGGTGGACGTCGACGTAATGGTCGCGATCGAAGTAGGTGCCGCCGCTGCACGTGACGATCAGTGTTGCATGTGCCATCGGCGAGTATCTGGACCGATTAACGCTGCCCGTAAACTTACAGGATTGAATTCTCTATGTTCAGTATTGTGGGTGGTTCGCTGGCCGCCTCATCCTATCGGCTTCTTCCATCGACATCGCTGAAGTGCGGACCGCAGAAGACAAGCGCTATCTCTTCGTTGCCGTCGACCGGACCTCGAAATACGCTTTTGCCCGGCTCATGCCGAAGGCGACCACGCGTGAGGCTCGGCACTAATGATCATGATGGCGCGCACGGTACGGGCGTGCCGCATCATTATGCCCCCAAAACTTGTTACAAATTGCTGAGTGAATTGCGTGGCGCGCTGTATCTCAGCCCCACGTCCGCCGCCTGCGGGGCGGCGGCTTTTATTTGGCGCGATTGAGGGCACCACGCCGGAACGCCCTCACCCCAGGGGGCCCGATTGCTTGATCTCGAATACACAGGAAAATGAGAAAATGTCTCAGGCACCAAGGCGGTTTTTTGCCGGCTGAACCGTAGATCGGACTATCATGCTGTGTCTGAAAATTTAATTTCGAAGCGATATCGAAATGGATACAATTTATATTACTACTTTACTCGAAGCAAAAACAGCTTCGCCTCCCCCAAGCGGATTTCCGAAATATGTGCGTGTCGATGGGTTTGGCGAACCCGGCGATGGCGGGCGAGCCTTATATGTAAGACAGGCCGAGCCACAAGAGTTCCAGAGCACTAACTTCTTTGCTGACGGATTAATATCGTGGGAATTGGGAGACGGTTGGTGGGAAAGATTCAGAAGGACGAATTCACGCAAGCGGTGCAGATGATTACACTTATCCTGTCTTGTCATTCGATATTAAACCGGGGAAGCGTTACAGATTGAACTGGAATGTTCAGGGAGGTAACACGGGAATATGGTCAATTTGGCTGCTAAATTCGAATGGATATGATCCAACAAGATATTTTACGGGATCTGGTGATAACAATTCTCACGAGATAATTTTTGTTGCCAGACCTGGAAATAATAAATTTCAACTCAATGCAGATAATGGATTTGATCGATATTTCGGCAACTTCATATTAAGGGAATTGCGAAACGAAGGGCAGGTCGCACTCTTCGGCGAGGTCGATTCATATTACCTGCCGTTTCCATTAGATGGCGTGTTGCGACCCGAGATGTTCGGGGCTTCGATTACAGGTCAGGACACCAATCTGTCGTTTATGAAGTTTTTCCAAAGGGCAAACACTTTGGCCCAAGAGGATGTCAGCCTGCATCTTGAGATGGTCGGAGAATATAAGCTGACCGAGCGTCAGCACCTCATTTATGTGAATGAAGGCATCAATGTAACAATAGACGGATGCGAGACAGGCTTGGTTGATCTAAGTGGCGCACCGACGAACGATGAGCGATTTTGGCTTGAGGTCATGGGTCCAGGCTATGATGGTTTAGGTTCGGCCGATCGCATTTTGACCAGTTTATTTGATCCAGTGTCGATAAACTCCCGAGGCCTAAAGCTCAACTCTGCCGTTGGTATCTCGCGAGGCGATTGGATCGCTATTACGTCGACATGGGAATACTTTAGTGGAATTGGCAATGCGAATGGATATCAGCCGGTAAATATTGGAGAGTTTTCTAGAATAAGAAACATGAATCAGATTACCGGAAACATTTACCTGGAGACTGGGCTGTCATTCGGATATAAATTCCATAGTGACCCTGCGTCTCATCCCGTCAATGTGCGCCGCACAACAGTTGCAGGAATTTTCGCTGCCAAAGGTTTGCGCGCGTTGGGGCCCGCAATTGATAGTAGCACAAATCGCACTGGAACTCAGTTTCTGCATGTTCGTCACTTCGAGCAGGTGCAGGAAGATAACGTTATTGTCGAAAATTTCCCAGGATATTCTATTAGATATACGCTTTGTGGATCTATTCTGCTTAACTCGCCAAAAACTATTGGGCCAAAATACCAGCTATCCAGTTCCGAAGGGGTGTGGGCGTATGGCCGTGAGATCTATGGATGCGGCGCGGGATCCATCGTTTCTCCGATTGCGGAACACTGCCGCAGAGCAATCGATTTGCACGAGGCCAACAAGGACACGCTGGCGGGAGATGCCCTTGAAGCCGAGGCGGTGATAGCCAAGAACGTGTCGATGATCGGCGGATATTCAATCTCGTGCCAGTCGCTGCCGGGCGGGCATTATTCAATTAATACTGAGCTCGTCGGTCATATCGGTCAGGACGCGGGCGGGCAGTTGCGGGGGAAAAACGTCCGTTGGGTTGGTGTCCACTCCAATAGGGGGTTGGGACTGGGTATACCTGCAGGTGAGGATCAGAATTTTCTGGATCCGGATTTCTACCCAGATTTCGATCCAAGCTAAGGGAACGTCGAGCTTCTGGGGTGCTCGTTTCGCGATCAGAGCGCAGATGGATGGGGGGTGGAAATCAGGCAGGGCATAGACAGCCTTCGAATTGATAACTGCACGATCATCTCGTCGAAGCCCATCTCTTTTTACGGGCGGCACCAAAGTAATATTGAGATTACCAATTGCTTTTTGAGCGGACGAGACTGGACTGGCGAACCACCGGAGTCGCTTGAGCCTGTTATTGCGTTCTGGATCAACGGAACAACGACAGGATCGGTGGATCAGGCGCCATATGCACAGAATATAGATTCCAGAAATATAACAATACGAAATAATCACATTAAGAATGGCACATATGCCGTACATCATTCTGGAGTTAAGATTTCCGAATGTCGTGACATTAATATAGATGGCAATATATTTGAAAATATAACGTCAGGATATTTTAGGCTTTACTCCAATAATGGAACGCAGTGGGCGAGTGATGGAAGCTTAGGTTTACGCAATAATGAAGCTAGGGGATTGAAGCCGCCGATCGATGATCCGATCGATATCGGGGCCCAGACGGTATTGGTGATGGGTGGAAATAATTTTGCCAATCGACCTGTCGGAATAACGTTGTCAGGAACTACATTGACAGTTCCGAGCTCCGCTGTTCCGACATTGTATGTACGTCTTACTGACGTGGCGCTCAATGTGGAGAGGGTTGTAGGATTGAATGAGGGTCAGATTCTGATCGTGTCAAAAACTCCGGGACCTAACACCATAACGTTCGTAAATGGAGCGGGCGGCAACGGAAGTATGGCGTTGGGAGGTCCCCGTGAACTTAAGATTAGCACTGACCGTATAATTTTGGTTGGAACTTTGTCGGGGGCGACACAAGGCGCGGCATTAATTTCGTTCGCTGACAACAGTTAACGCTTTGATGCGTTCATGACTAGCGGGCCGCCCATGGGGTGGCCCATTTTATTTCTGGAGCGCTGATATATCCCCCAACGAGAGTTGCAAACGCAGCTCACGGTGCTCGGCCGTGCGCCTGGCCGATTGACGGCGTCATCGGCGCCATGACCAAGGCTGCCATCGTCGCCTTCCAGCGGGGAGCGGGCTTTATCCTGACGGTGCCGCCGGCCGAAGACGCAGGCGGCGCTGAAGGCCGCCTTGGGGGCCGCACCCTCGTCGAACAGGCGCCGGTACCGCCGCGCCAGAGCACGAGCACGATCGCCCGCCACGCTGATCAGCCGCGAAGCGCGCAGGCCGACGGCGTATCCCGACGAGGGCATCTGGACCATCGGCATCGGCCACACCGCCGCCGCCGATCCCCCATGCCGTCCTCACGATCACGGCCGCCGAGGCGTACGCCATCTTCGCCCGCGATCTGATCCAGTACGAGGACGCGGTGCGCGTGGTCATCGTGGTGCCGCTGACTGATCACCAGTTCGACGCTCTGGCCTCGGTTTGCTATAATATCGGCACCGGTGCCTCCGCGCGAGCGGCCTTCGTGAAGCCCATCAATGCCGGCGGGAGCCCGGCGCAGATCCGCGCCGCCAGCCTGATGTGGCGCAGGCCGCTCGAGATCCTCTCGCGCCGCACCGGCGAGGCCGACCAGTTCGCCGCCCTCTACAGCACCGCACGACCCAAGGCCCGGTCGACCGAAGACCGGCCAATCAGATTGGTCGCCTGAGACGCCTGACATCGTCTCGACCATCAAGGCTCCGCCGCAAGCGGTCACCCTCTTCTCGTGCGCCATGCTCTCCGCCTGGGGCGGGATGCAGATCTACGACCACAACCCGCCCGTCGCGGGATGCAGCGCCACGGCCGAGGGGCCTGCCAAGCCCGCCGGCGGCACGCTGCGTATTGCCTATACCCTCCAGCGCCACCGGCAATACGGCACGACGGCAGACCGGGCGATCTTCGACGCCTCCGGCACCGGCTTCGCGCTCGACACGCTCACCTTCGTCGCCGGTGCCGGTCCCATCGGGCAGGAGAGCCACGCGTCCTCGATCCATGCGCCGCATCAGGCGGCGCCGGGGCCGGCGGTGTTCCGTGAGAGGCCGGTGCGGCGGCACATCTCCCGGATCGAGCAACGATCCCGATGATGCCCGCGCCGGATGACGCTCAAAAACTCCATGTCGATCACTCCGCTGTCCCCCGCGCGTGCCGCGTGAGACGTGGTGAAAACATGGGTCGTTTCTCGATGGAAAATCCGAGCCTGCCGAGGCAAGTCTCAATGGAAATCAACACTCACCATCTCGTACCGGTTGTCGAAAGACTGGAACAGGGAGCTTCCGACAAGAGCGGAACGGCTCGCCGAAGTCTGGAAGCTGGTCAAGGAACAGAAGTGATGGCAGCGCCACGCGAGGTTGCGGGGACCGGGGATCGGCCGGACCTCCTGACGGCGGTGATGTTCGTGGGAATCGGTGCGCTCGGCCTCTGGGCCGGGCGCGACCTGACCATGGGTACCGCCGCCATGGGGCCGGGCCACCTGCCCCGGATCGTCTGCGAGTTCCTGATCCTCGTCGGCCTGATCGTCGGCGGGATCGGCCTGTCTCGGGCGCGGGCGGATATCGCGGCTACCTGCCCTCTTTGGCCGGCATGATCCGGCGAGGAGCGCCTGACCTCCGGTGCGATCGAACTCTTCGACGGCATCGACTTCGTCGTGATCGCGATCGGCGTCTTCGGTTTCACCGAGATCATCGAGAACCTCGATAACGTGGAAGCACGCGGCGTGCTTGCCAGCAATCTCAGCCGCCTCTGGCCGACGCGGGATGACTTCCGGAAGGCCTGGCCAGCCGTGCTGCGGGGGACGGGTATCGGCACATTCCTTGGAATTCTGCCGGGCGGTGGGGCGACGCTGGCATCATTCTGCGCCTACTCCCTGGAAAAGAAGGTTGCGAAGCGACCGGAGAATTTGGGGACGGCGCCGTCCAGGGCGTGGCGGTCCGATCTTGCAGGTTGGCCGCCCTCACAGATCACCTGCCTCAGTGAGGGGCGTCGAACCGCCCTTCACTCGGCACCTTTGCGACGGAAATTCAAAGCTGTTTCGCTGGCGCCCCGCCGTTTATTGGGCGGGTTTCAAGGCGCGTTGCCGGCCAATCTGCAATATCGCTATGCTGGTGAGAACAAGGACAATCGCTGCAATTTCCAGGATGCCGACGGGCTCTCCGGCGGCCCAGCCGATCAGCAGGGCAACGTTGGGGGTGATGTAGGTTGCGCCCGAGGCGGCGACGGCACCCAGCTCCTGCAGCAGATGGTAGTAGATCAGGAACGCCATGCCGGTTCCGAGGATGCCGAGACCTACCGCAACGCCGGCAGCAGCGTGCCAATCTTGCAGTATGTCGCTCATCCCCGTTCGATCGGTGACGGCCAGGAGCACCAACAGGGCAAGCCCGGTCTGCCATGTCGCGAGCGCGAGGGGCGGAAGGTTGTAGGGCGATATGAAGCGGCGGACATAGACATAGGACACGCCGAGGATGGTGGTTGCCGCCAACATCCATAAAACCCCGGTGATATCGATCGTTCTACCCGCCCCCTCCCAGGGCCGGGCGATCAGTACGATTCCGGCAAAGCCCGCCAGCACGCCGGCCAGCATCAGTGCATTCGGCTTTTCCGTGCGAAGAAATAGAAGTGCTGCGATCGTGGTGAACAGCGAAATCGACCCGCCGAGAACTCCCGCGATACCGGAGGGAAGGCGCGCCGTGCCTTCCGCGATCGCGAAATAATAAAAGGCCGTCGCCAGCACGGCCATGACGAGGAAATGCGGCAGACAGCGCATCTGCTCCCTGCCGATCACGCCCTTCCGCCAGGCGACGAAGGCCAGCGGCAGAAAGCCGAAGAACACACGTAACAGGGTGATTTGCGCAGGCGTGATCAGTTCCGCCGCCCATTTCATGTAGATAAAATTCGAGCCCCAAAAGAGGCCAAGGAGCGCGAACGCCAGATAGGTGAGGCGCATGAAGCTGGTCCCCGTCACCGGGAAACCATCATGAGGCGAAGCCCTGCTTTCCCGATGCGGAGCCTGCCGGATTGCGGGCCATGTGTCACACCGCCGACATGCTCTCCCGCTCGCTCGGCGGTGGTTTTGATGGGCGCGAGCCGGATGCCGCCGACAGCCATGATCGCTGCGCCTGTCGCGACGCCCCACGTCGGCTGTTCACCAAAACCGATCGAACCTGCAAAGGTCACCAGCCATAATCGATCCAGCCCCACGATTGCCAGCCTTGCGAGGCGACAACCTTGGACGATGCTATGCTGCCGTCACCGCAAGCGGTCCGAGCCGGGCAAAGATATCCCACCTTACAGGGAGCCGGTGCTGGCGGGCCTCGTCACCTCGCGCGCGGCAAGGCCGGCCGCCGGCCTCTCCGCTCATCGGCTGGCTCACAGATCCGGAGAACGGAGAACGCAGTCTGGCATTCGACGGTCGTCCGCGCCGTATGGGCCGCGACACGGGGCATGCATGCCATCAGCGACGGGGCCGTTCCATGAACTGTCAGGCGTCGGAAAACCGGGCTCGTCCTAACGCGGGTAGCGGCCGCGTTAAGCTTAGCAGCGCGGTTTCCTCGGAAAATATGTGATTTCGTGACGAGATGGCGCATACCTGACACCGTCAACCGATAGGTGGATCACTCAGTGCAAGATCGAGGCGGGTTGAAAAATGAAGGTGGCTACACACCTCAGATACTTGTGCGACGCAGCGTCCGCCTCGCTCCGAAACTTGCAGTTGCAGGCATCGCGTTCGCCTTGCTCGGGCTGGCCGTGTTCGGCTTTGGCTGGGGCATTGCCCTTTTTCCGGGTACGAATGTGCGTACCTTTCCGCTCAATTCCGCAGCTCTGCTGCTGATCGGTATTGCCGCCCTGCGTCTGCGGCCATCAAGGCCGGTGATCCCCACCTACGGCCTCGTGGCGACCGCGGCGGTGCTGGCCTTGTTGAAGCCGGTTCTGGTGCTCTTTGGCTGGATCACGGGTCCCACGACCATCAACAACACGATCATGATCGAACTTCTGGCACTCGCCGTGGTGCTTGTGGCCCAGCGCCGTATAGCGGCGGGTCAGTTCCTGGCCATGCTGTCCATGCTGCTGCCGATCTCCTTTCTGGTAGGTTGGCTCTACACGGCCAAAAGCTTCGATGGCTCGATCGTCATCATCGTGATTGCGAGCGGCCTGCTCTCGGGGGCGTCGGTGCTCTGCGGAACCGCCAATCGGGGGCCGCTGCGCCATTTGCTGGCGCCTAACCCCGAAGGGCGGCTTCAGCGTGCCCGATTGACGGTTCTGGTAGCCGCCACGATTGGGCTCGGCTACATCGGAACGAGGCTGGATTTCCACCGGGAGGTGGTACCGCTCATCATCACGGCGATGGTCGGCATCATCATCGTCATGGTGACCGATATCTTCGGCTATCTGAGCCGTGTGGCGGAGAAGGCATCCGGCTTGCTCCTGTCGGGTC
Organism: Ancylobacter sp. 3268; assembly: GCF_031456575.1. Taxonomy (NCBI): domain Bacteria; kingdom Pseudomonadati; phylum Pseudomonadota; class Alphaproteobacteria; order Hyphomicrobiales; family Xanthobacteraceae; genus Ancylobacter; species Ancylobacter sp. 3268. The sequence continues at coordinate 22,335 of NZ_JAVDUX010000002.1, forward strand.
GCCCGTCGCCTTTGGATGCTAAGATAAGCGAGGCGTTGCACGGTGGTGATTTCAGCCTGTACTACCAGCCTCAGGTGGATCTTTCCACCAATCGCACCGTCGGCATGGAGGCACTGGCGCGCTGGCAAGATCCGGAGCTTGGAATGGTCTCGCCGGCCGTGTTCATCCCGGCGGCGGAGGCCAGCGGCGAAATTATTCCGTTGGGATATTGGCTCCTGGAAAGGGCGTGCGAACAGGGGGTCCGGTGGCAAGGAACCGTTCTTGACGGCGTTCCCATCTCCGTCAACGTGTCGCCGGTCCAGCTGAAGATGCCTGACTTCGTGGAGAATGTCCGTCAGATCCTGTGCCGGACGGGCTTCCCGCAGGAGTGCCTTATTCTGGAGCTCACGGAGAGCGGGATGGTGCGCCGCGGAGAACCGGGCTTCCAGGCCCTCTGGACGCTTCATGAAATGGGCCTCAAGATTTCGATAGACGATTTCGGCACCGGCTATTCCTGCCTGGCCTATCTGCATGATCTGCCCGTCACTTATCTGAAGATCGACCAGTCATTTGTGCGCCGCCTGCCGAGCGAGGAACGCGATGTCGTCGTCGCTCGATCGATCGTAGGTCTGGGGCGGGGGCTTGGGCTGATCATCGTCGCAGAAGGGGTCGAAACGCCTGAACAAGCCGACTTTCTGAGGGGCATTTGGTGTGACAAGGCCCAAGGCCATCTATTTAGCCGTCCGCTGGATGCGGATGCTGTATTGGAGTGGGCCATGAGGCATTCGGACGGAAAGGCTCTTTCCGTTCAAGCCGGCTGAGACGGTCTCAATCCCCGAGCGCGTGCGGGGCGCACGTAGGAGAAGTGCCTATGTCTCGATCTGCGACACATAATCCATGCGCGCCCGCCGGGAAGATGTTGACCGGCATATCCGGTTTCGATCGCATGTCGGGCGGAGGCCTCCCTCTCGCCAGGATCTCCGCCGTCATTGGCGGAGCCGGTGCCGGGAAGACCGTCTTCGCCATGCAATCGATGATCAGCGTGGTAAATGCCGGCGGCAATGGTGTCTTCGTCTCGTTTGAACAGTCGCCACACAGCATACGCGAAGGCTTCATGGCGTTCGACTGGAACGCCGAGGACTTGTTCGGGTCGGACCGCATCTGCATTCTGGATGGACGGATGCGTAGCGATGTGGCCATTAGTGGCGGCTTCGACATTGCCGGCCTGCTTGCCAGCGTCGGCGGTGCGTTTCCACCCGGTCAGGCGAGCTGTATCGTCTTTGACGGCATCGATGCGCTTCTCAGCCTTCTGGAAAGCACCGCGCTTCAGCGCACGGAATTGCTGCGCATGCAGGAATATGTCGAGCAGCTGTCGTCGACGGTGATTCTCACGCTCAAATCCTATCCGAACGTCACGGGGGGCTTCGAGGAGGTCGCGCTTTACATGTCGGATTGCGTTGTCGAACTCGAACGCAATACCGAAGACGGGCTGGCGAATCGCAGCCTGCGCATTCAGAAATACCGCAGCTCTGCTCACGCGCAGAGCCGCGTACCCTTTCTCATGACGCAGAAGGGTATCGAGATAGCGGCCATTGAAGCGGAGCCGAAGCAGCCGCCGATTACCAGCGAGCGGCTTTCGGTCGGCATTGCCCGCCTGGACGAGATGCTCGCCGGTGGCGTCTACCGCGGTAGCAGCACGCTTCTATCGGGCTCGCCTGGCACCGCCAAGACGACGCTGGGTGCCAGCTTCCTCGAGGCGTGCTGCAACAGGGAAGAACGGGCGCTGGCGATCTTCTTCGACGAGAACCCGGGTGAAATCGTCCGCAATGCCGCGTCGGTCCGTATCGATCTCGAACGGCATGTCGGTTCGGGTCTGCTCCGATTGCACGGCATGGTCGATCGATCCGCCGGACCTGACGAGTTTGCCCATGAGATCGCCGAACAAGTCCGCGACCACCACCCGCGGCACCTGCTGATCGACCCGATATCGATCTTCACGAGCTCGCAAAGCGCCCAGAATGCGGTCCGGCGGCTGCTGCAACTGTGCAAGCGCGAGGGCATCACCGTTGTGATGACGAGCCTGCTCGACCGCCTGAACGGAGAGAATGAATCCAGCCGTTCGAACGTGTCGACGCTATGTGATAACTGGATACATCTTTCCTATCTCGTGCAAAGCGGCGAACGCAATCGCAGCCTCACCGTCGTGAAATCACGAGGCACGCCTCATTCCAACCAGGTGGGTGAGCTTCTCCTCTCCAACGAAGGCATCACCATTGCCGACGCCTTCACCGAGGATGGTGCCGTCCTCATGGGCTCGCTGCGCTGGCAGAAGGAGCGGGCCAACGAGCAGGATCTGCGCAAGGCGGAACTGGAAGCGGACCGGGTCGAGCGTGGAACGATACGGGACATCGAGGAATTGGAGCGTCGCCAGCTCGCGCTCGAAACGGAACTGAAGGAAAAGCGGGAGGATCTCCACCGGCTTCAGAGACAGGCGCGTGACGTATCGCATGCCGAAGAGGAGCGCCGCGACATGATGAGCCGACGGCGCAGCAGCCGTTCAACACTCTCCGCGCCTCAACCGGACGGGGACGCGTGATGACGGATAACAGGCCACCGCCTGCGGCGCAGGGGTCCGCTCCCTCATCGATCCGCTTCGAACTCTATGTCGCCGGCGACACTCTCTACTCCCGGCGGGCCATCGCAAATCTGGAAAATCTTCTGAAGGGTCTCGAGGGAGACATTACCTTCGAGGTGATCGATGTGCTCAAGGATCCTCAAGCGGCGTTCCGGCGCGGAATTTTCGGCACTCCGTCCCTCGTCACGCAGGTGGGAGAGCACCAGAGCCTCATCCTTGGCGACCTGAGCGATCCGGAGCCGGTCCTTCGGCGATTGGGGTCCGGGCCGGCCGGCTGAGCTATTCAACGCGCCCATCCACCCGCGTAAATTCTATGCGGGAGAACGCCGACCGGCAGTAATGGGCGAGATCAGCAAGGCATCCGGGAGCCGGCTTTTGCCGGTATCCCAGACTTGGACGGTCGTCGTCTGGAATATGAAGCGGCCATGAACATGACCCTCGCGGCCGGCCGCTCGGCCCCGGTCGGCGTGCGCGCGCTTCCGACAGAGGTCGTGGGCCATCGCCGATGGCGACGTTTCCCTTTTCGCGACACAGCCTGCCGGACCGCGGGACTACTGCATCACGCCACGGAACGTCAAAATGCGCCCGGTGGCGTCACCCTCTGATCGGCCACCGGCCCTGAACCACTGAAGAGAGGACGGAATGGAAAAGCCGGAATTCTTCGTCACCCCCGGTTATGGGGAACGCCTGCGCGACCTGCTGCACTACTCGCAGGCGGTGCGGATCGGCAATCGCGTGGAGATATCCGGCCAGGGCGGCTGGGATGACGATCTGCGGATTCCCGATGCCCTTGAGGAGGAGATCGCTCAGGCGTTCCATAATGTGGAGCGCACGCTGGTGACGGCAGGCGCGAGCTGGGAACATGTGGTGCACGTCAATTCCTACCATGTCGGCGGCTTTCCCCCCGAGGTCAACGAGACGATGGCGCGCCTCTACCGCCGCTATATGCCGCGCCATGCGCCGATCTGGACGCAGACCGGCGTCGGCGCGCTGGGACTGCCGACCATGCGCATCGAGATCCGTGTGACCGCCATCATCGTCTGAGCCGTGCGGCGGCACATCGGCCCGCCCGTGCCTCGTCGCCCGGGCGTGTCGACGCGATCGGGGAACATTCCGGCACGCAAACCGTCGATCCCTGCCGCCGGCGTCACGGCCAGATGGCGCCTCGCAACCTCGCGCGGAAGGAGAAAAGTGATGAAGCTTCGCAAGTTCACCATCGCCGATGCCTCGCTGGAACGCTCGCCCGGCCAGGAAGCGGACATATTCGTCGGCAATCTGGTCGACGAGCGGCAGGGCGGGCCGATCACCATCGGTTATGGACGCTACGCCCCGCATCAGAGCCTCGCCGAGACCATGGCGGTTGACGACGTCATGATCGTTCTGGAGGGCAGGCTCACGGTCTCCACCGAGGCCGGCACGATCGTCGCCGGCGCCAGCGACATCGTCTATATGCCGAAGGGCGAGGCCGTCACCATCCGCACCGATGAGGAAGGCGCGTTGACCGCCTATGTCACCTATCCGCATTGGCAGCCGGCGCACGCCTAGTGTGCGCCGCCCTTCATCGGCACCGCTCTCGAAGGGAGGCCCATGCGCGCCAAAACGGCCACAAGTCGCCGCCACAAGGCGGGCATTCAGCCTGGGTTAGGGGTTCCCGCCTTAATGGCTATTAGCTTCCGGTGGCCGTCCGGGCCGGGGCTTGTCTTTTGATGTCAAGAACCCCGTTCGTGCAGACGAGTGAGTTTAGGCGGCTCCTGCCGAAGCTATACATGGCGGTGACAGGGTACTACGCTCAGAGGAGGCAGTGTGGCCATCCAGCGCGTTTGGAAGTGAGTCCGCGCAAAGGGGCAATGACAATGATGCGTTCGACCCTGATCAGCAGCCTTGCTTTGCTTCTCGCGGCAGGTCCGGCCTTCTCCGACGTTTCCACCGAAACCGTCAGGTCGCTGTCGGCACCGGCGGCGGTCGATACCCGTGCCGGCACGCTCGAGTTCCAGGACGGCGTGCCGACAGCCGAAACGGCGCGGAAGGTCTACGACGTGCTCGACTTCACCCGCGCGCTCGACGTCTACAACAACAGCTTCCGGGGAGCCTCTGCGCTCGCCCTTGTGAAGGGCTTCCAGGAGATCGGCGCCAAGCCCGGCGATGTCGTCATCTTCTCCGAGCTGATGGACTCGGCGTCGCTGTTCCTGACCGCCAACGCCGATACGATCTACTACATGGCGGGTCTCGACCTGAGCAAAGCACCGGTGGTGATCGAGCAGCCCTCGGGCGGCATCGGCACGATCAACGACATGTGGTTCTCCTGGATCATCGACATCGGCGCGCCGGGCCCGGATCGCGGGTTGGGCGGGAAATACCTGATCGTCGGCCCCGACTATGATGGCCCGCTGCCCGAGGGCGGCTACTTCATCGCCCGTTCGAAGACCAATTTCGCGCTCTATGCGGCGCGGGCCAATCTCGTCGGCAACGATCCCAAGCCGGCGGTCGACAACATCAAGCGGACGATGAAGGTCTATCCCTACGAGCCGGGCAGCTACGGCACCAGCATCGCCGCGGCGCTCGACGGAACGGTGCGGATCGCCGGCGAACCCAAGGTCCCCGAGACCACGTTCATCGAAGGCACCGGTCGCTCGTTCAACACCGTCCCGCCGAGCGACTACGGTTTTTTCGAGCTGATCAACGAGAACGTCCAGAACGAGCCGGCCACCAGCTACGATGTGGAACTCGCCGGCCAGCTCGCCGCCATCGGCATCGTGCACGGCAAGCCGTTCCAGCCGGACGAGCGGATGAAGAATATCCTCTCCGAAGCCGCCGCGGTCGGGCAGGCGACGGGCCGCGCGCTCAATTGGCGCTACGCGATGGAGCACCCGGATTGGGCCTATTACGAAGGCTCGCACTGGGGCAACATGCTGTGGGAAGGCGGAGCCTTCTTCGAGACGCCGCCGCCGGTGTTCGAGAAGGGCGTCTTCAAGCCGCGGCCGCCGACCGGCGCGCGCACGCTCGATTCGCGCACGGCCTTCTACTACGCCTATACGCTCGATTCGCCGGGCATGATCATGCGGATTCCCGGCGTCGGCTCGCAATATCTGATGGGCTTCCTCGACGCCGACGGCAAGCCGTTCGACGGCGCGAAGACCTACAAGGTGACCCTACCCAAGGGCATCCCGGCTGAGGCATTCTGGTCCTTCACGCTCTACGACAACCAGACCCGCTCGATGCTGCAGACGCCGCAGAAATATCCACGCGCCGGCAGCCAAAGCTATCCCTCCCCGGCGGCTGAAGTGGCGGCCGACGGCGCGACCACGATCTATTTCGGTCCCGCGCAGCCCAACGGCGCCCCACGCGGCAACTGGATCCAGACCGACCCCAAGAAGGGCTGGTTCACGATCCTTCGCCTCTACAGCCCGCTCCCTTCCTTGTTCGACAAGAGTTGGCGTCCGAGCGAGATCGAAGCAGTCGAGTGAACCGGTGAGAAACGGATAACCATCGAACCGGGACGTCGCGCCCGGTACGGACGTTGGCGGCGTGCCTTGCCGGCCGGTTCGCACGGCGATCTATACAAGGTTGGATCGCGCACTCAGTTCTTCGAGGTCGAGGTCACGTTCGAGCTCCTGCAACGTCTCCTCGTCGATCTGGCCGCTGCGATGAAGCCGCAGCAGTTCGATGCGGCCACTGGCGATCGCCTCCAGCACCAGGTTGAAGTGGGCGTGAAGCGTCGGTCCGTAGTCTTCCACCCGGTCGGCATATTCGGCGAGGTGCGTCGCCTTCCGGCGATAATGATCGAGGAGCAGCGGATGGATGAGCGTTCCATCCGGGTCATAGGCGCGGCGCTCGATGAGCGTCAGCTCCGCCTGTGCGATCGCCGACTCGGCTTGGCTCATGGTCAGCCGGGGACGATCCGTCGCCACTTCGGCGGGGCGCACCCAACGGATCACCGCTCCCAGTGTCGTCCCCTGCACGAGAACGGTGATCAGGATGGCGACGAAAGCAGCCACCAGGATGAAATCGCGTCCGGGAAAGCCCTCCGGGACGCTGAGCGCCACCGCCAGCGTCACCACCCCGCGCATGCCGGCCCAGCCGAGCACCATCGCCCCGCGTGGCCCCACAGGCGCATAGCGGCGAAGGCCCGATGCCCGCGCCAGCACGATCAGGAGGTCCGCTCCGAAGATCCAGACGAAGCGTGCGGCGGTCATGGCGAGGATGATCAGCAGGATCGGCACCGCCATCTCCTCGATGACCACCCCGAAGCCGCCGACCCGTTCGATAACCCCGCGCAGCGACAGGCCGATCAGCATGAAGACCAGCGCCTCCATCAGGAAGATCATCACCGTCCAGAACGACGTGCCGCGCCGGCGCACGGAGGCGGGGAACAGGACATGCTGATACCAGCCGCAGATCAGGCCGTTCACCACGGTCGCGACGACCCCGGACAGGTGCAGGCTCTCGGCGATCATATAGGCCGGCCAGCACACCAACGCCGATGCGGCGATCATCAGGTAGTCGTCGTCGAGCCGGCGCACCAGCAGCACCCAGGCCGCGCCCACCGCGACGCCGACGGCGGCGCCGCCCACCGCCAGCAGCGCGAAGTTCTGCAGTGCCGCGACGGTGCTGAACGTCCCGGTCACGCTAGCGGCAATCGCGAAGCGGAACAGCACGAGGCCGGTGGCATCGTTCAGCAGGCTCTCGCCTTCCAGCAGGATCGACAGCCGCCGTGGCAGCCTCACCCTGTGCAGCACGGCCCGCGCCGACACGGCGTCCGGCGGCGAGACGATCGCCCCCAGCGCCGCGCAAGCCGCCCATGGCAGGGAGGGCACGAGCGCATGGGCGACCACCGCGACGACGATGGTGGTGAACAGCACCGCCCCCACCGCCAGCGCGCCGATGCCGATCATGTGCTGGCGCAACGGATTGATGGCGATGAACCATGCGCCATCCATCAGCAGCGGCGGCAGGAAGATCGCCAGAACCAACGCCGGATCGAGCGAGATGGCCGGCAGGCCCGGCACGAAGGCCAGGATCGCACCGCCTGCCAACAGCGCGACCGCCGGCGGCAACGACAGGCGATTTGCGAGAAATTGAAGCGCGATGGCCGCGAACAGCGTCGCGATGACCAGCTCAAGCAGCCCGATCGAGCTCATCGACTTCCTCTCGGACATGAGGGCCGGTACGCCGCCCAACGACCGCGCACGCCCGGCACATGCGCGAATCTCGCATGCACCGGCGCGCCCGGTCGATCGGAATTTCATCCCCCGCGACCAACGATCTTTCCAGTTCCCAGCATCTCGATGGGTCGTTCGTCCGGTCGAAAAGGTGCGGCCTTCATCGGCAGCCGCTTCGCCGGCGTGCACTCCGGGACGCCCGTCTCACGCGGGGGCCAGCTGGGACGATCTCGGCAGGCTGAAGATGAAGACGAGAACGCCGAGCAAGGTGAGGCCGAAGCCAGCCCATGCCGCCGACAGCAGCCCGTATCCGGCGGCAATGGTCAGGCTGCCGGCCCAGGCGCCGATGGCATTGGCGACGTTGAGCGAGGCGAGATTCAGCGCCCCCATCAGCGTCGGCGCCTCCGGTGCGACCCGCGTCAGGCGCACCTGGATGGTCGGGATCGCCATCATCATCGTCATCCCGATGCAGAACAGCATGGGCATGAGGATCCACACATCGCCGCCGCCGGCACCGAGCAGCGCCAGCATGACGAGGGCTCCGCCGAAACCGATCAATAGCCCGCGCGCGGGATAGGCATCGGCCAGACGTCCGCCGACGAGATTTCCCACCGTCATGCCGATGCCGAACAGCGCCAGCGCCAGCGGAATCCAGCTCGGGGCGAGCCCGGCGACATCCGTCGTGAACGGAGCGATAAAGGTGTAGACCGCGAAAATGCTGGCCACGCCGAGCGCAGCGACCAGCATGGTGATCCATACGGCGGGTCTGCGCAGCGAGCCGAGTTCCTGCACCACCGAGCCGCCCCGCAGCGCATCGGTGACCGGTACCCACGCCCAAAGTGCCAGCAACGAGAGCACGGAGAAGCCGGCGACCGTGAGATAGGTGTTCCGCCAGCCCAGCGTCTGGCCGAGCAATGTCGCCATGGGCGAGCCGACGATGGTGGCGACGGTCAGGCCGGTCATCACCAGCGCGAAGGCCTTCCCGCCCCGACCGGGACCCACGATATAGGTCGCTACCACCGCCCCGGCGCCGAAATAGGCGCCCTGCGGCATGCCGCTGATGAACCGGGCGAGGGCGAAGGTGCCGAGGCCGGTCGCCAGCGCCGACAGCACATTGCCGATCACGAACAGCCCCATCAGGTAAAGCAGCAGCGTCCGGCGGTTCAGCCGCGCGGCCACCAGCGTGACGAGCGGCGCGCCGATGACGACACCGAAGGCATAGGCGGCGATGGCGTTCGTGGCGGTGGGGATGTCGATGTCGAGGCTGGCCGAGAACAGCTGGATGATGCCCATGCTGGCAAATTCGGAGGTGCCGATGCAGAAGCTGCCGAAGGCCAGCGCGAACAGCGTCAGCCCGCGTCGGCGTTGCTGGGCCGCCTCGGTGCAGTGCACGGTCACGGCGGCGCATTGGGCGCCATAGCCCTTGTCGAGCATGCGTCTTGCCTCCTGCTTGCGATGTATCGGGGGCGGCGGCCAAGGGCAGGGCGTTTCCACCTGCCGGTCAGGTCAGGCTCCCGCCTGCGCATAATGTGTCGGGTAGTCCGTATAGCCTTCGGCCCCGCCGCCATAGAACGTCGCCTGGTCGGGGTCGGAGAGCGGCGCGTCGGATCGCAGGCGCTCCACCAGGTCGGGATTGCTGATGAAGGGCCGGCCGAAGGCGATCATGTCGGCATGGCCCGTCGCGATGGCATTGATCGCCAGCTGCCGGTCATAGCCGTTATTTGCGATATACCGTCCACCGAAGGCGGCGTGGAGCGCCCGGAAATCGAACGCCGCGGCGCCGTTCGGGCCGCGCGTCTGGCCCTCGACGCAATGGAGATAGGCCAGATCCAGCGTGCCGAGTTCGCGGGCCAGATAGCCGTAGGTCGCCTGCGGATCGCTGTCGAGCGGCGTATCGCCCACCGCGCGGGTCAGCGGGGACAGCCGCACGCCGACCCGGTCGGGACCCCAGATTTCCGCGACGGCTGTGATCACTTCGATGGGAAACCGCGTCCGGTTCTCGACCGGGCCGCCATATCGGTCGGTCCGCTGATTGGTGCTGTCGCGGATGAACTGCTCCAGCAGGTAGCAATTGGCCGAGTGGACCTCCACGCCGTCGAAGCCGGCCTCCCTCGCCCGGCGCGCGGCGTTCCGGTAATCCTCGATCAAACCCGGGATTTCATCGGTCTCCAGCGCCCGTGGCATGGAGGGCGTCGCCTGCGTCTGGGTTTCAAGGAAGACCAGCTCGCCGGCCCGGATGGCCGACGGCGCCACCGGCGCCGCACCATTCTCCTGCAGCGAGACATGCGACATCCGGCCCACATGCCAGAGTTGGCAGACGATCTTCCCTCCGGCGTCGTGCACGGCATCCACGACGGGCTGCCACGCGGCGACATGCGCGTCGGTGTAGATGCCGGGCGTGAAGGCATAGCCCCTCCCCTGCCGCGAGATGTTCGTCGCTTCGGAAATGATCAGGCCCGCCGAGGCGCGCTGGCGATAATAATCGATGGCGAGCCGCGAATGGACGCCGTCGGCGTCGGCCCGCGAACGGGTCAGCGGCGCCATCGCGATCCGGTTGGCCACATCGAAGGCACCGATCCGGGTCGGTGAGAATAGATCGGGAAGCACCGTGGCTGACACGTCGCACCAATCCGTTTGGGGAAGAGGGATGTCGAACAAGACTTGCCTCCATCACCGGAGCGCGTTTCGACGGCCGATGGAGATCTATTCATGGCCACATCGTAGCAACCGGGATGCGGCTGGCATGTCAAAGCTGGTCAAAAGACGTAAAGCTCGCCTTTGATCGCCGGGTGGCGGATGTTGAACATGCGGCTGGACGCATGGGTCCCAGCGGGAGACATGCCGGATCGGGCGATCAGTCGAGCGTCAGGAAGACATGCATGCGCTGCCGCGCGGCCGAAAGCTCCGCGAACTCGACATCATCCTTGAACTTGGCGCAGGTCCTGGCAAGGAGATCGAAGGCGGCGGCAATGCAGCCGTCAGCCTCCAGCTTCTCCGATAGCGTGGCGGCGGCGCGGAGCTCCAGCGTCAGGGCGCCGATATCGCCGGCCTTCACCACCGCGAGCCGCATCAGCCGCTCGCCCTCCTCGTCATCACCGAGGCGACGTTCGATCAGGCCGGAAATACGCAGGATCTCCGGCATGCACCATTCGGCCGACTGCGTGCGTGCCAGCGCATGCGCTTCCTCGATCAGCGCCTTCGCCTCGTCGACGGCCCCCGACAGCAGCAGGGCCTCGGCGACCATGCTGTAATGCATGGGCGCGCGCAGGAGGAACCGCGCGGCCATGAGTTCGTCCAGCCGCACCCGCATCTCGGCGGCGGCCCCCTGCTCCTGGCGCTTGGCGCGGAGAACGCTGCGGAAGAACCGGCAAACCTCCCGCCAGATGCCGATGTCTTCCTTCAGGCCGTTCTGTTCGAGCGAGGTCAGGAAACCATCGGCGCTCTGCAACTCTCCGGTCCATAATGCGAGGGGGATGGCGCAGACGGCCAGCGTATTCGACTGCGAGACCACGTGCCCCGTTGCCTCGGCTCGGCCGACCGCCTCGCGCGCCATGTCCATCGCGCGGTTGGGTTCCCCGGATATCCAGAGCACGATCGCGTAGGAGCAGCGGATCGCCACGCCGCGCTCCGCATGGAACCGCGCGAAATGCACCGGGTCCTTGGAACGCTGGTGGCGTGTGACCAGCCGCTCGAGCCGCTGCCGCGCGCTGGCGATCTTGCCGATATAGATTTCCGCCATCGCCAGCGAGCGGTTGCCTTCGGCCATCGCCGGCCAGTCGCTCTGGGCCTCGGCGAGGCTCATGAACTGGTTGAACCAGCGAATGCCCTCGTGATGGCGCCCGACGAATACGAGGTAGGATGCCAGCCCCCACAGGCCGTAGAGCTGATATTTCGGGCTCTGGATCTCCACCCCGAGCTTGTAGCATTCGAGCCAGGCTCCCTCGGCATCAAAGGCGAGGTGCTGGGCGAAGCTGATCCCGGAGGCGCGCGCGGCCACCAGCTTCGCCGTCAGATCGGAGGGACAGCTGCCGATCTCGCGAATGGCCAGCAGCGCGCGCTCGACACGCGACTGCATTTCCCCCATCGACGACAATTCGTTCCATAGGGGGATCGCCGCGGCCGTCAGCCGGATGCCGAGCATCCGGTCGCCATTCGGACCGAACGCCCTCGCCATGGTGTTGCGCAGGTCGTCGACCCGATCGGCGTAATCGGCCATCCATTCGGGCTTCTCGCGCCACTCCCACTCTTCTGCGGCCTGCTCGAACAATGTCAGGATATGCCAGGCGTGCCGCTTCAGCGCACTGTCCTGCTCGGCGGAATCGGCCAGCCTTTCCATGGCGTAGGCGCGCGTGCTTTTCAGCAGCCGGTAGGTCAGCCGCCCGTCGCGATACTCCGCGCAGACCATCGATTTGTGCGTCAACCGTTCGAGCGTATCGATGGTCCACGCGGCATCGAGACCGGCTGGTTCGAGCACGGCGACCGCGTCCTGCAGCCGGAAGGCGCCCGCAAAGACCGATAGCAGCCTCAGAAGCGTCGCCTCGTCCTCCGCCAGCAGGCGGTAGCTCCAGTCGAGCGTCGCGAGCAGGGTCTGCTGGCGCAGCGGCGCCGCCCGCTCGCCGTTTCCCACCAGCAGGAACCTCTGTTCGAGCATGCGGGCCAAGGCCGGCACGCCGTAGGCCGGCGCCTTGCTGGCCGCCAGTTCGATCGCGAGGGCGATCCCGTCCAGCCGTTGGCAGATCGCGCATATGAGTGGCGCGTCCTCCTCGCTCAGCGCGTAGGCGTCGCGCTCCTGCGCCCGAGCGACGAAAAGCTGGACGGCACCGAAACCCATCGCCTCGTCCGCGCCGATGCTGGCCGATCTCTCCGGCACCGCCAGTGTCGGCAGGCGATAGATCTGTTCGGACATGGTCCGCAACGGCTCGCGGCTGGTGGCGAGAATCGCGATGGTGGGTATCGCGTCCAGCAAGCGGTTGACCACCGTTGTCACCGCAGAGATGAGGTGCTCGCAATTATCGAGGATGAGCAACATCTCGCGCCCGTGCAGGAGGTCGATCACTTCCGACAGCGTGTCTTCGGAACGCTGCCGGACGCCCACCCCCGAGGCGATCGCGGCAATGGCGTATTGCGCGTCGCCGACGGTGGACAGATCGATGAAGGCGACGCCATGGGCATAGACGTCCGACAGACGGTGGGCGACAGCGAGCGCGATCGCCGTCTTGCCGACCCCGCCCGGCCCGACGATGGAGACGGACCGGGCCGCGGAAACCGCAGAGATGATCTGTTCGATCTCGCCCGCCCGGCCGATGAGCGAGGGAGCCTTGGGCAGTGATTTCGCGCCACGGGAGACAAGCTGGGGCGCGGGGGTCATCCTGTCCCGCTCGATCTCGACGCTCGCCACGAAGCGATAGCCGCGGCCGGCCACCGTCGCGATATAGGCTTCCGAGGCCTCCTCCGAGAGAATTTTTCGCAGCGCCGCGACATTGACCTTGAGGTTGGCCTCCAGCACGAAGGTGTTGGGCCATACGAACTCGATCAGTTCGTTTTTGGTGACGACCTCGCCCGGCCGGCGCACAAGCAAGGTAAGAATATCGAGCGCCCGACCGCCTATGCGAACCTGGAGTCCGTTACGGAGCAGCAGCTGCCTTCCGGGAGCGAGCCGGAAGGGACCGAAGATATATATCGTGGCATCGGCTTCCGGACACTGCGGTTCCATGTCCTTCAATTGCCCCTGTTGGAACTGTCGTCCATCGCTCGTTCCAGAAGCGCGGCTCAAGCTTCAAGGCACATGACGTCGAGGCATATCGATTGAAAACAGATGTCCCGAGTATATTTACTATACAAGGCTTCAGTGCGGCGCTCGCCCTATCCTAAGATAATCGACCAGAACGGAGCGGGTTGACATAAATTTCTATTAATTATTTTCAATCAACAACTTAGAGGCCGCCGCCCCGCATGGCCTCGCCGCCGCCTTACCAATTTTTACCAGGATTGACGCCGTGAGTGCCATCGGCACGGCCGCTCGGGTAACGGCGGTGATAGTTTGGGCGCGGTCGGTCGTTCGTCAAATGCCTATGCGTAGCGGAGTGACACCATGGCGACGTCGCGTCGGGAAATCCTGAAATTCGGCCTCCTTGGTCTCGTCTTGCTGGCAGGCAATAGCGACGACGCCTCGGCGCAGTCGCGAACCAGGTTCGTCTTCGCCAACAGCAGCGCCTTCGACAGTCTCGACCCCCACACGGTCTTCGACCAGGGCCGCGCGGCGGTGCGCTTCAATCTCTATGACGGCCTTCTGCGCTTCGTGGACAATCCACCGAAGCTGATACCGTGGCTGGCGGAAAGCTACACCGTTTCCGACGACGGGAAGACCTATACCTTCAGGCTGCGGGCCGACGCGACGTTTCACGACGGTACGCCGGTGACCTCGGCCGACGTCGCCTACTCGATCGAGCGCATCCTCGCTCTCGGTAAGGGACCGGCGAGCTTCTATCTCGACCTCATCAAGCCCGGCTCGACGCAGACGCCCGATCCGCACACCGTGGTCTTCAACCTCGCCACGCCCTCGGCGATCTTCCTGACCACGGTGCCCAACATCCTCGTGGTCAACAGCGCACTCGTCCGCTCCAAGGAGAAGGACGGCGACTGGGGAGCCGGCTGGCTTGCACGCAACGAGGCCGGCACGGGTTCCTATGTCCTGCGCCGCTACGAGCCGGCGGTCGGCTGGAGCGGGCAGCGCTTCGTCAAGCACTTCGCCGGCTGGGCCGGGCAACCGATCGACCAGATCGAGTTTCGTACCGTGCAGGAGACCAACACCCGCGTGCTGGGGCTGATGCGCGGCGATTTCGACGGGGCTGACGGACTGACCTACGAGCAGATCCAGCGCCTGAGGCAGTCCCCCAACGTGCAGGTTCTCGAAGCGGAATCGATGCGCGTTTTTCTGCTGGCGCTCAACAACAGCAAGCCGTTGATGAACGACGTTCACTTCCGGCGCGCGCTCGCCTATGCCTTCGACTATGACGGCTTCATCAAGAACATCATGAAGGACTCGGTCACCCGCAATCCGGGACCCAATCCGGTCACGATCTGGGGCACGCCCCCCGGGCTGAAGGGCTACAGCTTCGACCTCGCCAAGGCGCGCGAGGAACTGGCGCAGGTCAAGCAGCCCTTGCGCAGGATCACCATCAATGCGCTGGCCGGCTACAGCGAATCCGAGCAGGCTGCCGTCTTGTTCCAGAGCTCGCTCCGCCAGATCGGCATCGAGGCGGATATCGACGTCACGCCATGGGCGGTGGTGGCCAGCCGCTTCGCCAAGGCCGAGACCCAGGCCGACGTGACGCCGGTCTGGCGGAGCACCTTCTATGTCGATCCGAATAATTGGGTCGGAGAAGGTTTCGGCACGCGCTATCACGGCACGCGGACGATGTCCTATTATAGCAACCCCGTGTTCGATCAACTGCTCGACGAGGCTCTCCTCACCAGCGACCAGGAAAGGCGCCGCGAATTGTACGAGAAGATGAGCCAGATCGTCAGCGACGATGCCGCCGGCATCTTCATCTACAATACCCGGTGGTTCGGTCCCTATTCGACGCGGGTCTCGGGCATTCGCTTCTCGCCGGGGACCAATGGCAACGACATTCGCTGGGCGACGATGACGCGCTGACCGCAGTAGGCGTTGACCGGAGATGCACCTGTGAACGTGGCTTCCATGGTCGCCAATCGACTGGTCTGGTTTATGCCGACCGTGCTCGGGCTGCTTGCGGTCGTGTTCGTGCTGGCGCGCATCGTGCCAACGGATCCCGCGGTTCTGGCCGTCGGCGAGAATGCGACGACAGAGCAAGTGCAGGAAGCGCGTGAGCGCCTGGCCGTCGACCGTCCGCTTCCCGAGCAGTTCGTCGAATATCTGCGCCAAGTGGCGCAAGGCGATCTCGGCACCAGCTTCTATACCCAGCAGCCGATTGTCGACGATCTGGTGGAGAGGCTGCCGGCGACGCTGGAGCTCACCATCATCGGTGTGCTGGCCGCCGGTTTGATCGGCGTCCCGCTCGGCGTGGTCAGCGGTCTCAGCCGCAATTCGTGGCTCGATCACCTGCTGCGGCTGGCGAGCGTATTGTTCATCGGGGTGGCACCGTTCTGGATCGCGATGCAGCTGCAACTGCTGTTCTCCATGCGACTGGGCTGGCTGCCGCTGTCGGGGCGGATCGACGACTTCGCGCCGGAGACGGTCACGGGGTTCCTGACCATCGACGCGCTGATCGCCGGCGATCTGCCGAATTTTCTTTCGGCGCTTCGCCACATCGTGCTGCCGACGCTGACGCTGGCGCTGCCGGGCGCCGCCGTGATCATGCGCTTCACGCGAACCTCGGTGATCGAGGCCGTCGCCTCGCCCTCGGTCGCCTATCAGACGGCGATGGGCCTGCCGCGCCGGGTGATCGTCTGGAAATACGTCCTGCGCCTGGCGCTCAACTCGACCGTCACCCAGCTCGGGCTGGTCTTCGGCATTTCACTCACCGGGGCGGTGGTCATCGAGGCGGTTTTCGAGTGGCCGGGGCTCGGTACCTATGCGGTACGGTCGATCCTGTACTCCGACTACAATGCGGTGATGGGGGTCACGCTCTGCGTCGGCATTCTGTTCGCGCTCAGCAACCTGCTGGTCGATCTGCTCCAGATGGCGGTCGATCCCCGTGGCGCGCCATGATCAGCCTCATCAAATCCATTGTCCGTCATCGCACGGCACTGGTCGGCCTGATCCTGCTGAGCCTCGTCGTCGCCGTCGCGATCGCCGCGCCAATGATCGTCCCCTATCCCGAGGACGCACAGATCTTCCACATAGAGCGGCGGCTCCTGCCACCGTCATCGGAGGCGCTGTTCGGCACGGATCGCATGGGGGGCGATATTTTCAGCCGGGTGATCCTCGGCGCGCGGACGACGCTACTTATCACCGCCACGGTGGTGCTCTCAGGCGTGCTGATCGGCGTACCGATCGGCCTCGTCGCCGGCTATTACAATAACGGCGTCAGCCTCATGCTCGGGGGGGGCGTCGAGATTCTGCTGGCTGTCCCGCAGATCATCCTGGCTATCGCCATCACCCAGTCGCTCGGCCCCTCCATCGGCAGCGTGATCCTGGCGCTCTCCGTCACCTACTGGCCGTTCTGGGCGCGGATCGTGTTCACCGAGACGCGCTCGATGTGCCACGAGACCTTCGTGGAATCGGCCATCGCGCTGGGCGCGTCCGCCTGGCGCGTGATCTTCCTGCATATCCTGCCGAACATCGCCTCCTCGATCGTCGTGCGGACCACCACCGCCATCGGCACGACGGCGTTCGCCTCCGCCACGCTCGGCTTCCTCGGGCTCGGACCGCCGCCGCCCTCGCCGGAGTGGGGGCGCATGATCGCCGAAAGCCGCGATTACCTGCCGGATGCATGGTGGTATGCCCTGGCGCCCGGTCTCGCTCTGTTGCTGACGGTTCTCGGCTGCACCCTGTTCGGCGACGGGCTGCGCGACATCCTCGATCCGAAAACCCGGCGCGGCGGGTAGCGCGATGGACCCGCTGCTCGAGATCGACGACCTGTCGCTCACCTTCCGCACGGAAAAGGGGCCGGCCCATGTGCTGGACCGCATCGGCCTCGCCATGGCGCCTGGCGAGATCGTCGGCCTCGTCGGCGAATCCGGCAGCGGCAAAACCAGCCTCGCTCGCGCCATCCTCGGCGTTTTGCCGGGTTCGCAGGCGCAGATCGTCAGCGGACGCATCCGCCTCGACGGCATCGACATGCTGGACGACGCCAAGGCCGCGCGGGACGCCCGCGGCCGTCTGGTGACCTTCGTGCCGCAGGATCCGTTCGAGAGCTTCAATCCGCTGTTCCGGGTGGGGACGCAGCTCGCGGATATCGTGCGCTACAGGGCACCGCCCACGGCCGGGCATCTTCTGGGACGGTCGCGGCGTGCCCGCGAGGCGATGATCCTCGACATGCTGGCTGCCGTGCAGCTGCCGGCGTCGCGGGACCTGCTGAACAGATATCCGCACCAGCTGTCGGGAGGCCAGCGTCAGCGGCTGATGATCGCCATGGCGCTGCTGCCGCAGCCGCGCCTGCTCGTCGCCGATGAGCCGACCGCGGCACTGGACGTCACCGTGCAGGTGCAGATCCTCGGGCTGCTCCGGCGTATCGCTGCCGAGCGGACGCTCGCCATCCTGTTCACGACGCATGATCTCGGCGCCGCCTGGGAGATCTGTGACAGGGTCCTCGTCATGTATGCCGGCCAGATCGTCGAAATCCTGCCGCGCAAGGCGCTCTTCGCGGCCGCGCGTCATCCCTACACGCGCATGCTGCTCGCCAGCCTGCCCAAACCCGGACACGAGGCGGTGGGTATACCCGGCGAATCCGCCAGCCCGCTCGCCCCGCCGCCGGGATGCCGGTTCAACCCGCGCTGCCCGCGCGCCTCGCGGCTGTGCCGGACCGTCCGGCCCTTGCCATCGCGCAGCGAGGAGGGCCATGTGCTGGCATGTCATCATCCCATGCCCACGCCCTCCTAGCCCGCCATGCCCGACGCATCGCCTGAGACCCCGCGCCAGACCCATCCACTGCTCGAGGTCGAGCATCTCTCCTGCCATTTCCCGATCCGAGGCCTGCTCGGTCGCCGCACCGGGGCCGTGCGGGCCGTCGATGACGTGTCTTTCGGCGTCGCGGACGGCGAGGCTCTCGGCATCGTCGGCGAGACCGGCAGCGGGAAATCCACCCTGGGCAAGATGCTGGGCGGCATCATCGATCCGACGGCAGGGACGATAACCTTCGCCGGCGAGCGGCTTCCCTCGCCTCGTGCGCGACGGCCTTTGGCGGTGCGGGCGCGGTTGCAATATGCCTATCAGGATTCGGCCGCCTCCCTCGATCCACGCTGGACGCTGCGACGCTCCCTGCATGAGCCGCTGATCATCCACACCAACTGGCCGCGCGAACGCCGCGACGCGAAGATAAGCGAGATCCTGAGTGCTGTCGGGCTGGCGGAAGAGCATCTCGACCTCTACCCGCACGAGCTCAGCGGCGGCCAGCAGCGGCGCATCGGGCTGGCCCGCACGCTGGTGCTGGAACCGCAGGTCGTGATCTTCGACGAGCCGACCTCCGGCCTCGATGTTTCCGTGCAAGCGACCGTTCTGGCGCTGGTTCGCGATCTGCACCGCGCGTTCAAGCTGACCTACCTGCTCATCAGCCATGACCTGAACGTCGTCGGCTCGATGTGCGATCGGGTGGCGGTGATGCAGTCGGGCAGGATCGTCGAGGTCGGGCCCACGCACCAAGTCTTCGCCGCGCCCCGGCACCCCTACACCCGCTCCCTGCTCGCGTCGCTTCCCCGTATCGGCGGCCCGCGTGTGACGGACCGTCTCGCCGTGCCGAAGGGATCTGCCCCTTTCCTGGATGGCCGATAAGCGATCGCGGGCGGGCGGCCAAAGCCGATCGCCATCTCCGGAATATGGATAAATTCGTACGAAATTACATTGATGTGGCCATGTAGTCGAAGCTTCCGGCCAAGAATCTGCCCTCCGCTGGCGCGAATCAGAAAGAAATATCAGTTAAGTTGATGTTGTTTTGAATTTTACTTCTTTTAACGTGTATCGTCCCTGATCCGCGCTATTTCTGATCGTGGCCGAAGTCGGGGCGGGTTCACCCCGTATGGCCAAGCCTAGATCGGCCGCCACAAGACATTCGAGCGATTGCGAATTGCCCGCGGCATGCCACGGGGGACTGTCCGCGGCCGCGCATGTCGGCAGGCGGGGTTGAAACCGGATCGAGAGAGGGATGCATGCCTCGCACGGTCGATACGCTGACGCTCGCCGACGCAAAGCAGATGCTTGGGGCTGGCGAGGCCAAGGCGGCCAGCCTCGGCATCCCCTACAATATCGCCGTGGTTGATGCCGGTGGCGCCCTGATCGCCTTCACGCGCCAGGATGGTGCGCTGGCGGGAAGCATAGACCTTGCGATTGGCAAGGCGAAGACCGCGCGCATGTTCGACAAGGCGACGGATTATCTGGCCGAACTGGCTCAGCCAGGAGCGCCGCTGTTCGGAATCGAACAGAGCAACGGCGGCAACGTGGTGATCTTTGGCGGCGGCCTGCCGGTGACGGTCGACGGACAGATCGTCGGCGCGGTCGGCACCAGCGCGGGCTCGGTCGAGCAGGATATCGCCGTTGCCGAGGCGGCCGCCGCGGCCATCGGCCGGGTCGCCGGCGCATAGAAGGTCGTGTTCGCCGCAATGGAAAGCAGCGTCTGCTGAGGGAAGGCATCGATATGTTCACACTCACCGTGAATGGGCTCAAGCGACAGGTGGACGTTGTTCCCGAGATGCCCTTGCTCTGGGTCCTGCGCGACGAACTCGGCATTACCAGCCCCAAATATGGTTGCGGCATCGCTCAGTGCGGCGCCTGCACGGTGCAGATCGACGGTGTCGCCGTTCGATCCTGTCAGGCGCGCATGGCCGATGTCGCGAGCAAGACGATCACCACCCTCGAGGCGGTCGGCAACGGAAAGCTGCACCCGGTGCAGGAAGCCTGGATCGAGCACCAGGTACCGCAATGCGGATATTGTCAGGCTGGCCAGATCATCCAGGCGATAGCGCTTCTCGAAACCATTCCTGAGCCCACCGATGAAGACATCAACGAGGTTATGTCGGGGAATCTCTGTCGATGCGGCACCTATGAGCGCATTCGTGTCGCGATCCACGCGGCCGCCAAGAAGATGGGAGGACAATGAGATGGGCGAGAGGCCGCGCCTTTCCCGCCGCCACTTCGTCTTCGGCTCCGTCGCGGTCGCCGGCGGTGTGGCGTTCGGGCAGTTCGCTCAGGCGCAACAGGCGCCTTCTTCCACGGCGAGCGCAAATCCGCTGACGGCGGAGCTTGGTCCAAATTCGGTTACCTTCAATCCCTGGGTCGAGATCAGTCCGGAAAGGATCACGCTCATCGCCCAGCATGCCGATAAGGGCCAGGGCGTCGGCTCCATCCAGCCCCTGATGATCGCCGAGGAGTTGGACGTCGAACCGGGGCAGTTCGACATCCGTTTTGCCGGCCCCAGTCCCGCCTATTTCAATACCGGCTTCGCCCACGAACTCGCGCCCTTCATGGCGCCGGACCAAAGCCCCGAAGCCGAGAAGGCCCGCGCCGCCGCGCTGGAATGGTTGAGGAAGGCCGGCTTGCAGATGACCGGCGGCTCCAGTGCGATTCCCGATACCTTTGACAAACTGCGCATGGCTGGCGCGGTGGCACGGGAAACATTGAAGGTGGCCGCAGCCAGGCGCAGCGGTGTCGCGACCGCCGATTTACGCACCGAGGCCGGAAACGTGATCCTGCCGGACGGAACCAAAATCCCCTATGTCGCGCTTTCGGCCGAGGCGGCGAAGATCACGCCGGTTGCGGACGTCAAACTCCGCGAGCCGTCGCAATGGCGTTTCATCGGCAAGCCGATGGAACGGCTCGACATCCGGCCGAAAGTCACCGGCGAGATGAAGTTCGGCATCGATCGGAAAATGGACGGCATGGTCTATGCGGCCGTCAAGCTGAACCCCAACAAGGGCCAGCCGATCACGTCGTATGACGCGAGCCAGGCCCAGGCGATGCCGGGGGTCAAGAAGATCCTGAAGATATCGAACGGCATCGCGGTGATCGCCACGAACAGCTGGTACGCCATGCAGGCGGCCGAGCGTGTCGACTGCACATGGGAGCCCAGCAAATATCCGGCCGAGCAGGCCGACCACTGGAATGTCGTGGCCTCTTCCTTCGCTCCGCAATTCCTCGGCAAGGAATGGCGCAACGACGGCGAAATCGACGTCGGATTGCAGGACGGCATCCTCGTCGAGGCGGAATACCGCGCCCCCTATGTCGGGCATCAGCCGCTGGAGCCGCTCAACGGCATCGGCATCGTAACCGACAAGGGAATGGAGATCTGGGCGGGTCATCAGACGCCGCAATCGGTGCAGTATATCGCCGCCACGGCGATCGGCATGAAGCCCGAACAGGTGACCTTCCACAATGAGTGGATGGGGGGAAGCTTCGGGCATCGCCTCGAATTCGAGAACATCAGAGTGCTTGCCGAGGTCGCCAACCAGCTTCGCGGCACCCCGGTAAAGCTCGTCTTCTCGCGGGAGCAGGATTTCCTGCAGGACATTCCGCGCCAGATCGCGATGGGCAGGTATCGTGGCAGTGTCAAGGACGGCAGGATCATCGCCGCCGATGTCCAGGTCGCCGCAACCACCCCGTTCAAAGAGTTGCTGGCAAGAATGGGAACACCATCGAGCGACCCCGACGGCCAGTTGGCGGTCGGCATCTGGAACGTATACTACGATATTCCCAACTATCGGGCGACAAGCTTCGAAGTACAGGGGCTGTCGCCATCGACGACGTGGCGGTCGGTCGGCGCTTCCGCCAATGGATTCTTTACCGAGAGTTTCATCGACGAACTGATCCATGCCGCCGGGCTCGATCCGCTCATGGCGCGCATCCAGATGTGCAAGATCCCGATCTACCGAAAGCTCCTGGAAGCCGTCGGCGAAATGGCGGACTGGAAGGGGCCGCTCGGAAACGGGAAAGGCCGTGGCGTGGCGTTCGTCGAGTCGTTCGGCACGGCGGTGGCCGAGATCGTCGACGTAACCATGACCGAGCGCGGCATCAAGATCGACAAGGTCTGGGTGGCGGCCGATGTCGGCAAGGTCGTGGATCCCGTCAATTTCGAGAATCTCGTTCAAGGCGGTGTCGTCTGGGGCCTGGGCCATGCCATGAACTGCGAGCTCACCTATGCCAAGGGGGCCGTCCAGCAGACCAACTACCATCATCACGAAGCCATGCGGATGTATCAGTGCCCGACGATCGAGGTCAGGGGCCTGGAAAACGACTACACAGTCAGGGGCATCGGCGAGCCGCCTGTCCCGCCCGCGGCGCCCGCTTTGGCCAATGCCATCTTCGCGGCCACCGGCAAACGCCTACGCGAAATGCCGTTCAACAAGTTCATCGATTTCGTGTGAGGGCAGACCATGAGGATGTCTCTGATCACCCTTGCCTTCTCCAGTTCATCGATCGTCGCGCTGGCCGGATTTGTCCTGGCCAACGAGCCGGCGAAAGACGCGCTGCCTCCGGGCAGTATCAGCCGGGCTGAAGGATTGCGGGCCTGGACAAGGATCGAAGCGGTCGTGACCCATCCACGCTGCGCCAATTGCCACGTCGACGCGAACGCCATCCCGATCTGGACGCCGGCCGGCGAAACCAAGCCTCGGGTGCACGGCATGAACATTCATGGCGGGAAAAGCCGCATCGGGGCGGAGACGGTTCCCTGTTCGACGTGCCACGTCACGTCCACCCTGCCGAACGCTCCCGCGCCGGCGCCGCTGAATGCCGGAATCGACTGGCAGCTCGCGCCGGTCGAATTCATCTGGTTTGGCAAGAGCGGCGCGGAGATCTGTGCTCAACTGAAGGATCCTCAACGCAATGGCGGCCGCGACGCGATGGCCCTCGTCGAGCATTTGCGGCATGACGCGTCGCTGAGCGGGTTCATTCCAAGGGCGTGGGAGCCGGGCGCCGGCCGCTCGGTTCCGCCGGGAAGCTTCGAAGATCATGTCAAGGACATGACTGTGTGGGGAGCGGCCGGCCAGCCCTGTCCAGACTGACGCGGCACCCGAGCGGCGCGGTCGGGCTGCGGGCCGTGTCCCGATGCTGCACGGGGTCATCGATGCTGCCGGCGCCTCCACGTCCCTCAGGCGTGAGGGCTGCCCGGTCAGCCACAAGCGGCTGTTGCATCCGCCGCCATGCGGCTGCCGTCCGGCAGGCCGCGCCTCATTTCCCGGCGCCACTCAGGATTTCCATCCGCATGACCCTGACCCCGCCATCGGCGAGCTCGGGCAGCCTGGCGAACCACTCCTGCACATAGGGCATGGCATTGTGAGCCTCGAAATCCGCCTCGTTGGCAAAGATCTCGTAGAAGATGAAATGGCCGGGCGCCGCGCGGTTCTCCTGAAGGAAATAGGCCAGGTTCTTCGGATCGCTCCGCACGAGTTCGACGAGAGGCAGCGTCGCGGCCCGCAGTTCGGCCGCCTTGCCGGGCTTTGCGCGGACCTCGGCGACGATCGAGTAGGCGCCTTCGGCAATCTGCGAATAGCCTCTTCCGGGTCCCTCCTGCGCCGTCGCCGAAATGACCTTTCCATTGGCAGCGGCATAGGATGCGAGGGCAGCGAGCAGGACGATCACCACCCCTCGTCGACTTTGACCGGTCATGCGCCGTCTCCTCCGTTTCGTGCGGGCCGCGCCCGTCAGCCTCCTTTGGCGCTGACGAGGAGCCGGCGCGCGGCCAGCGCGTCGTCGAATGTCTTCTTCACCGGTCCGAGTGCCTGGACGAACTCGAGCTGCTCGCCCTCGCAGCCCTTGCAGTAGATGAGCGTCCAGCCGTTCGATTTCCCCTCGGTGATCGGGTTCGAATTGGCCTTTAGCGGCGCGGCGAGCCGCTCCTGCTCAGACTGCACCGTGATCACCCGGTTGGCTCTCACCTGCGTCATGCCGCGACGCGCCGATTCCGCCTCGAGATCGTGGATGAACGTGTTGAAGTCCACGTCGTCGCGAATGTGGAAGCAGATGTGCATCATGCGCGGAAACGCCGGGCTCATATGGTCGAGCGGCTCGGCGAAGCTGTTGCCGCCGCCCATTGGCTGCGCCGCGTCGCGATACTGCAGGAGCTCGACCACCACATTGTCGAACTGGACGAAGCGCACATCGAGGCGCTGGGCCCCGCCTCCGAGATCGGGCACGCCGATCGTGCGCGGGTTGACGCCGCGCTGGCGCGCAAGGATCTCCTGATCGGTCAGCAGCGTATTGTGGATGCGCTCGCCCTGGAAGTCGCCGTCGCGCATCACCTCCGTGCCGCCGAGAACCTCGGTGTAGAACTCGAAGGCACGGTCCATGTTCTGGACCGTGAGCCCGAAATGCTGCACGCCCCGAAGCCGGGCACCGAGCGTGCGCGGGTCGCGGGTTCCGGCAGCGTTATCTGCCTGTGCGGGTGCGTTCGCCGCGAGGCTCGCGGCAAGGCCGCCGATCGCGGCGCTGCCCGCCGCGCGCAGGATGGCGCGGCGATCGGGGCCATCCCCTGGGATCGTGTTCTCGGTGTGATGGGACATCGTTCCTCCAGCCCGTCGCGGTGTTACTATGGTCGGGTGCCGCTAATTCTTACGGAGCCGGAGGCTTTACGCAGGTTGTGTTTGGTTAAATGCGGTAAGTCGGCGTCGCCAGCGCTCACCCTCGGGGTGGCCCGCGCAGCGGGCTGGGTGAGGGGCAGCAGCATCGGGAAGCGTGGAGCCCCTCACCGGCCCTCTCCCCGTGGGAGAGGGCTTCTCTCCGCTTCCCCTCGCCGCGCTTGCCGGCCTCTCACCCCCGCCGCACGGAAAACTTCACCGCCGCGTCCCGCCGCTCCTGCATGCGCGCCTCGAAGGCCTTGGGGTAGCGCGGCGGCGGCGCCGAGACGGTGTCGAGCCGCACCTTCACCTCCGGCGGCAGCCGCCAGCCGGCAGCGTCCGTATTGTCGGCCAGCTGTGCCGCGTCGCGTGCGCCGACGATGACGCTCGCCACCGCCGGCCGCTCCAGCAGCCAGCGCAGCGCGATGGCGCCGGGCCGGCGGCCCAGCTCGTCGGCGAGTTCGATCAGCGTCGCGACCACCGTCTCGCGCTGCGCATGATAGTATTGCTGCCGATCGCGGAAGCCCCAGCCGTCTTCCGACCGGGAGCCGGCGATCGATGTGGTGCCGCCCTGATATTTCCCGGTGAGCAGCCCGCCGGCCAGCGGCCCCCACGGCACGATGCCGACGCCCTTCAGCTCGCAGACCGGCACGATCTCGTCCTCGATGTCGCGGACCAGAAGATTATACTGCGGCTGGTAGGCGACGAAGCGGCTCCAGCCATTGCTGTCGCTCTGCCACAGCGCCTCGAGCAGCCGCCACGCCTCGTAATTGCTGGCGGCGATGTAGCGGACCTTGCCGGCGCGCACGAGGTCGTCGAGCGCCCGCAGCGTCTCGTCGAGCGGCGTCTGCACATCCACATGGTGGATGTAGTAGAGGTCGATGTAATCGGTGCGCAGCCGGGCGAGGCTGTCCTCCAGCGCCCGCACGATATGGGCGCGCGAGGAGCCGGAATCGTTCGGCCCGGCGCCGGTCGGGTTGTTGAACTTGGTCGCCAGCACCAGCTCGTGCCGGATGCCGTGCAGCAGCCGGCCGAGATAGGCCTCCGAGGCGCCCTCCGCATAGGTATCGGCGGTGTCGATGAAATTGACGCCGGCATCGAGCGCCGCATCGAGGATGCGGCCGGCCTCCGCCTCGTCGGCCCCCTTGCCGAAGGTCATGGTGCCCAGCGCAATTTCCGAAACCTTGAGGCCGCTGCGGCCGAGACGACGATACTCCATGGAAACTCCTGTCTCTCGCGGGGCCGGCATACTGGCGAGTCCGCCGGCGAACGGGCGCCTGTTTTAGTATATTAATTCAGTAGATTTTTCTCATTCCGGGCGTCGCGGTTGCGCTAGGCTTGGTTTCCCTTTCCCGGAACCTTGCCATGCTGTCGTTTGCCACCTTCCCGCGCCCCCTCGCTGCCGCCCTGCTGCTTGCCGCGTTCTCCACCGCCGGCCTTGCCGACGAGCCGAAGCGCGGCGGCACCCTCACCATGATCGCGGTGCCGGAGCCGACCACCATCGTCGGCATCGACAACAGCTTCGGCGCCACCCAGCGCATCGGGCCGAAGGTCACCGAGGGGTTGCTCACCTATGATTTCGAGCTGAAGCCGCATCCCCAGCTCGCCACCTCCTGGGAGGTGGCCGAAAACGGCCTCGAATATACCTTCCGCCTGCGCGACGGCGTGAAATGGCATGATGGCAAGCCCTTCACCTCGGACGACGTCGCCTTCTCGATCCTGACGCTGAAGCGCACCCATCCGCGCGGGCGCGGCACCTTCGCCAATGTCGCGGAGGTCCGCACCCCCGATCCGCTCACCGCCGTGCTGGTGCTGTCGAAGCCGGCGCCCTACCTGCTCACCGCGCTCTCCGCCGGCGAGGCGCCGATCGTGCCCAGGCACATCTATGACGGCACCGACATCTCCGCCAATCCGAATGGCAGCCGTCCCGTCGGCACCGGCCCGTTCGTGTTCAAGGAATGGGTGCGCGGCAGCCATCTCGTGCTGGAGCGCAATCCCGACTACTGGGACAAGCCCAAGCCCTATCTGGATCGCATCGTGGTGAAATTCATCCCCGATGCGTCCGCCCGCGCCGCGGCGCTGGAGACCGGCGAGGTCCTGCTCGCCGGCGACAACCCCATTCCGCTCGCCGACCGCGAGCGATTCCAGGCGCTGCCCAATCTCGGCATCGAGACGAAGGGTTACGAATATTCCGGCAATCAGGGGCAGTTGTTCTTCAACCTCGATACGCCGGTGCTGAAGGACCTGAAGGTCCGGCAGGCCATCGCCCACGCCATCGACCTGAAGGCCAACCTCGCCGTCGCGTGGTACGGCTACGGCGTCGTCTCGCCGACCCCCATCGCCCCGGTGCTGAAAGCGTTCCACGACCCCGGCATCAAGCCGCACGCCTTCGACGTCGCGCTCGCCGAGAAGCTGCTGGACGAGGCCGGGCAGACGCGCGGGGCGGACGGCAGGCGCTTCACGCTCCGCCTGCTGTACAACCCCTATAATGACGGCAACCGGCGTTCGGCCGAATATATCCGCAGCGCGCTCGCCAAGGTCGGCATCAATGCGGTGATCGAGAACTACGAATTCGCCGCCTATGTCCGCAAGGTCTATACCGATCGCGCCTTCGACATCGAGGTCGAGCAGCTCGGCAACACCTTCGACCCGACCATCGGCGCCCAGCGCGGCTACTGGTCGAAGAACTTCAAGATCGGCCTCGGCTTCTCCAATGCCAGCCATTACGCCAACCCCGAGGTCGACCGCCTGCTCGAGGCCGCCGCCGTGGAGATCGATCCCGCCAAGCGCCGCGAGCTGTTCTTCGCCTTCCAGCGTCAGGTCGATGCGGATCTGCCGGCGGTGAACCTCGTCTCGTTCCAGAGCTTCACCGTGTTCAACAAGGCGGTGAAGAACCACACCCTGACCGCCGACGGCCTCGCCGCCAATTTTGCTGATGTCTGGCTCGACCGCTGACGGCCGGCCCTCAATGGAGATAGCGCGATGAACGTGGTCCCATCGGCCTCACCCTACACCTCACTGGCCTCGTCGCCGGCCGATTTTCCCGACAGCCCGCTCTCGCGTGCGCTGGCGCAGCCGACCCTGCTCGGCCTGTTCCTGCCGATCCACCACGGCGGCTGGAGCAACTCCACCCTGCCGCGCGGCACCGACTGGTCCTTCGACTACAATGCCAAGCTGACCCTGACAGCGGAAGCCCTTGGATTCGATCTGGTTTTCGGCGTCGCCCAGTGGATGCCCAAGGGCGGCCAGGGCCCGACCCGTACCGAGGCGGGCCTCGATTCCTTCATCGTCACCGCCGCGCTCGCCTCGATCACCAGCAAGATCCTGCTCATCTCCACCCTGCACGTGCTCTACGGCCCCTGGCATCCGGTGCATCTCGCCCGCTTCGGGGCGACGCTCGACCATATTTCCAAGGGCCGCTGGGGCATCAACGTGGTGACGGGACACCGCGCCCATGAGCACGAACTGTTCGGCTGGAGCCGCATCGAGCACGACCGGCGCTACGAACTCGCCGACGAATTCGTCAGCGTTCTCAAACGTCTATGGACGAGCGACGAGCCGCTCACTTATGAGGGCGGCTCTTCCTGGCGGCTCAAGGACGCCTATATCAGCCCGCGTCCGCTCTTTGGCCGGCCGGTGCTAGTGAACGCCACCGGCTCGGATGCCGGCGTCGACTTCGCCGCCCGCCACTCGGACCTCGTCTTCGTCGCCAGTCCCGGCGGCGGCGACATCGACAGCGCGCTCGCCTCGCTGCCCGCCCACACCGGGCGGCTCAAGCAGGCGGCGCGGGCGCAGGGCCGCGAGATTCGCACCATCCTCAACCCGTTGATCGTGGCGCGGGAAACCGAAGCGGAAGCAGAGGCTTACGCGCAGGCGATCGTCGATCACGCCGACCTCGCCTCCATCGCCGGGCGCTCACGGCTCGACAGCGACGCCCATGCCTGGCGCGGTCACACCGGCGAGAACCTGCGCTACGGCGTCGGCGGCGCCATTGGCGGCAATGTCCAGCTCATCGGCTCGCCCGAGCAGATCGCCGACCAATTGGTGCGGCTCCATAAGGCCGGCGTCGATGGTTTCCAGTTGGCCTTCTATGATTTCGAGCCCGATCTCGCCTTTTTCGGTGCACGCATCCTGCCCTTGCTGAAGCAGGCGGGGCTCCGGCTGTGATCGGCACGGCAGCCCGAAACCCAGACGTACCAATGTCTTCGACGGGATTGCCGCTCCCGCGTCCCAGAGCGAAGGCCACCGGCGGCGGGATTTGGGGCTCCCGCCGCCGGTTCTTTCACGGGTCGAGCCAGACGCCGGCGAGGTTGTCGTTGAGACCGCCGGCGCCCACCGTGTGGTCCTTCACTTTCCGGTTGTAGATCGTCACCTGCGACAGGCTGATGAGGGTGATATCCGGCACCTCCTCCACAACCAGGCGCTGGAAGGTACGGAAATCGGCGGTGCGCTTCTCCTCGTCGGTCTCTACCGCCGCCGCCTCCAGCGCGGCATCGGCCTGCGGGTTGTTCCAGCCGGAACCGTTGGAGAACGGCACGCCCTTCTTGAAATTCTTCGACCAGTAGAGCCGCTGCACGCCGATGGTCGGGTCGAAGGTGTTGCCCATCGAATTATTGGTGAAGTCGAAATCGCGATCGGTATAGACGCGCTTGATGTAGGTGGCGAAATCCTGGCTGCGGATCGTCACCTCGATGCCGATCCGGCGCAACGCCTGCGCGAGATAGTCGGCGGTGCGCTTGAAGCCGTCGCCATAGGGCAAGAAGTCGTGGACCAGCCGGAAGCGCACGCCGTCCGGCCCGCGCGGGAAGCCGGCCTCGTCGAGCAGTTGCTCGGCGCGCTTGGGGTCATAGGCGTAGATTTTCGCGTCGGGATCGGAATAGCGGGCGAGCACCGGGCTGATCGGCGTTGGTGAGACCACGCCATAGCCGTACCACACGGTGTTCAGGATCACCTTGCGGTCGATGGCGTGCGCGATGGCGCGGCGTACCCGGACGTCCTTGAGATAGGGATTGGACAGGTTGAACTCGATGCGGGCCACCGAGGCGCTGTATTCGTAGCCGCGCGTCTCGATGCCGAGCTGCGGCACCGCCTTCAGCCGCTCGATCTCGCTCAGCGGCACCGGGCTTTCGCCGCCGACATCCACCGCGCCGGTCTCGAACGCCACCGCCCGCGCCGCGGGATCGGGGATGAACTTGACCACCAGCCGGTCGATATAGGGCTTCGGCGCATCCCAGTAATCGGGGTTGCGCTCATAGACGATGTGGCTGCCGCGCACCCATTCCTTGAAGATGTAGGGGCCGGTGCCGATGGGCGCGCGGCTCGCCGGATTGGCGGCAGGATCGCCGTCGCCATAGATGTGCTTCGGCACGATCGGCGTCTCGGAAGCCGCGAAGGCGGTAAGCAGGAACGGCGCCGGCTTGGACAGCACCAGCACGGCGGTGAGCGGGTCCGGCGTCTCGACGTCGACGACGCTGGAGAAGGTCGCCCGTCCGCGCGGATGGTACTGCTTCAAGAGCCGGATCGAATTGGCGACGTCGGCGGAGGTGAAGTCGACGCCATCATGCCACTTCACCCCCGGCCGCAGCTTGAACGTATAGCGCAGCCCATCCTCGGAAACCTCCCACGAGGTGGCGAGTTGCGGCTGCGGCTTCAGGTCGAAACCGTAGCTCAGCAGTCCTTCGGTGACCTTGGGCGATACCTTGCCGGTCGGGCCGGCGGTGTTGGCGATGCCGACCAGCGTCGGCGGCTCGGGTTCGACGAGCATGTTGAGCGTGCCGCCGCGCTTCGGCGTTGCGTCGGCGAACGCCGGCGAAACTCCGAGCAGCAGGGCCAACGCGCCGCACAGGATGCGGATCATGGGAGTTCTCGCTCAAGCTGACAGGAAGGGTCGGCCCGGCGGGATGCGTCCGGCACCCGCCTGGCCGCGGGAAGGGCCGGCTATTCCGCCGCCGCCCTGGCGCCGCGCCAGATCGCCGAGGCATAGAGGCTCGCGTCGAACTCGGCGGCGATGGTGCTGGTGATGCGCCGCTCATGGGCGTCGAGATCGGCGAGGAACAGGTCGCGGCTGATGCGCGCCACCACGCTGGGAATGTCGCGCCGGAAGCTCGGCACGTCGCCGATCGGCAGGCCGAAGCTCACGAAGCCGCCGGGGTTGTAGACGTGGATGTCCTTGAGATAGGGCGCCGTGCCCGGCTCCTTCTCCAGATATTCGTGCCCGAGCCCGAGATAGGGATGCGCGCCGAGCCCCTCATGCCGCTCGTCCGGCGGCGGCGTGTAGCGGTCGCGCCAGCGCAGGATGCGGCCGGCGGCATCCGCCAGTTCCGGCCGTGCAGCGGGGTCGACGAAATAGCCGGTGCCGGCGATGGCGAAATCGAAGACGAAATCTTCGCCGGCGGCGGTGGCGACGATGCGCCCGTCCTCCTGCCGCGCGGCGGTCCAGGGCGCGGCGAGATGGAGATGGAAATTGTCGAAGCGGACGACGCGCCGCACCGCATCCGGCGGCGGCGTGGAACCGGCGCGCAGGAAGCGCAGCGCCTGCCGCCAGCGGATCGAGTCCGGCAAGGCGGGATAATTGTCATAGGCGCCGGGATAGCCGCGCACGCGGTTGATCGGCACCGAGGCGATCTCGGCGCGCCGCGCAAACAGGTGGACCTCCGCCGCTCCGGCTTCCAGCGCGGTCGCCGCCGCATCGAAGGCAGAGGCCGCCGCGCCGAGCACCGCCACCGACTTGCCTTCGACAGCGGCGAAGTCGATGGCATCGGCCGTATGGGCATAGAGGGCGCGCGGCAGGTTGTCGGTCAAGACCGGCGGGATGAAGGGGCCGCCATTGCCGCCGACACCGTTTGCCAGCAGCACCTTGCGGGCGGTCTCCACCCATGCGCGGCCCTCGGACTCCAGATGCAGCCGGAACAGACCTTTCGCCGGTTCGATACGCTTCACGCGCACGCCATAGCGGACCGGAATGCCAAGGAAATCCTTGTACCAGATGAGATAGTTCGCCCAGTCGATCCGTGGGATGGTGGTCAGCGCGGCATAGGCCTCCCGCCCGTGCCGCGCCTCGTACCAGGATTGGAAGGACAGGCCGGGAATGCCGAGTTCCGGTCCCGGCAGGTTCTTCGGCGTGCGCAGCTTCTCCATCCGCGCCCGCGTGAGCCAGACGCCGGTCGATCGCTCGTCCGGCGCCGCCTCAATGACGCTGACCCCGCCGATGCCGGCGCGCCGCAGCGCGAAGGCGAAGGTGGTGCCGGTCTGCCCGCCGCCGATGATCGCCACAGTGTGGTCGATACCGTCGCGTGGCGGCACCCAGTTCTCGGGATCGGGGCCGATGAGGCGCAGGGCCTCGCGGGCGGCGGCATCTACGGTGACCGGGTTCGTCATGCGCTGTGATCCTTGCAGAGGTTGGTTCAGCTCAGCACGTCGACGACGATGCGGTCGGAGAGCTTGGCCGGATCGGTGCGGGGCTTGAGGATGCCGACGGTCTTGAGATCGTCGGCATAGATGGCGACCTCTTTCTGCAGGTCGGGGCCGCCGCCGAAATGGTGCTGGTGGGTATGGCTGCGGATGATCTCGGCGAGGATCGGCTTGGCGATCGGCGAATAGGCGGTGAAGATCTGCGCCGCCTCGTCGGGGTTGTTGTGCACCCAGTTCGCCGATTCCAGCAGCGCGCGGGTGAGTGCCGCCGCCGCCGGCTTGTTCTCGGTGATGAACTCGTTGCGCACCGCCACGCCGCAGCAAGACAGGTCCTTGTAGATGCCGTGCGCGAGGCCGCCGAGCTCGGTCAGGTTGCCGTTGCTGTTCTTGAGCACGAGATAGATGCCGGGGTCGGCATCGGCGGCGGCGAAGATCTCACCCTTGCGCACGGCTTCGCCGAGCAGGTCGACCGGATAGACGCGCCATTCGACATCTTTATAGGGGTCGAGGCCGGCCTTGTAGAGCTGCACCGAGGTGAAGTTCTTCGCCGCGCTGGCGAGGTCGACCACGCCGATGGTCTTGCCCTTGAGCTGTGTGTAGTCGGTGATAGCGGCATCGGTCGGAGTCAGCACCCGGATGCAGCCGCCATGCAGCGCGCCGGTGAACTTGATGTTGATGCCCTGCTCCAGCGGCTTCAGGAAGCGCAGGATGAAGTTCACCGTTGCGTCGATCTTGCCCGACGCGACGGCTTCCAGGCTCTGGTCGAAGGCGGAGCCGAACTTGACGATCTCGACGTCGAGGCCGTGCTTGACGAAGAAGCCCTTCTCCACCGCCGCCGGCACCGAGATCAGGCAGATGCCGGTGCCGCTCCAGCCGAGCTTCACCTTGAGCGGCGCGGCGCCCTGCGCCAGCGCCGGCACGTCGAGAAGGCCGGTTGCGAAAGGCGCGCCAAGCGCCAGCGCACCGGCGGCGCCGAGGAGATGGCGGCGGGAAAGAGAGGAGGACGAAGCGTCGGACATCGGAGAACCTTTCGGGTGCGGGGGCGAACGGGGGAGAGCGCTACCAGTCGGCGTCGAGGCCGAGCAGGCCGAGGACCTGCCGTCGCAGCTCGGCGAGCCGCGGGTCGCCGCGATGGCGCGGATAGGGGAGATCGACCGGGATATCGGCCTTCACGCGCGCCGGCCGGTCGCTGAACACGACGACGCGGTTGGCAAGGAACAGCGCCTCTTCCACGTCATGGGTGACGAGGATCGCGGTGAAGCCCTCGCGCCGCCACAGCGACACCAGCTCGGCCTGCATGGTGATGCGGGTGAGCGAATCCAGCTTGCCCAAGGGCTCGTCGAGGATCAGCACGTCGGGATCGTTCACCAGCGCGCGGGCCAGCGCCACCCGCTGCGCCATGCCGCCGGAGAGCTGGTGCGGATAGGCCTTGGCGAATTTCGACAGCCCGACCAGGGCCAGAGTTTCGTCGATACGTCCCTGCGAGCTTTTCAGCGTGCCCTGCGCTTCCGGCCCGACCGCCACGTTGCGCCGGACCGTGCGCCAGGGAAACAGCGTCGGGTCCTGAAACACCACCACCCGGGAGGGATCCGGCCCCTCGATCGGCCGGCCCGCCTCGCTCAGCCTGCCGCGCGTCGGCGGCTCCAGCCCGGCGATGAGGCGCAGCAATGTCGACTTTCCGCAGCCCGAAGGGCCAAGCAGCGCAACGAACTCGCCGGGGGCGACGTGCAGGCTCACATCGTCGAGCACCTCCAGCACCGCGCCGTCGAGTTCGAAGCCGTGGCTCACGCCGTCAATGTCAAGCGAGGCGCCGGTGACGCGCGGCGCCTCCGCCGTCTGGATGCTGGCGCTCACCATGTCACGATATCCTTTTGCCAGGAGAGGAAGCGGTCGCGGGCGGCGAACAGCAGCGACACCGCGCCCGAGCAGAGCAGCGCCAGCACCAGCAGCGCCGCATAAAGATTGGCGTAGTCGCCCCATCCCTGCGCCGCCTGCATGTAGAAGCCGAGCCCGGCCTTCACGCCGAGCAGTTCGGCCACCACCAGTACCGAGAAGGAGGTGCCGAGCGCCATGAACAGGCCGACGAACACATGCGGCAGCGCCGCGGGTATCGCGACCTTGAGCATCAGGAAACGCGAGCGCGCGCCGAGCGTGCGGGCGACGTCGTAATAGGCCGGGTTGACGCTCAATATGCCGGACCAGGTCAGCACCGTGACCGGGAACCCCGTGGCGAGCGCGATCAGGAAGATGCCGGCGCTCCAGCTCGACGGAAAGGCGAAGAAGGCGATCGGCAGCCAGGCGCCGGCCGGCAGAGGCCCGATGAAGCGCAGCACCGGATGCACCCAATAGGCCGCGCGCTGCGACCAGCCGATCGACGCACCGAGCAGGAATCCCGCCACCGCGCCGATGCTGTAGCCCCAGAGCTGGAGCTTCACCGAGGCGAGGATGCTCTCGCCGAGACGCGGGAAATCGTCGAGATAGACCTCGAGCAGCGCCTGCGGCGGCGGGAAGAACGGCAGCGGCACCCATCCGAGCTTCGCCGAGGCGAGCTGCCACAGGGTGAAGAACAGGCCGAGCACGATCAGCCACAGGCCGGCACGGTCGAGACGACGCGAAACGCCCCCGAGCCAGCGCCCCGCCAGCGACACGACGAGGATGCCCGCCGCAATGAGGCCGGCGGCGACGGCGAAGGTCTGGGTACGCGGCCAGTCGCCGACATCCTCCCAGCCAAGCGCCGCGGCGGCGACCGCGAACCAGACGACGGCGGCGAGGAGGCCGACCAGATCGACAAGCGGACGCGGGACCGTCGGCACAACATCCGCCAAGGTCAGGCGGATCGACCCGGTCCGCGTTTCGGGCGTCGAAGAAAGGTCGCTCATGTCATTCCGCCGCGATCTGCCGGGCAAAGCGGTTCCCCGGCCGCTTGAGGCCGAGATGGTCGCGCAGCGTCGTCCCCTCATATTCGCTGCGGAACAGGCCGCGGCGGCGCAGCTCCGGCACGACAAGCTCGATGAAGTCGTCGAGGCTGCCGGGCAGCAGCGGCGGCATCACGTTGAAGCCGTCGGCGCCATAGTTGACGAACCGCTCTTCCAGCTGGTCGGCGATCTCGGTCGGCGTGCCGACAAGCTGCCAGTGGCCGCGCGCGCCGGCGATGCGCAGATAGAGCTGGCGGATGGTCAGCTTCTCGCGCAGCGCCAGGTCGACCACCAGCGTCTGCCGGCTCTTGCCGCCATTGGTGGGCGGCAGGTCGGGGATCGGCCCATCGAGCGGATGGCCGGACAGGTCGGCGCCGAGATGTTCGGCCAGCAGGCCAAGCCCGACCTCCGGCGTGATGAGATCCTGCAACTGCTCGAACTTCGCGCGCGCCTCGGCGCGGGTACGGCCGATCACCGGCGAGACGCCGGGAAGGATCTTGAGGTCGTCGCGCGAACGGCCATAGCGGGCCAGCCGCGCCTTGACGTCGGCGTAGAAGTCCACCGCCTCGTCCAGTGTCTGTTGCGCGGTGAAGATCACCTCGGCGGTGCGCGCCGCCAGCTCCTTGCCGGGCTCGGACGACCCGGCCTGCACCACCACCGGATGGCCCTGCGGCGTGCGCGGAATGTTGAGCGGCCCGCGCACCTGGAAATGCGTGCCCTCGTGATGCAGCACGTGCAGTCCGGCCGGATCGAAATAACGTCCGGCCTCGCGGTCGCGCGGGAAGGCATCGTCGTCCCAGCTGTCCCACAGCCCGAGCACCACGTCGGCGAACTCGCCTGCCCGCCGGTAGCGCTCGGCATGCGGCAGCTGGGCGGCGTGGTTGAAGTTGAACGCCGCGTCCTGATCGTTCGTCGTGACGAGATTCCAGCCGGCGCGGCCGCCCGAAATATGATCGAGCGAAGCAAACTGGCGCGCGAGATTGTAGGGCTCGGTGAAGCTCGACGACGCGGTGGCGACAAGGCCGATCCGGTCGGTGGCCAGCGCCAGCGCCGACAGCAGCGTGATCGGCTCGAAGGCCCGTACGCCGTTGTGGGCCTTGCCGCTGGCGGCGGCGACGTTGCGCAGGCGCACGCTGGGGCCGTCGGCAAAGAAGATGGCGTCGAACTTGGCCGCCTCCGCCTTGCGCGCGAAGTCGACGAGCGCCTGCAGCCCGTCGGTTGCCGCCTCGGGATGGCGCCAGGCCCCCACATGGTGGCCGCCCTCATGGTAGAAAGCACCCAGTCGCAATTGCCCGTCGCGCTTGGCCATTGGCGCCATCTCCCCTACTGCCGGACATCGATCAGCTC
Organism: Ancylobacter sp. 3268; assembly: GCF_031456575.1. Lineage (NCBI taxonomy): Bacteria > Pseudomonadati > Pseudomonadota > Alphaproteobacteria > Hyphomicrobiales > Xanthobacteraceae > Ancylobacter > Ancylobacter sp. 3268. Next base: position 58,964 of record NZ_JAVDUX010000002.1, read on the forward strand.
GATGCGAAAGCGTAGGGGTGAAGATCGGAAAATCTTCACTTTCTCGAATGGGCCGAGAGCATAAATCTCCTTCTTGCCACCCATGCGCAGTAAGTATTTCTCATTTATTTCGAAGCCTTGACAGCTACATTCAAACTCAGCCCCAATATCAGCACCTATCCTTTCTGCGGCGCAAGAATGCCGCACCGAAGACTGAAGCTGACGCTAGAAATGCAGCTTCGCCTCGGTTCATGTTCGTCCGGATATCTGAGGTGCAGAGGTGACAGACGCCGTCTTCGGCCATACCCCCGGCGATGACACCGCCTTGAGCGGCCTCGCGCGTGCCCGGGGCTTTTGGTCTTCCCGCTCCTTTCCCGGCCTGTCCGGTGCGGCCGGGCTGTGGCTGGTCGCCGCGGTCGTGACCGGCCTGTGGCCCGACCGGCAGGAGCATCGCCTGACCGCCGATTTCGCCGCGGCACAGGCCCTGCTCGCCGTCCTGCTTTTCGCATCGGCGCTGCTGGGTCCACGGCTCGGACGTTTCGGCACATGGCTCCGCCGCAACGCGCCATGGCTGGGCGCGCTGCCGATCCTTCTCACCATCTGGCAGATCGCTTCGGCAAAGACCGCCTGGTGGCCGCAGCCCTATTTCCCGCCGCCACAGGATCTGGCCGATGTCTATGCCACCGACTACGCGCGACTGTGGAGCAGCGTGCGGCACTCGCTTCTGCTGCTCGCCCTCGGCACCGGCATCGGGGCTCTGGTCGGCTTCCTGACCGGCGTGGCCACGGGCTGGTCGCGCGGCGTCGGTTATTGGGTTCACCCGGTTCTGCGCTTCATCGGCCCGGTGCCCGCCACCGCGCTGATCCCGCTGGTGCTGTTCGCATTTCCCGGCACTTTCAGCGCCGGCATCTTCCTCATCGCGCTGGCGACCTGGTTTCCGGTCACGGTCCTCACCTGGTCGGGTGTCGCCGGCGTCGACGCCTCCTATTACGACGTCGCCCGCACGCTCGGGGCCAACCAGCGCTTCCTGCTCGTCAAGGTCGCGGTGCCGGCCTCCCTTCCGCATGTTTTCGTCGGGCTGTTCATGGGGCTGGGCAACGGCATTTCGGTGCTGGTGGTCGCCGAGATGCTCGGGGTGAAGGATGGGCTCGGCTATTACCTCTCCTGGGCGCAGGGCTGGGGCGCCTACGGGCATCTCTATGCCGGGCTGCTGCTGATGGCGCTGCTGTTCTCCGCCATCACCACCCTGCTGTTCCGCACGCGCGACCGGCTTCTCGCCTGGCAGAAAGGCACCGTAAAATGGTGATTCGTGAAGGCATCCGCACCTCTTCGCAAGCGGCCCGGAGGCTGTCCTCGCCGCTGCGCCGGTGGACACGATTTCTGGCCCTTGGAACGGCACTCTCCCTCGGCTCGATGGGAACGGCGCAGGCGCATGCCCATCTCAAGACCGCGTCGCCCCCCGTCGACGGCGTGGTCGATGCCGCTCCCGCCGAAGTGACGGTGACGTTCACCGAAAAGCTGGAGGCGCAGTTGTCCCGGCTGGAGGTGAAGGACAGCGGAGGACGCACGGTCAGCAAGGATGACCTCCATCTTGGCATCGGCAGCGAGGGGAAGACGCTCGCCGTGACCGTCCCTCCGCTTCCGGCCGGCACCTATATGGTGCAATGGACGGCGGCCTCGGTCGATACCCACAAGACGACGGGCAGCTTCAGCTTCGTCGTCAAGCCGCGATGATCGCGCGTGCCTGATATCGACATCGGCGCACTCCTGCCCGCCGCGCGGGGCATCGAGCTTCTCGGGGCCCTCAGCCTGTTCGGCACATTGGCGGGAGCATGGCTTGTCGTGCCGCCGGGCGCGGCGAATGCTTCGCTACGGCGGCATCTGTCATGGCTTGTGCGGGCAAGTCTCGCGGTCGGCCTCGCCGGTGCTCCGCTCTGGTTGGCGGCGCAGACCGTGGCGATGACCGACGCCGCCGGTCCTGTTCAGTTCGCGACCAATGCCTGGTCCGTCGCCACCCGCACGCATTTCGGCATCAGCCTCGTTCTGCGAAGCGCGTTGCTGGTGACCGCGACGCTCGCTGCGGGCGGGCTCGACTCCCGCCGACGCCTGATCGTCGCCGCCCTGCTCGCCGGTACCGCGCTCGCTCTGCAATCCCAGCTGGGGCATGCCGCCGCAGCCGATGATGCGTGGTTTCCGCTCGCGGTCGCCGTCCATGTGATGGCCGCCGGAGCGTGGCTTGGCGGATTGGTGCCGTTGGCGCTGATCGTACAGGCTCTGCCCGCACCCGTGGCGGCGCGGGCGCTGCGCCGTTTCTCACGGCTCGGCCTCGCATCGATCCTTGCGCTGATCGGCTCGGCGGTCGTGCAGTCCGACCGGTTGATCGGCGATCTGGGCGGCTGGTTCGGCACACCCTATGGCCGGCTGGCGTTCGGCAAGATCGCCGGCCTCGCGAGCCTGCTCCTCATCGCCGGCGTCAACCGCTTCATCCTCACGCCTCGCGCGGCATCGCATGGCGGGCGGCGGGCGCTTCTTGCCAGCATCATCCTTGAGACCCTAATCGGCCTCGTCGTCGTCAGCGTCGCCGTGCGCCTCGCGACGCTGCCTCCCGCCGCGCATGAGGTGGCGGTCTGGCCCTTTGCCGAGCGGCCCGACCTGTCGCAGATCGGCGATCCCTATATCGCCCGCCATGTCTGGCGGATCGCCCTGATCGCCGGCGTGCTTGCATTGGCGCTTGCCTCGCTTTTCTGGCGCCGCACCCGGCTGATCGGCCCGGCACTCGCCGTCACGCTGCTGTGGCTGCTGCCGTCGCCCAACCTCCAGCTTCTGGCGAAGCCGGCCTATCCGACCAGCTTCCAGCACTCGGAAACCGGCTATTCCGTCGCCTCGATCGCGCGTGGCCTCGATCTCGTGAAGCGCCACTGCACGGCGGAGTGCTTCCGTCCGAAGGACGACCCGACCGACCTCACCCCCTATGGCCTTTGGCAGCGGCCGGACGGCGATCTCTTCTGGTGGCTGACCGAGACGTTCGACCGCATCGGCCACAGCCCCTTCGCCTATGGCACCATTGCGGGTCTCGAAGCGCGGCAGCGCTGGCAGCTGATCGACTATTTCCGGGCTCGCGCCGCCGGCACGGCGGTCGCCGAGGCGGGAGCCTGGCCGTTTCCCGTTCTTGCGCCCGATCTGCCGGTGATCTGCGAGAGCCGGCCCGCCGACCTCCGTGCACAGCGCGGACGCCCGGTCCATGTCGCCTTCCGGGCCGATGGGCTCGCCGGAGCCGTAACCGAGCTTTCGCCCGAGCTCGGGTACCTCACGCTGATCGTCTCCCCGACCGCGGCACCTGCGGCGATCCGAGAAACGTGCCGGGCGGGCTCGCCGGATGCCTGGAGCGCCTATGCCATCGCCAGCGGGCTGGACGAGCAGCAGCTCGACGGCACCGATCTGCTCATCGATGCCAATGGCTGGCTGCGCGTGCGCCGGCTGGCCGATGGCCGTGTCGCCCCTGCCGGCCGAACGGCACCCGGCCTTTCGACATGGGCCGAAGCGTCGGCCACCGTGGCGCGAACCCCCTTCCCGCTTACCGAGCTCCGCAGCCATGGGCACTGAGTCCGACCTGTCGTGCCTTTCCTCACCGCCCCGACGCCCGACGCGTCACATTCATCGAGGCTCCCATGAACCAGACCGTTTCCACCGTTTCAGCCGATCCGGCCTCCATCCGCCCCGGCTCGCCGGAGTTTGAAAAGCTTGTCGAACTCATTGCCGCCGATGCGTCCCGTCGCGACCAGGAGCGCATCCATCCCCATGACGTGATCGAGCTCCTGGGCCGTGCGCGGCTCGGGGCGCTGCGCCTGCCGGTCGCGGAAGGCGGCGGCGGCGGCACGCTGCGCGACGTCATCGGCCTCGCGCTGCGCCTCGGCGAGGCGGACACCAATGTCGCCCACATCTATCGCAACCATTTCACCTTCGTGGAGCGCTTCCTGATCGGCAACACGGAGGCACGCAGCCGGCGCTGGCGGGACGCCGTGCTGAACGGCGCGGTGTTCGGCCTCGCCAGCACCGAACTCGACCGCAAGCAGACCGGCGGCGCCTCGGACTTCCACACCGCCCTGACCGAGGACGGCGACGGCTATCGGCTCAACGGCACCAAATATTACAGCACCGGCACGCTTTATGCCGAGTGGCTGCTGGTGCGCGCCACCGCCACCGGCAGCCGCCCGGTCTCCATCGTCATTCCCACCGCAAGGGAGGGGATCGAGCGGGTCGACGACTGGGACGGCATCGGCCAGCGCGTGACCGGCACCGGCACCACCAATTTCCACAATGTCCGCATCGAAGCCGACGAAGTCATCTTCGACCGCGACAATCCCAGCTTCTTGATGCCCTACACCTCGACCATCGCGCAGATCTTCGTCACCGCGGTCAATGCCGGTGTCATCCGCGCCGTGCTGCGCGACGCCAAGGCGCTGCTGAAGAGCCGCAACCGGACTTTCTATTTCGCCGCCGCCGACAGGACCGTCGACGACCCGCTGCTGCTCCAGACCATCGGCCGCATCGCCAGCGATGCCTTTGCCGCCGAACTCGTGGTGCTCGCCGCCGCCGATGCGCTCGACAAGGTCGCCGATGCGCGGTCGAGCGGGAACGGGTTGGATGAGCTGGCGCATGAGGCGGCGCTCACATCGGCCAAGGCCAAGGTGATCGTCGACGAGCTGTCGCTGCGCTCGGCCAATGCGCTGTTCGATGTCGGCGGCGCCTCCGCCGCGACCCGCCGCAAGAACCTCGACCGCCACTGGCGCAACGCCCGAACGCTCTCCTCGCACAACCCGGCCAGCTACAAGGCGCAGGCGATCGGCGGCTACGAGATCAACGGCACCCGCCTGCCCTCGCTCGGCTTTTTCTGACGCCGAAACGCCGACCGCGGCGCACCGCCACCAGCGGTCCGGCCCTGCAGGAGGTGGCCATCACCTAAGAGGCGAGCGTTTCGCATCATCTCCGGGCGATGCACACCGGCACGCCGTCAAGCGGATCCTGCAGGATGGCCGTCTTTATCGAGAAGACCTCCGTCAGGTAGTCGGGCCGGATGACCCCGTCCGCTGAGCCGCTGGCGATGATCCTGCCCTCCTTGAGCAGGCAGATATGATCGGCGAAGCGGGCGGCGTGGTTGATGTCATGAAGAACCGCCACGATCGTCTTTCCCTGCTCACGCACGAGGCGGCGGAGCAGATTGAGGATGTCGAGCTGGTGGGCGATGTCCAAATAGGTGGTGGGTTCGTCGAGAAGCAGGATATCGGCGCACTGGGCGAGCGTCATCGCGATCCAGGCACGCTGGCGCTGCCCGCCTGAAAGAGCGCCGAGCGGCCTGGTCGCGAGTTCGTCAATGTCGGTCAACCGCATGGCCTCATTACAGATAAGCTGATCCTGCGGGCTCCAGCGCGTGAACAGGCGGCGGTGCGGGTAGCGGCCCTGGGCGACGAGATCGGCCACGGGAATGTCGTCCGGGGCGCGAGGCGTCTGCGGCAGCAGGCTCAGTTGCTGCGCCAGGCGCCGGCGCGGCAGGGTGTGTATGGCGTGTCCGTCCAGCGTCACCTCGCCGGCGCGCAGGGCGGTTAGGCCGGCGAGCGCGCGGAGCAGGGTCGACTTGCCGCTGCCATTCGGACCGAGGAGGGCGGTGAACCGGCCCGGCGGCACCGTCAGTGTCAGCTCATCGAGCACCGCGCGGCGGCGATACCCGACCTCGATCGCACGCGCGTGGAGGCGAGCCGATGCGGGAGCTTCAGTCATGACTTTGTTTCCGCAGGAGAAATCCGACGAAGGGAAGACCGATCAGCGGTGTGAGGATGCCGGCGGGAAGCATGAGCGCCCGCGCCAATATATCGGCGGCGAGAAGCAGAACGGCGCCGAAAACCGCAGTGATTGGAACGATATGGCGGGTTTTTGAGGACAGGCGGGCCAGATGCGGGGCGATCAGGCCGATAAAGGCGATGGGGCCGGCGGTCGCGACGGCGGCACCGGCGAGGAGGGTGCATAAGAGGATCAGCGTACCCCGCATCAGCTGAAGACGCATCCCCAATCCCTGGAGAACGTCGTCGTCAAAGGCCATCAGCCTGAGCTCGCGCGAGAGCAGCCAGGTCGCGGCCAGCGCCGGCGCGGTCCAGGCCAGGAGAAGGAAAACCCTTTTCCAATCAGAGCCATAGAGGCTTCCCGCCATCCAGCTCATGGCGCGCTGGACCTCGCTCACCTCGCCGAAGGCGGTGATGAAGGCGATGCCCGCTCCGGTCAGGGCGGACACGCCGATGCCGATCAGGATGAGCCGGATCGAGGAGGTGCCACCCCGCCACGACAGCGCATAGATCGTGCCCGCCGCCAAAGCCGCGCCGGCGAAACCGGCCGCGGGAAGCCACCGGCCGGTCGGTACGGCGAGGTGGACGATGAGGATCGTGACGGCAAGTCCGGCGCCGCCATTGATGCCGAGCAGGCCCGGCTCGGCGAGCGGGTTGCGCATGACCGCCTGGGTGATCGCCCCGGCCACCCCGAGGCAGGCGCCGACGAGCAGTGCCGCGACGAGGCGCGGCGCACGCAGCGAGCCGACGAGTACCGCCGCCACCGGATCGCCCGACAGCCAGGCCACGACATCGCCCGGCGCCACGCCGGCATCGCCCCAGCAGAGGGCGAGCCATGCGAGGGGCAGGAGGAGCGCGACGGGCAGCGCCACGGCTCTCATCGCAGGTTCCATCCCTGCCGACGCACCAGCGCGATGAAGACCGGGCCTCCCACCAGCGCCAGCGTCACGCCGACGGGTATATCGACGCCGGCCACCCCCCGCAGCGCGGTGTCGGCGAACAGCACCAGTCCGGCACCGAGCGGGGCGCTGTAGGCGATGATCCAGCGATAGTCGGCCCCCACAAGCAGCCGGGCCATATGCGGCACGACCAGCCCGACAAAGCCGACAGGGCCCGCCAGCGCCACGGCGGCGCCCGCGAGCAAGACGACGAGGGCGGCGCTGACCGCCCGCCAGAGGCCGAGGCTCTGGCCGAGAGTTCGAGAGAGGTCGCTGCCGAGGCTCAACGTCATGAGCGGGCCGCTTGCCAGCACGGCACCGGCCAGGCCGGCCAGTCCCCACGGGCCGATGGCGAGAACGGCACTCATCGGGCGTCCGCTCAGGCTGCCGACGGACCAGAGCCGGACATGGTCCAGCGTGGTCTGGTCGCGCAGCAGGATCACGGTGGTCAGCGAGGCGAGGAACGCAGTCAACACCGCGCCGGCAAGGGCCAGCTTGAGCGGGGTCGCCCCGCCCCGTCCCGCCGATCCCAGAGCGTACACAGTGACGGCCGCCGCGGCGGCGCCGAGGAAGGCGAACCACATGAGCGTGCCGGCACCGTCTATACCCGCGATCGCAATGGCCAGCACCACCGCGAAGGCCGCGCCGGCGTTGATCCCGAGCAGTCCGGGCGAGGCCAGCGGGTTGGCGGTCACCGCCTGCATGATGGCTCCGGCAACCGCGAGCTGGGCGCCGACCAGCAGCCCGGCCAGCACGCGCGGCAACCGGACCTCCCAGAGGATGACATGCTCGCGCGAGGCGTCGAAACCGGTAATGGCCGCCATGAGCCTGTCGAGGGGTATGGTGGCATTGCCGACATTCAGCGCCCACAGCGCCAGCACCGGCAGGGCCGCGACGGCCATGGCCAGACCGAGGCCGCGCAGGGTCCGTGGCGGGCTTGCCCGCCGTAGGGAGGCGGCATCGTCAGGCACCATCATGGCCGGGCGATGAGGAGGCGCTCGACGTCATCCAGCACGCGATGCGCCGAACCGACGCCGCTGAACTCCATCCAGACGGCCGGATCGAGCCGATGCACGTGCCCCGCCTTCACGGCGGGCAGCATCTGCCAGAGTGGATTGGCGAGCACCTCCTCGTGCCGGCCGCTGGTTGCCGAGTTGTTCACGCCGCCGACGATGTAGAGCAGGGTATCGCCGTCGAGCCCGGCAAGAGCCTCCCAGTCCGGGCGCTTGAGGGTCTCATTGCCGGCCGTCGTCTCATAGGCCGAGCGTCGCACGCCGACATCCCGCAGCACCGCGAAGGGGCCGTAGGCCTTGGGGCCGTCGAGATAGACCTGAAAATCCCAGGGCGTGATGCGCACCACCGACACCGTGCGTTCCGGCACGCGGGACTTCAGGGCGGCGACGCGCGTCTTGTAGCCATCGAGCAGCTGCTCGCCCCGCTCCCGCCGCCCGGCGACATCGGCGACGAGCCTCAGATAATCCTGCCAGTCGTCGGCGCCGATCAGCACGGTCGGGGCCAGCTGCGACAGCAGGGGATAGGCGCGGTCGGCGAGCGCCGTGCCGAGGATGAGATCGGGCCTCAAGGCGACGATGCGCTCGACGCTGGGCTCCATGAAGCTGCCGAGATCCGTCACGCCGCGTGCCAAAGCCTTGTCGCGCAGGGCATGGTCGCTCATCACCGCGAGCGGCGCGCCCAGCAGCGGAAGCTCCAGCTCCAGCCCCATGCCGAGGCTGAAGGTCGGGTCGAGCACCACGATGCGCCGGGGATCGGCGGGCACGCAGACCGGGGAATGCAGGACGTCGGCGGATTCGATGAGGCGCCCTTCGCAGGCCCGCGCCTTTGTTCCGAGCGGGCCAAGCAAGGCGAGACCGAGCGCGAGAGCGGCGAACTTACGGATCATGCGTCGCCCCCTTGAGGTCGTGATGCCGAATCGAGCGGCGTGGCCGGTTCAGTGGGCACGGGCGGCAGGCCGAGCTCGGCGCGCATCCGCGCTTCGATGCGTTGCCGCCGGTCCTCGGGCTTGACCAGCACGCAACTGGTGCAGAGCGAGCCGCCCGGCGCGGTGTAGAAGCGGCAGCAGCCGCCACGGGCGCGAAAGGTGCGGCGGGCGAGCACCCGGCACGGCGGGGCGTCGTCGACGATTTCGACATCGAAGAAATGCAGTTGCCGGTTGGCGAGCGGCGAACCGGCCCGCATCAGCGCCGCCATGACATCCTGCTTCGCCGCGGCTTCGCAGCCAAGGCGCCGGCCCGCTTCCAGAAAGCGCATCGCGACGGCGTCGCCGACCAGCCGCCACATCGCGCGGCGCGGCAGATCGGTGCGGGCGTGGAGGCTGTCGATCAGCGGCGACATATGGGCTTCCAGCACCTCGGACAGGGCGCCGCGCAAGCTGTCATGGTCGACGCGCCGGAACGGGCCGTCCCTTTGCGCCGGCGCGCGATCGCCGACGCCGGCCGCGTTCAGCAGACGCAGCCGCACATGCGGTGGCTCGCCCGGCGTAAGCCGCGCCGAGAGGGCGCAGTTCCGGGCCGACAGGTCCGGGACGAGGCCATGCGCGAGGAAGGGCACCGCCGCGAGGATGCCGAGCAGGTTGGAATATTCGGCGATGAAGAAGGCGGCGGCCCCCTTTTCGTCGAGGCCGGGCGTTGCCGCCTGCTGGCGCGCCAGCATCGCGGCCAGGAAATGCTCGGCACCGAACAGGGCGGGCAGCGGCGTGAAGCCGGGCTCGATCGGACCTATATCGGCCTGTGGCAGCGTCCAGTGGCGTGCGAGAACGCCAAAGGCGGCGTCGATGATCCGCGCCGCCTCCCTCGTCTCGCCAGCGCCGTTCGGCGGCGCCTTCATGCCTGCGAGCCCGTCAGCCGTCTGCATCAGAAGGTCGCGCGCGCCCGCACGCCAATGACCCGGCCATCGCCGATATTCGCCTCCGAGCCGAAATCGTCGATGTAGATGCTGGTCAGATACTGCTCATCGAAGATGTTCTTGGCGTAGAGAGTGACCGACCAGTTCTTCGCCTCATAGCCCACCGCCGCATTGACGAGGGTGAAGGCGGAGACGCGCTCCTCCTCGGTGTTGGCGACATCGCCGACCGAGTAATAGCCATCGGTGTAGGACAGGTCCGCCGAGGCGAAGAAACCCGACGCATGGCGGTACACGCCGCCAATGTTGAAGGTGGCGGCCGGCGCCTCGGGGAACTCGTTGCCGGTATAATCGCCGGTCGCCATCACCGCGCTGTCGAACTCGGTTCTCAGAAGGCCGAGCGAAGCGAAGGCGCTGAATTCCTGGGTGATGCGGGCGCGCAGCTCGAATTCCGCGCCATAGGCGTGCGCCTCGCCGGCATTCATGGTGATGGACTGCCGGAACAGCGGGTTGGGGTCCTCCACCGTGACCTGGAGATCGCTGAACTTGTAGTAGAAGCCGTTGACGTTGAATTCGAGCCGGTCGTCGAACCACTTCGAGCGATAGGCCACCTCATAGGACCACAGCGTCTCGGGATCGACCTCGTACGGGTTGCCAAAGGTATCGACCGCCGCAAAGCCGGCGCGGAAACCTTCGCTGACGGTGAAGGCGATGTTCTGCTTCGCGTCGATCTCGTAGGCGAGGCCGATCTTGGGCAGCGCCACCGTGTAGTCGGTTGAGGCGGCCTGGTCGATGGCGTCGTAGCCGAACGACCGGAGGTTCAGCACTTCGCCTTCATTGGTGACGTCCACCGTCTCGTAGCCGAGGCGGCCGCCGAACATGAGCGACCAGCGCTCGGCGAAGGCGTAGCGCATGTCGGCATAAAGCGCATAGGAGGTCAGCGTACTGGTGCCCAGAAGGTCCTGATACAGCATGTCGTACAGGCCGAAGGCGGCGTTGGTCACCGTGATGCTGGAATCGCGCTTGTAGCTGAAGCGCCCGACATTGAGGCCGACGACGCCGCTCAGCGGGCGCACGCCTTCTTCCAGTTCGAGGCGGAGATCCTCGGTGAAGTCGTTGCCGGGGCGCACTTCGTCGCGAATGAAGGCGACCGCGCCATCGGGGCTTTCGATGGTCGCGTCGGTCTCGATATAGGCGGTGACCGAGCGCAGCTTGATGCCCTCGCCGAGCTCCTGCGACACGTTGGCGACGACGCTGGTGACGTCGGTCTGGCGCAACTCGACGGCGGAGACGTCGGAATCGAAGCGGCGGGCGAAGAAGTCCGGGCCGGTCACCGCCGATACGTAGGGCCGGTCCGAGGTGTGGCTGACGGTGAACAGCGCCTCGAAACCGTCCAGCGCGGCGGGGGTGAGCAGGAATTTCGCCCGTAGCTGGCCGAAATGCCCCTGGCCGAGATCCTCGTTCAGCGGATCGGCATAGGCGATGCCGCTTTCGTCCTCGAAATACTGGCCGGCGACACGGAAGGCGAGCTGGTTCTCGACCATGGGGCCCGACAGCATGAAGGCGCCGCTGCCGAAATCCCCCGAATCCGACGAGCCGGCGAAATCGCCTTCCAGGGCGGCCTCATAGTTCCAGGTCGGGTCGTTGGTGTTGACGATCACCGCGCCGCCCATGGCGTTGCGGCCCTGCAGCGTCGATTGCGGGCCGCGGAACACCTCGACATCGGCGACGTCCCAGGTGCCGCGATTGCCGCGCCGCAGCCCCTCGCCATTCTGCGAAGCGCCGTCGATGACGAGCGCGATGGTCGGGGAGGAGTTGGTCGGCTGGGTAATGCCGTCCGAGGACAGGCCGCGGATGACGATGCCGCTATTGCCGCGATTGGCGTTGGAGACACGGGTGTTGGCGAGCTTGTTGAGCGCGCCGCGCAGGTCCTCGATCGCGTAGTCGAAGAACTGCTCGCCGGTGACGATACCGACGCTGGAATAGACGTTGGCGAGGTCGCGGGCGAGCTTCTCGCCGGAGACGGTGATGGCGTCGAGCTCGATCATGTCCTCGCTGACCATGACCGAGGCGGTGCTGCGCGCGGGCGCCTCGATGGTGGCGGAGCGCGGCGAGGTGAAGCGCCAGTTGAGGCCGGTGCCGGCGAGCAGCGCGGCGAGTGCCTGCTCGGGCGAGCGCGTGCCGGACACGCCGGGCGAGGCGAGGCCGCGGGCGATGGCGCTGTCATAGACGATCTGCACGCCGCTGGTCGCGCCGAACGCCGCCAGGGCGCCGGAGACCGGGCCGGGGGGAATGGCGTAGGTTGCGGACGGTGCCGCCGGGACCGCCGCCGCGCCTTGTGCCGATACCCCCTGCGTACCGAGCGCGAGCACCATGAGCGCGCATCCCGCCAGCAGCGCCATGCGCGGCGTATGGTGGTTCCCCGTCCCCGTCATACCTGACCGTCCCGTCCTGAGCCCCCGAATGCGTCAAGGCATCCGCTACAAGGACAAGACGACGAGGACCGGCGGACCCGAATCCGGCGCGGCAGAAAAATTTACGTCAGCAGCACCACGCCGCCGGGCAGCCAGGTGTCCTGCAGTTTCAGCGCCGCCGCGAGATTGGAGACGATCTCGTCCGGCCGGCCGAGATGGAACACGCCGTCGACGCGCCGCTCGCCCAATCCCGGCCGGGCCAGCACGATACGGCCGCGCCGATGGCGGTTGATGTCGGCGACGACGTCGGCCAGCGGCTGGTCGGCGAACACCAGCAGGCCCCGCCGCCACGGAGCGGCCGCGTTGGGCGCGAGCGCCTCGCGCCCGGCGAGCAGCGCGCCCCCGGCCAGCCGGGCGCGCTCCCCCGCCTGCAAGGTCGTGACGCCGCCGCACTGCACCTCGATGCGCCCCTCGATGCAGTCGATGACCGTCTGCGTCGCGCCGACGCTGGCGGCGAAGCGGGCAGTGGCCGCCGTCACCTCCCCCGGACCGATCGCGGCGCGGAACGGGCGCGGATCGGCGGCAATCTCGAACTCGGCGGCGCCCGCGACCAACGTCACGGCGCGGGCGGCCGCGGTGAACCGCGCATCCAGCGCGCTGGCGCCGTCGAGATCGACATGCGAGCCGTCCGGCAGATCGATGCGGGCCTGCTCTCCGACCGCCGTGGCGTGATCGGACAGAAGCTGGTCGAGGCCGGGCAGCACGCCGATCATCGTCCCGGCCCAACCCGCGGCGAGCGCGGTTCCGGCACCGGCGCCGGCGAGGAACAGGCGGCGCGACAGGCCGGAAGGCGCGGGGGCGGCTCCCACGCCGCGCCAGACGGCGCTGGCCCGGCGGAAGGCAAGCTCATGCGCCTGGCTGCGCGCGCGCCAGGCCTTCAGACGCGCCGCATCGTCGCGCGTGGCCTCCCCCGAAGTGAGAAGCACCACCCACGCGATCGCCTCGTCCTGCAGCCCGCCGGGGGCGTCGCCGATGCCGTTACTGCCCGTCATGCCTGCGCCCTGCTCCCCATGGCCGGCGAAGCGCGCGCCCGGAAGGCACGGCCATGGGCCTATATGCGTCATGGGAAGGGGCGCGGACAATATGGACCCGCTCAGTCGGCCAGCGCACGGGCGCAATGCGCCAGCGCCTTCTGGATCTCGATCTCGATGGTGCGCACGCTGACCCCATGCTCGCGCGCGAGGTCGCGATGCGGGGTGCGGTGGAGCCGGGCCGCCAGCAGGATGGTGCGGCGGCGGGGCGGCAGCTCCGCGAGCCTCTCCATCAGGCGCTCGGTCTGATCCTTGGCGATGAGCGTGGCCTCCGGGTCCGCCGCCGGGTCGGGCGCGTCGAGCAGATCGTCGATCTCGGCATGGCTCAGCCGCCGCCGGCTTTCGCGGCGAATGAGATCGGTCGCGACATTGGCGGAGACGCTGCGCATATAGGCTTGCGGATTGGCGATCGCCGCCAGGTTGGTCGCAGCGAGGCGCGCGAAGACGTCCTGCGACAGATCTTCGGCCTGCGCCGCCGAACCCGTCACGCGCCGGAAGAAGCGCAGGATCGACGATCGCTCGGCATCGAAGAGCTCACGCAATGCGTCATTGCGAGACATCGGCTCGATCCGCCTCTCCGGTTCGCGGTCCAAATGGATGACGCAACGCAGTAGCCCGAAAAGGTCGAATGCATCAATGCGGCTCGGAAATATTAGAAATGTTCTTGATATGCTGGACGATGATTGCCGAATGGAGAGAGTTGGGCCGGCCCATTCTATCGACATCCTCGGCGCAACCTGCGGGTGCTTGGGGCGTGATGCTGCGGGACGACGGGCTGATTGAGATCGCGCAGGACCCATGCCCTGCCGCCGGTCGCCGAGAACGACCGGGCTGTGATCGACGGAGGACCGGCGCGCCTGAGCCCGCACGCGGCTCAACACCGAGGACATGCCAGGGACATGCCAGTGTCTCGGGCGCGGGTCGGCCGCCTGCGCGCATCATATCGGCGGAGATCATCGGGCAGTTGTTCGGCGTGCGTGCGCACATCGCCGCGAACAGGATCGGCCCGCTGATCGTCATCCGGAACCGATGTCCCGCCGCGCGTCCGGCGGCGGAGCAGACCAAGCCGGCGACGACCGCTAAAAATTGATCACCGTTCCGATGATCGGGCCTTGCTCGACGACATCGAACACGAATCCGTCGCGCGAATAGTCGACCCCGAGCGCCCGGTAGCCGACCACGAGCGACACCCGGTCGTTGAACGTGTAGCCCACTCCCGCCCCGACATCCCAATCGAGATCGGCGCCGCCGGCGCCGACAAGGCCCCAACCCGTGAGGTAGACCTTCTCGCTGAACGCGTAGCGGCCGCGCAGGCCGGCGAGCCCGTCCACCCAATTCGCGCTGTCACGGCCGTGGCGGCCGTCCAGCACCTGGCCGGTGAACGAGATGTCGGTGCTGACGTGCCAGGCCCGAAGGCCGCCGACGACGTCGAGGTGACCCTGTGGCCCCTGCCAGACGGCGTAGCCCACCCCGGCGAGGCCGGCGAAGGTCTCCGATCCGACATCGACGCTGTCGGCATAGACGCCGCGCGGTGTCGTCACGTCGGAAGAAAGCTTCACATACAGCACGTCGCCAAAAAGGCTGAAGCGCCCGTTGCGCGCCTCGCCGGTGGCCATGACGGCGAAGTCGAGATTGTCGAGTATGTCGGAGAAACTCGCATCGACGTGAACGGCGGGGAGGTCGAACTGGCCGACGTCGCCCGACATGCCGGCCGCCCAGAAATAGGGGGCGATGGTGAAGGTCCAGTCGTCCGTGCCCGCCGCCGGTGGGCGCTGGCCGGGAAGATCGGCCGCGAGGCTGGAGGCGACGAGCGACAGACTTGCCGCAACGGTGAAAAACAGCCGGATCATGTTCTTCCCCACTCATCTCACGAGCCGATGCGGGCCAGCGACGCCGAATCGCCGCCAGGCATCCGCATGCCATAGTGCTGGAGCATGCGCCAATGATCGCCGCGCATCCAGTTCGCCGGTGTCACACGCGATCCGCTCGCGCGCCGGGTGGTTCACATCGCGCCTGCCGGCTCATCGTGCCGCTCGCGCGCCGGGTCTCGTCCCTATAGCGGCCGGGTCGGCAGAGCGGGGTTGAGCGGCGGCAGCGCCGCCGGCACCTCGGCCGGCGGGGACCGCCGGCGAAGAGCGTCGAGGCCGGCCAGCAGCCGGCGTGAATCCTCCAGGGCCCATCCCCGCGGGTGAGCGGCTCCCGGACGGGCGACTCCCGGATGCGGGGCGAACAGCGCCGCCTGCAGCGCTCCCGCCTCGCGGTTCGCCGCCCGGCGGGTCGGCATAGACGCGCACCCCCTCGGGCGCCGCGAAGGCGAGGTCGCGCATGGCGAGGCCCGACACGTCCTCGGCGCTGCGGGTGATGGTCCGCACCACCGCGTCGCCGGCTTTGAAGCGCGCGCCCGGCATCGGGTCCCATTGCTCGCCGAGGACCAGCCGGCGGGTGGCGACCACCGGCTGCGAGACGTCGACGCCCGGCGGCACCGTCACCTCCAGCCGCAGCGCCTGCCCCTGTGCCCTCCCCGTCTCGTCGCCCGCGCGGTCGAGCAGCGTCACGGCGGCCGGGGGAATGTCGAAGGCGCCGCCGCGGCGCGCATAGAGGGCGAACTCGAAGCGCTGGCCGACATGGCTCCGGCCGCCGAGACTCTCGCGCATCGTCGTCCCCTGCGTCTCGAAGCGGAAGATCTGCAGGCCGGGCACGTCGGACAGGCTCACCCGCGGCGAATGCGGCATCTCGCCGGGGAACAACACATCGACAGAGAGCGCGACATGCTGGCCGACCACGATGCCGCTCGCGGAATCGGCGCTCTGGCGCACCACCACCGCCGGCGCGGCAGGCGCCACCGGCGCCCCGGCCTCCTGCGCGGCGAGCGGCAAGGCGAGGCCCAGCAGCATGGTGAGGCCCCCGAGCGCTCTCATGGTGCCGCTCTCATGGTGCCGCTCTCATGGCGCCGCTCCCCCGGCCGCGCCGGTCTCCGCGCCGGCGGGCGCCTGCTGCGCCTGCAATTGCCAGGCGAAGCGGGCGCGCAGGAAATCCGCCGGCGCGGTGCGCACCCGCTTCAGCCAGAGGGCGCGCACCGCCTCGTCGTTCATCGGCGCGCCGGCCGTCCGGGTCTCCTGTCCTTGCTGGTTCTTCGCGTCCCTGTCGTAGACGATCTGGTCGGCCCCCTCGCGCTGGTCGCCGGTATCGGCGCCGGGCGCCTTCAATCGCTCGGCGCGCCGCACCGCGATGCGGCGGTTGGCCTCCGCTTCCGCCCGCCCGGGCGACGCTCCAGCGCATGGTCGTAGCGCGCCACCGCGTCCCGGTATTTGCCGAGCATCACCAGCGCATTGGCCTGGTTGAACGCCCCGTCGGCGGTGTCGAGGGCGGCGAAACTCGCCTCCGCCGCCTTGAAGTCGCCGCCGCGGAACTGCGCCACCCCGCGCCACATCGGATCGCGGAAGCTTTCGG
The DNA here is from genome assembly GCF_031456575.1 of Ancylobacter sp. 3268. Taxonomy (NCBI): domain Bacteria; kingdom Pseudomonadati; phylum Pseudomonadota; class Alphaproteobacteria; order Hyphomicrobiales; family Xanthobacteraceae; genus Ancylobacter; species Ancylobacter sp. 3268. The sequence continues at coordinate 75,529 of NZ_JAVDUX010000002.1, forward strand.
CGGCCTCGGCGAGGCGCCCCTGCTCGAACAGATGGCGCCCGCGCTGGTCGGGGCTGGCCCACAGCCCGCGCCAGCCGGCCATCCAGCAGCCGAGGAGCAGCGCCGCGACGAGCACCGCGCCGAGCAGGGCGAAGGCGCGTCCCGTCCTCATGCCAGCACCCATCCGCGACGGAACCAGGCGAGCACCAGCAGGGCGAGCAGCGGCGTCAGCCAGTAGCCCGCCTCCTCCCAGCGCTCGCCCTCCCCCGGCGCCGGCGGCGGCGGCCCGGCGGTGGCGAGGATATGCGCGAGAGCGCCGACATCGCCGTCATCCAGGGTCAGATTGACGACATCGGCATGAAGCGCCGCCGCCGCCGCCGCGATCGAGGGGTCGGCATCGCGCCCGGGCGGATGCAGGGCGTACAGCGTCACCGGCGCTGCCGCCGCGCCGTTGGCTAGCGCCGGCGCCGCATCGGCGAAGACCAGCACCGAGCCGCCCTGCCCGCCGCGCCGCAAGGCGTCGGCGGCGAGCTTCACCGCGTCGGCGAGCGCGTCGCCCTGCCGCGGCATGAGGTCCGGCGCCAGTGCGCCGGCCATGGCGTTCAGCGCCTCGCCATCCGGCGTCGGCGGCAGCACGAGATGTGCCGAGCCGGCATAGGCGACCAGCCCGGTCGGCGCGCCTTCGCGCAGCTTGAGCAGGTCCGCCATCTTCTGCCGCGCGCGGTCGAGCCGGGGCGGGGCGAGGTCGCGCTCCAGCATCGAGGGCGTGACCTTGACGACGAACATCGCCGGGCGCGCCGCCTGCGCGAAGGGCGACGGCACCTGCCGCCAGCTCGGTCCCGCCACCGCGACGATAGCGATCGCCCAGGCCGCCAGCAGCAGGTTCTCCGGGCTCAGCCGCCGCCGCTCGCCGCCTAGGGTGAGATGGCGCAGCAGCACCGGGGCGATCACCTTGCCCCAGCACCGTGGTATCGCTCTCGCGCCGCTGCAGCCACCACAGGCCGAGCGCCGGCAGCGCCAGCATCAGCCACCAGGGGCGCAGGAAATGGAACTGCGCGAGCGCTTCCGTCAGGGCGCCGCCCGTCAGAGTGCCGCCCATCATCACGCCGCCCATCTTGGCGCCGCCTCCACCCCCTGCCGGCGCGGCCAGCGCAGCAGCCGCAGCGCCAGCGCCGCCAGCGGCAGCCAGTACAGCTCGACCTTCGGCTGGAAGGAAACCGTATCGACCTTGCGCGCCTCAACCTGGTCGAGCCGCGTGTAGATCTGCACCAGCTGATCGCGGTCGAGCGCGCGGTAGAAGCCGCCGCCGGTCAGCTCCGCCCTGCTTCAGCGCGGCTTCGTCGAGCTTCTCCTCTCCCGCCGCCGCCGGATCGCCCACCGCGACGGTATGGACGACGATGCCCCTGTCGTGGGCCACCCGCGGCGCCTCGGCGGGCGGAACCTGGCTCGCCGTGTCGTTGCCGTCGGTCAGCGCGATGATGGTCCTGGCCGGCACGGTGGAGGCGGCGAACAGGTTGATGCCCAGCCCGATGGCGTCGCCGAAGGCGGTGTGCGGCCCGGCCATGCCGACCTGCATCTCGCCGAGCAACTGGCGGGCGAGGTCGAGATCGGTGGTGAACGGCACCAGCGCGAAGGGCGCGTTGCCGAACACCGCGACGCCGACGCGGTCGCCCTGCCGGCGGGCGAGGAAGTCGTCCAGCACCTGCTTCACCGCGACGAGGCGGTTCACCTTGTTGCCGGCCGCGTCGGTGAAGTCCTGCGTGTCCATGGAGGCGGAGAGATCGACCAGCAGCAGCAGCAGGTCGCGCGCCGGCCGATCCTGATGCACGGGGGCAGCACCCATTGCGGGGGCATCAGGGCGGCAAGGACCAGCAGCCAGCACAGCAGCAGCGCGGTCCGTCGCCAGGGGCCGCGCCGGCTGATGCCCGCGCCCGCGCGCGCTGGCGCGCCGGAGAGCCGCGCCAGCGTCGCGAAGAACGGCACCCGCACCGCCGGGCGCCGGGTCGCGTGCGCCGGCAGCAGCCAATAGACCAGCAGCGGCGCCGGCAGCAGCAAGGCGAGCCAGGGATAGGCGATGGACAGCATCGTCAGCCCTCCTCCCGGTGGCGCCTCACCCAGTGCCGCGCCGCCGCGAGCAGCGCCGCCCCGTCGCCGGCCGGCCCGCCGGACAGCGCCCCGGCAAAGCCGAGGACGGCAAAGTCCCCGCGGCCGGAGGTGCGGTCGAGGAAGGCGAGCCACTCCCGCCCGGTCAGCGAGGCCACCTGCCGGCGCGGATAGGCGACCAGCGCCGTCCGCTTGAGCACGGCCGAGACGGCGGCGATCCCGGCGGCGTCGGAGACCGGCCCCAGCCGGTCGAGCGCGGCGAGCGCCTCCCGCCGATAGGCGTTGCGGCGATAATGCCGGATCCCCGCCGCCAGCAGGATGAGCATCGCGGCGAGCAGCGCCGCCAGCAGGATCCACCAGCCCGGCGCCGGCGGCCACCAGGGCACCGGCGGCGGCACCATGATATCGGCCAGATGCGACAGATCGGCCTGATCGGTCATCTCACCGCACTCGCCTGATGCTCCGGCGCGACGTGGTGCGCCAGCCGCCGGCCGAGCAGTTCGCGGAACTGGTCGGCGGTGTCGCGGTCGGTCGAGAGCGGCAGCACCGGAATGGCCCGCTGGCGGGAAAAGCCGTCGATCGCCTGCTGCCGCTCATGAAAATCGGCGGCAAAATCCCGGCGCAGCCCGCGGGAAAAACTGTCGATATCGATCTGGCTGCCCGCATCGGCGACCACGGCGCGGCCGACGTCCGGCAGCTCCGCCTCCAAGGGATCGAAGACGAAGACGGTGAGCACGTCGTTATGGGCGGTGATCCCGGTCACCAGCCGTACCGTCTCGGCATCCGCCCCGGCCCCTTCGGTGATCAGCGTCAGCAGCCCGTCATGCGGCAGCAAGCGCGGCACCCTGGCGAGCGCGGCATTGAGCAGCCCCGGATCCGAAGGCCGGGGATCCTCGACCCGCAAGGCGCTGTTGTGGCGGATGACGGCCTCGAACAGCGGCCCGATGGCTGCCTGCCGTCCCCGCGGGCGAATTTCGTCCATCCCATTCTCGGAAAAGACGATTCCGCCGATGCGGTCACCGAGCGAGGTCACCCGCCACGCCGCCAGCGCCGCCGCCTCTGCCGCCACCACCGACTTCATGGCAAGCCGGCTGCCGAAGAACATGGAGAGCCGCTGGTCGACGAGCAGCAGCACCGGCCGGTCGCGCTCCTCGGTGTAGACGCGCAGCTGCGGCTCGCCCAGCCGGGCGGTGGCGCGCCAGTCGATGGCCCGCACATCGTCGCCCTCGTAGTAATGGCGCAGTTCCTCGAATTCGAGCCCGCGCCCGCGCAGCCGCGAGGCATGGCGGCCGGCCAGCAGCGAATGCACCGGCTGTTTCGGCAGGAAGCTGAACCCCTTGGCACGGTGTTTCAGCCGCAGCAGATCGTCGAGGGTGACGTAAGCGCGCTTGCCGGGTGGCGGCGTCTCCCCTGCGAGCCTCGGATGCGCGGGCCTCTGGCTGGGCGGTCCGTGCCATCGCCGCCGCCTACACCGCGACCGCGACCTGACGGATCAGCTCGTCGATGACGTCGTCGGCGCGCTTGCCGTCGGCGCTCGCCTCATAGGTGAACGAGACGCGGTGGCGCAGGCAGTCATGGGCGACGGCCTGCACGTCTTCCGGCGTCACGTAGTCCCGTGCCTGCAGCCAGGCATAGGCGCGCGAGGCGCGGTCGAGCGCCAGCGTGCCGCGCGGGCTGGCGCCGATGCCGATCCATTGCTTCAGCTGGTCGCCGAACTCCTGGGGGCGGCGGGTGGCGGCGATCAGCGCCACGATGTAGCTCTCCACCGCCTCGACCATCTTCACCGCATCGATCTCCTTGCGGGCGTCGAAAATGATGCGCTGGGCGATCTTCGGCGGCGGCGCCTCGGCGGTACCGGCCTGCTCGGCACGCACCAGCCGCAGCACCTTCGCCTCGTCGGCGTCGCTCGGGTAGCCGATGGTGACATGCATCAGGAAGCGGTCCATCTGCGCCTCGGGCAGCGGATAGGTGCCTTCCTGCTCGATGGGATTCTGCGTCGCCAGCACCATGAACAGGTCCGGCATCGGGTAGCGCGTGCCGGAGACGGTGACCTGTCGCTCCTCCATCGCCTCCAAGAGCGCCGACTGCACCTTGGCCGGGGCCGCGGTTGATCTCGTCGGCGAGCACGAGATTGCCGAAGATCGGCCCCTTGCGGAACTCGAAGCTGCCGGTGCCCTGCGCATCGGTGCGGTAGATTTCGCCGCCGGTCACATCGGAGGGCAGCAGATCGGGGGTGAACTGGATGCGGCTGAACGCGCTCTCCAGCGCCTGCGACAGGCTCTTGATGGCACGTGTTTTGGCGAGGCCGGGCAGGCCCTCCAGCAGCACATTGCCATTGGCGAGCAGGGCGATGACCAGCCGTTCCACCACCCGCTCCTGGCCGATGACGGCGCGGTTCAAGCGGGACTGGATCTCGATGACCGATTCGCGTGCCGACATGTCACTTCTTCTCGAACGGATAGATGGTCTTCCAGTCGGCCTTCATGTCGACCACCAGCCAGCCGCGCGACGGAGCCTCGTCGAGCGCCTTGTCGAGCTTGCCGATATGGGACGCCCGGTCATAGGCCCATTCCCGCACGGCATCGGTGTGATGCACGATCAGGCCGAAGCGCGGGCCGGTGTTCAGCGTGGTCCATTGCAGCATCTGCTGATCGCCGTCGGAATTGCCGGCGGCGAAGACCGGCCGCCGGCCGATGAAGCGGTTGATGCCTACCGGCTTGCCGGAGCCGTCATCGATGAATTCGACCTCCGGCAGCTTGCGCAGCGCCGGCACGTCGCCGTCGAGCACGAATTCGGCCTTGCCGGAGGAGCCGACCACCTGCTCGGGCGGGATGCCGTAGACCGCCTCGGTCCACGGCCGCATGAACTCGACACCGCCGCCCGATACGATGAAGGTCTTGAAGCCGTTGGCGCGGAGATAGGCGAGCAGCTCCAGCATCGGCTGGAAGACGAGCGCGGTATAGGGCCGGTCGAAGCGCGGATGCCGGGCGGTCTGCAGCCAGTCGCGCACCAGGGCGTGGAAATCGGAGACGGTGAGCGCGGCATGGGTGAGCGCCAAGACCTGCAACAGCCCCTTCTCGCCGAGCGCCGCGAGCGCCTCAGGGTCGCCGGAGAGCGCGGATTTGTAGGGCCCCTGCGCGGCCAGCGCCGGATTGGCAGCGGCGAGCTGCTTCAGCCTGTCGAGCGCGAACATGAACTGGAAGTAGACAGGCTGTTCCGACCAAAGCGTGCCGTCATTGTCGAAGACGGCAATGCGCTCGGCGACCGGCACGAAGTCGCCGCCGCCCTCTTGCGTGACCTTCTCGACGAAGGCCCGGATCGACTGCTTGGCCGCCCCCTCATTCCATGAGGGCAGCGGGTCGGCGGCTTGAGCAGCGACCGCCTGGGCATTGGCGGCCGGCACGATGCACCCCGGCAGCCCGGCCAGGGCGATCCACGACAGCAGGGCCACGGCGATGACATGGCGACGGGCGGGGCGCAGGGCGCCAGGGCTGGATCGTCTCATGTCACGCCTCCGGTGCCGGCCGGCGCACGCAGCGAAAGCCGATATGGCTCATCGAGCTGTCGACCGGCTCGGCACGGTGCGACGCCGGCCGGTAGCGCCGGCAATAGCTCGGCGCGCACAGATACGAGCCGCCCTTGACCACCTTGCGCGGGATGCGGATCGTCGGCTGGCCCGGATCGTAGCTCGCCTCCTCCGGGCCGCCGCGCGGATTCTGCGGCACGCAGCAGGGGCTCAGTGCCTCCTCGGGATGCCGCGTCGACCAGAAATCGGCGGTCCATTCCCACACATTGCCGATCATGTCGTAGAGGCCGTAGCCGTTCGGCGGGTAGGACTTCACCGGCGATGTGCGCTCATTGCCGTCGAGGGCGAGATTCTGGAACGGAAACTCGCCCTGCCAGGTATTGGCCATCTGCCGGCCCTCCGGGGCGAACGCGTCGCCCCAGGCGTATTCGGTGCCGTCGAGCCCGCCACGGGCGGCAAACTCCCATTCCGCCTCGGTCGGCAGTTCCTTGCCCGCCCAGCGCGCATAGGCCTGCGCATCGGCATAGGCGACATGGGCCACCGGGTGATCGTCGAGGCCCTTGATCGACGAGCCCGGCCCATAGGGCTTGCGCCAGCTGGCACGGAAGCGGAAATCCCACCACTGCCGCCAGTCGCGCAGATCGACCGGATGATCCGGCGGCGCGAACACCAGCGAACCGGCCTTCAGCATCTCCGGCCGGGCGCCGGGATAATCCTTCGGGTTGGGGGCGATCTCCGCCACCGTGACATGGCCGGTCGCCTCGACGAAGGCGCGGAACCGGGCATTGGTCACCGGCGCCACTCGATGAAGAAGCCGGCGACCGCGACGCGATGGGCCGGCCGCTCCTCGGGATAATGGCTGTCCGAGCCCATGCGGAAGCTGCCGCCTTCGATCCACGCCATCTCGTCGGCGGCCGGAGAAACCTGCGGAACATGCCGGCGATGATGGGGGCGCATGAGACGCGATCCAACCATGGGAAACGATCAAGCCCGCCCGCGGGGCGCGTGGATGCGGCGCGGGCGAGCGAATCATGCGGGTGTCGGGACGCCCCCGCAACTCCGATTCGACCGTCCCCACACCTGCCTCCCCCGATTTGGATCGCATCCTGACGGGATTTTGGGCGGCAGACTAGGCCGACCCGGCAATAAGGCTATGCGAACCCTGCCGAGATCAGCGCGCCAGGCCGCAACTTGAGCGAGGAGCCGGCCACAGAGTTTATTATTCGTATATTTGAATTAATTAGCATATACTGAAGTGCGCCCAAGCATTTACGAATGTCCCGCCGGCTCTGACCTTGGCAGGATCCGCCCAGATGCTCCTGCCGTTCCGACGCACTCCCCCCTATGACCTCGCACAGGGTGGGCCGCCCCGCCCGAAGCCCGCCCGACAGGTGGGGAAGGGCTTGTGCTACCCGCCATTCGCCTTGCTGCATTGCTTCGCCAGCGCTTCGGCGCATACCCGCATCAGGGCGGGGAGGAAGGGTTTCCCCTCGGCGGTCAGATCAGGGAAGACATATCGTCCGATATCGCTCACCGCGAAATCCAGCAATGCCGCCACGCCCTCCACGGTCGAAGGGCTTCGATCCGAAAGGAAACGCTGCGCTTCGACGAAGAGCATGTCGGCGGCCATATCGACAGCTCGCTGTTCATCGCCGTTCGACATGGTGTCGCCGGCCTGCTCGATCGCGGCGCGGTGATCATTGGCCTTGACGGTGACGGCCAGGATATGGCCGAGGACGGGATCCCGTGCCGTTGCGGCATTCATCGAGCGATCGGCGGGCGCTTCGTTCAGGCCGCTCGAGCCGCTCATCGGTGGCCCGAGGTTGCGATCCGGATAGGTGTCGAATCTCGATGAAGGATCTCGAGGGCCTCCAGGAGAGGGCGACCGGCCGCGAGAAAGCTGGCTGCCGAAACCCTGATCATGCGGAGGTTGTCGTCCCTGGATTCGACCCGCTTGCCGTCTTTCAGAAGCCGCTCGCCGATGCTGTCGAGGAAGCTCCAGACGTAATTCGCCAAGGCGTCGGCATCGGCGCGGCCTTCCCGGAGGGCTCGGATGAACAACTGAGCCATATGGGGCATATTGATGCCGCCGCCGGTCACCGGCGACACCATGTGCTGCAGGTCCATACTGACGAGCGCGCGCTGCAGAATGTGATCGTTCAACGCCTTGCAGCGCTGGCGCACCTTCTCCGAAGGCTTCCGGGCCAGGGCGGCAAGTCCGGCCCCGACGAGCACGATCAGAACCTCGATGATCTCCTGAGGCTTCCATCCCCGCAGCTTCGGGTGTCTTGCAAGCTCGTCCATCCGTTTGGGCCGGAACCCGTCATCGGACAGAATCGCAATCACCGGATCATATCTGTCAGCCGGCAATTCAGCCTCTCCACGGCTGCACGTAATCTTCTTCGGCATGTCTTCATGCGGTCTCACCAGCACGAATGTTTGCGCGTGCCAGGCGTCGCGGTGTTCGCTTCCCACAAGCTTGCGGGCGCCTTTGATGAAGACGTCGCATCGGAAGCGCCGGTTCATCAGATAGTCACGCGCCGTTTCGCGCACGATTGGATGCCCAATCTGCGAAACGAGCGCTCTCCCCTTGGCGCTGAGCTGAAGGGCATCGATGCCGTCCAGCAGGCGGGCCGACCCCACGAATGTAAGCTTGGCATCGTCGAGACTGCGAACCATGTCGGAGAAGTGCTCCAGATGCCAGTCCGCGTTGAGATACTCGTGGGCGAGATAGTTCGGGCTTTGAGACTGCAGCTTTTCAAGATGATGTTGGAGGATCGGATTTTCCTTGAAGTAGATGGAGTCCGCCTTGGCGAAATCTTCCGTGAACTTCAGGGCGCCGTTGACCATGCCGGCAGGCCCGGACAGGCTCGTTCCGCCATAATCCTGAAAGAGACGCATCAGCTGGCGAATGGGGATGACCGGCGCCCAGCCGGGCAGGCAGTTATAGCTGATATAGGCAACCCCGCCCGGACGGAGCTTCCGCCGGATGATATCGGTTACAACCTTGCGGTTCGCCTCCGATATCCAGCTCCAGATGCCGTGAAGCGCGATGATGTCGAAATCGGGCAAATCATTCCTGGCGGCCAGCTCTTCGAACGAGTCGTCGAACAGGCGGATGTCGGCGCCGGATGCCGCGGCGAGCCGGCGCGCTTCCACCACCTGCGCGGGATTGAAATCGGTTCCCCAATACGACCCGGCGGACCCCGCCGCGTGCATGTTGATCGACACCCCCTGTCCAAAGCCCAATTCCAGATAGGTCGGCTCGTCGGGCAGTTGCGGCTCTACGCCCTGCCCGAGGCAGACCAGACGGAGCATGGACGGGCTCATCTCCGGATAATATCCGTAGGAATAGTTAAGGTCGGTGAAGTAACCGTACGACCAGGACATAAGGGGAAGTCTCCCGGACACATTCTGGGTCTGAGCCAGCGGCCCTATCTTGTCGGATGGCGAAAACCGGGGGCGGGATGGACGCGGAACCAGACCTCGCGCTGCGTAACCGTCGGCCCATGCCGACACGCAATGACACGGCAGGACGATCACAGCGCTGATCGGCAGCGACGCTCAGTTGAAGGCGCTGACCATCCTCGGACCCCAGATGCTGGTGGTGAAGATCGACGTCGCGACGGTGACGAAGATCGCCGCGGCGAGAAGCAGCGCGGCGGTCGCGAGGTCGACCGCCAGGCCGTATTCTTTCCGGCCGACGCGGATGAACGTCTCGGCGATGACGAGATTGGGGACGTAGAAGAAAAACACCATGACCGCATCGAACCAGCCGCTGAAGCCGGCGCCTCGGCCGAGGGAGCCGAACAGCACCGACCAAAGGCCGTATTCCATTCGGTAGAGCCAGGAGCCGATTGTCAGGGCGAAAAGCCGGATCGCCCAGGCGCGATGCCGTTCGTGGTCGCCTCGTCGGGCATGGCCGTAAACCATGGCTGCACACGCCACCATCAACCCGCCATAGAGGCCGAAGCCGACATCCATGAGCGGGCCGCCAATCGTGCCTTTCCCGGCGATAAAGACCAGCCCGCCCAGTCCCGCCACGCCGGCGGAGACGACGTAGGCCCGGCCCAGTCCCCGATGCAGCGCGGGCGCCGCACGCCGCACGCGGCCGATCAATTGGATGGGACCCAGCACAAGCAGCACGCCGCCGGCGATGAAGTGCGCCCCGATGGCGACCGTGGTCAGGAGAGAGCCGGCGTCGTGTAGGCCGGGCAACGCCTCGTTCCATCGGTGGCCGGAGCCCTTCAGGGCGACCCCGCCGAAGAAGGCGAGGATGTAGGCGGCAAAGATCGCGCCGCTGACCCAACTCGCCGCCACCAGCAGCCACACGCTCCAGCGCAGCACGATGCCATGACGACCAATGCCGGGGCGCCCGTTCGTCCGATCGATCGCCGACGAGCCGCCGGCCGTCACAGTGAGGCGGCCTTCCCTATCCATCGTGCTTTCCTTGCCGCGCCGCGCGGCGGGAATCGCGCTCGAAACCGTTTCCGAAGGAGGGGCCGGCCGACCGGCATGCGGTGCAGCCGGGTCGGCGCGCGGCCGCGTCCAATGCCGCGTCATGCCTCGTCATTCCACGCGGCGAAGGACCATGGTTTGGCCGAGCACGGGCAGCCCCATGTAAGCCTGCAGTTCCAGCTTGCCATCCTTCAACCCCGCCTGACCGGACAGGGTCTGGCCGGATGGAGCGACGTAGAAACTGCCGCCTTCCCAGCGACGGTTTCCGGCGCTCCATTTGAGATCGTTGATGAAGACGATCCCCTCCAGCGACCGGTTCCTGAGCGCCGGGTCGGGATTCTGCGTGTCCTTTTTGAAGGTCTTCCCGTCCGCCTCCACCGCGCGCGCGCCATAGAGCATCCGCGCCGCGTAGCTGCCTCCGGCATCGAACATCTCGATCTTGAGGTTGCCGTCCTCGGACTCCCAGACGCCGACGATCTCGTTGGGCGAAGAGGCTTGCGCGAAAGCGCCTGCGGCCGGCAAAGCCGTCATTCCCAAGACGAAGGAGGCGGCCAGAATGGCTCTCCTGAGTGACTTGAACATCGTAGATTTCCTTCTGATGGCAAGTAGCGGACAGTCGACGCGAGCACCCCGCCCCAAGACTTTCAGGCCTGCCTCGACGCTTCAGCGTCTCTTGCGCGGCAGGAACCGCGACCTCGATTTCATCCCGATCGCCTCCCGTCACCACGTTGCGAAAGCTACGCGCTGGCTCTGCGACGACGAATGCCAAAAAGCGCAAAAAACCTGCCCAATCCTCCAGGCGATCTGATGGATGCACCCATCGCCCCCGGGCTCGGCGCGGCGCCGCCGGGAGCGCGCCCGAATATCCGGGAGTATTCGCGCGGCCAAACCGCCAGACTTTCCTAGCCGACTTAGCGGGTCGTCTCTGCCATGCCTGCGGCGTCAGCATCGGACGCCGCGCCGCGGGCAGGCGCTCCTGTTTCGGGAATGGAACCGGCGTCGTCGATCGGCAGGTTACCGCCGCAAGAGGAGGTGGCGGCGTTTACGTCTCCATTGGCCCTGCGGCCAGCGCAGGTGCAGCCCCCCTTGCTCTCCCATCGTCATCCGCAGGAATGGGCAAGTTTATTGCGGTTTCGGGCATTCGGATCTCGACACTCTCCTTTTAGCTTGATGATGCCAAATGAAGTTCGGAGAGCATGCAGAATGACAGAAACGGCCGCAGGCTCATGGGTTTAGAGCCGGTTAGGCCATATTGGCCTTCGGGCTGTTGCGAGGCCTGACAGGCATTGTCGGCAGGCGGGGCGCCGGGCGCATCTCCGGGCACCGCGCGAAAACCTCCGGGGCCGTCGCCATTGCCCTCCATACCACCAAGGGCGGCCGCATAAGCTTTCTGCCGTTAGCCGGCACCAGAACTGTCGGCGAATGGCGCACACGAACCGTTCCACCCGCCGATGCGGCGTGGAGCGCCGACGGCGCAACTTCAATTTTCACGACCTGAAATCGGATCACGGAACACCGCCCCGTTTCTGTCGATCCGGTGGGGATCGCCCTCCGCCCCCGCAACGGCGATCCCGTGGCCACCGAAGGCAAGACGGGCAACAGGGTCGCCTTCGGTGGCCATCCTCAACACTGAGATGGAGAGACGATGATGGATTTCGATCCGGGTACGGCCATGGCCTGGATAAGCGCCTATGGCCTTTGCGGGTCTACTGGCCGTCGCCATGGCGCACGCCATCATCTCGTTGCCACCCATCGAACGCGTGACCCTCTCCCATGAAGCAGCAGCATATCAGCGAGACGTTCGGCTTCTTTCAGGCATGGCTCAGGGACCCCTTACGGGTCGCGTCCATCGCGCCCTCGGGGCGTGCCCTGGCCAGCCTCATCACCTCGGAAATCTCTCGCGAGACTGGTCGGATCATCGAATTGGGGCCGGGGACCGGTGCGTTCACGCGCGCGCTGATCGCCCGCGGGGTCAGGCAGGAAGATCTCGTACTGATCGAGTTCGGAGCCGCATTCGCCGCCACGCTTCAATCCCGCTACCCCGGAGCGTGCACGCTCCGGATGGACGCGGCTCGCCTGCGAACCGTAGAGCTGTTTGAAGGCCGGCCGGCCGGTGCCACCGTAAGCGGGCTGCCGCTGTTGTCGATGTCAGCTCGCAAGGTGTTCGCGATCCTGACGGGCGCGTTCAGCAAGATGCGGCCTGATGGCGCCTTCTACCAGTTCACCTACGGCCCGCGCTGCCCCGTCCCGGGAAGCATACTGGACCGACTGGGCCTCGAAGCGGAGCGGATCGGCGGCACGCTCGCCAACCTTCCTCCTGCGGCGGTTTACCGGTTCAGGCTTCAGGAGCGCCGTCCGCCGCGCGACAGGACGCGTGGGGAAGCGCAGGCATGACGCATGTCGAAAGCGCCAGCGCCGGCGCAAACGTCGCGATCGTTATCGGTGCGAATCGTGGGGTCGGCCGAAGCACGGCTTTGGCTCTCGCCCGACGACGGGTCGACGTCATCCTTACGTTCCGTTCAAATCGCGCCGAGGCGAAAAATGTCGTAAAGGCCATAGAAAGTCTCGGGCGGAAGGCGCTGGCGCTGCGCCTCGACGTCGGCGCGGCAGATACCTTTACCGATTTCGCCGAAAGACTTCGTCAGATCCTGCGCGCTCATTGGGGTGCGGAACGGTTCAGCTATCTGGTCAACAATACCGGCCATATCGCCGCCGAGGCCGCTTCGGACCTCACGGAGGCGGGTTTCAAGGAACGCGCCGATATTCATCTCCAGGGCGTCTTCTTTCTTACGCAGCATCTGCGTCCGCTGATCGCGGATGGCGGGCGGATCGTCAATATTTCGAGCGGCCTCGCCCGCTTGAACGCCTCGGGCGGGGTCGCGTCGACCCCGATCAAAGGCGCCATCGAGGCTCTGGCAACCCATATGGCAGAGGAATTTGGTCCTTATGGCGACGCGGCGGCCAGGCTCGCCACGGACTTTGTCGGCAGTCTCGCCAGCGACAACCGCGCGCTACAGAAAGGCGGCGCCTCCATCACGACGCTAGGACGCACCGGGCAGTCGGACGAGGCCGGCGACAGCATCGCGGCGCTTCTCCTGTCCGATGCCGATCAATGGGCGAGCGCACCGCGCATCAGTGTGCCCGGCGGGTGACGTTCGGATCGGCGAGCGGTGCAGGCCTCGACATGCCGGTTTTCGTCTTCCCGGCCGACTTGCCGAGACCGTGCCGTTTCCCGCTCTGGAACCATCAGAAACCTGCCCCTTCCCCATGTCCCGGCGAACCCGGAAGCCAGCCGACCCGCTCTTGACATTTGTTTGGCACCTTACATATTTGCTTGGTAGCTAGCGAATAGGTGAGGTGCGCTCCGTTGGGTGATGAACAGGAAAGCTCGAGCCGTGAGCTGATAGGAGCCTGGGCCAAGCGGTGCTACTTCGCCGGCCGGGCGGTGATGGATGCCGTGCTGCGCCCATACGATCTCGGCTCCGTCCAGTGGTACGTGCTGTACCAGCTCGCCACCGGCGGGCCGACCATGCAGCGCGATCTCGTGCGATTGCTCAAGATCGAGCGAGCGACAATGACCGGCATCGTCGCGACGCTGGTGCGCAAGGGCCTGGTGGAGCAGGAGCCCGACCGGATCGACCAGCGGCAGAAGCTTCTCCGCATGACGGCCGCCGGCGCGAAGCTCTGGGGCGAGCTGCCCGATCTCGGCTTCATTCGCTCGGCGGCGTTCGACAGCATCGACGCCGCCGACATCGCGATCGCGGTCAGGGTTCTCCAGACCGCGACAGAGCGGCTCGAAACTCTTCTCCAGAAAGGAACCTATCCATGACCGTGCTGGTGACCGGCGTAACCGGGCTGGTCGGATCTCGTCTCCTCCCGCGCCTCGTCGAAGCCGGGATGAAATGCCGCGGGCTCATGCGCGACGGGAAACAGGCGCCCGCCGGCGTGAGCACCATCGCGGCGGATCTCTTCGATCCCGACTCACTGATCGAAGCGATGGAGGGCGTATCGGCGATCATCCACCTCGCCGCGGTCTTTCGCACGCCCGATACCGATCTGATCTGGAAGAGCAACCTCGAAGGCACGCGCAACCTCATCGCCGCGGCGAAAGCGCGGGCGCCAGACGCGCGCTTCATCCTGGCCAGCACGTCCAATATCTATGACGCCGACAGCCCCCGCCCCGGCCGCGAAGAGGATGCGGCCAACCCGCAACAGGCCTATCCTGCGAGCAAACTCGCGGCCGAGAACGCGTTGCGCGCATGCGGGCTGAACTGGTCGATCCAGCGTTTCGGCTTCGTCTATGGCGACGGGGACGGACATCTGGAAGAGCTGCCGCGACTTGTTGCGAGCTTAAAGATGCATCCTGCCCAGCGGATGAGCCTGGTTCACCATCGCGACATCGCCACCGCCATGAAGCTGGCGCTGACCGGCGCGATGGATGGGCGCATCGTCAATATCGCCGACGAGGCGCCCACCTCGATCTATGAGCTTGTCGGGCTGGTGGGGGGAACGATGGAACCGTCCTCCGCGCCGCTCGACACTCCATGGCGCCTGCATATGGATGTCTCGCTTGCCCGCCATCTTGGTTTCCAGCCCGTCGTCCGGACCGTCCATCAGGCTGTGCAGGAAAAGCTGATGTGATCCCTGTCGCGCAAAGCCGGTCGCGGGCGGGTCGACCCGGCGGCCCCAAGGCGACGCACACGTTGGGAGGCGATCGGGCCGCTCCTCCCTGTGCATATCGAGAAAGTCGCTCCAGGCGGAAACGCAGGGAGCGCGCGCCTCGAAACGTGATCAGGCAGCTACACGGCCCGGAGCCCGGTCAGGAAATCAGGAAGTTGCTGGTGGCGAGGTCGGCGACATTGGCGTTCTGCAGCACGATGCCGTCGCTGCCGTCCCAGATCACCACGTCGGTGCCGTTCTGGAACGCGGCCGTCAGCGCCGCGTCGATCGAGGAGAAGATCGCGCTGTCGAACACCACCCGATCCTGCGCCACGTTCCAGTCGACGAAATAATCCACTCCGCCGCCTTCCTCGAGGACCGCGTAATCGTAGCCGGCACCGCCATAATAGGCGTCGGTGCCCTTGCCGCCGGTCATGTAGTCGTTGCCGTCCTCGCCGAACAGCCGGTCGCTGCCGTCATGCCCATACAGGCTGTCCGAGCCGCCGCCGCCATAGAGGTTGTTGTTCAGCCCGTTGCCGGCGACGATGTTGTCCTTGCCGTTGCCACCGGCATCGGTGGCACTGCCGAACAGCACAATGTTCTCGAAATCATTGTCGAGGCCGCGATTGACCGAGGTCCACAACGTGTCTGTGCCCTCGTTCGGCGCCTCGTAGACCACGTCGGCGAGACTGTCGACGATATAGGTGTCGTTACCCTTGCCGCCGGTCATCTTGTCGGCGCCGGCGCCGCCATCGAGATGGTCGTTGCCGGAGAAGCCATAGAGCTGGTCGTTGCCGCCGCCGCCGTTCAGCACGTTGTTGGCGATGTTGCCGCGCAGCGTGTCGTTGCCTTGGCCGGCGATCACATTCTCGATCAGCGAGGCCGGATTGTCGTTGTAGAGAAGCGCATTATAGACATTCCCGTGCACATAACGGAGTTCACCCGGCACGGGCCAGCTTTCGCTGATGAGCCCACGCTGGGCCTGGGAGAACAGGCTCCACGCACCCGGCGCGAGGTCGATCGACATGTCGCCGGAATAGTTCGACAGGTCGTAGGTGTCGATGCCGCCGCCATCCCACACGGTCATGAAGATCTTGTTGGTCGGTGGAGCAGTGAACGAATTGTCGCCGTTGACGATGATCTGTCCGGTTATGGGGCTCCACTGATAGAAGGTGTCGCCAGCATTGGTGGAATAGTCGGCACCGTACAGCCGTTGCAGTGCCTGGATGTCGAGCGGCATGAACGTCTGGGGCATCCCCAATGAACTTATCGTGGTATAAGGGGTCTTTCCTGTGAAGATCGGGCCGCCGACATAGGGGCGCTGGCTCATTACCGAAAATTCGAACGAATCGTGGTTGGCCGGCACGGCGACGTCGGCCACCCCACCAGCCTGAGAGGCCGACTTCAACCCCAAGGCCGCGCCAATGGCCTTCATATAGAGGAAATTGTCGAATTCGGCCGCGGAGAAGAAGTGCCTCTGCCCGGAAACACCATTATTGCTGCGGATTCCGACGAAGGTCGCCTCGCCGGACTCTCCAGGTGCGTTGGTTTTGTAGAGATCGGTGGTGGTCACATCCCTGAATTTGAGAACGCCCGGCAGGTAATGCCGCACACCCTCGCCGTCGATGAATGGCTCCCGGTAGGAAATTTGCGCATTCACCAGCGAGTCGACGCTGCCATAGGTGGTCATGGTCACCGGCAGACCATCAACGGGCGTTTCGCTGTACTCTCCAGCCAGCAGTCCCCCCAGCACGAAACGATCCGCCCATTCGAAGCGATTGACGCCGTCGAGAAAGCTGAAGGTGATCTGTCCGGTCCAGCGCGTTCCGGCAATGAGGCCGTCAATGTCATCATTGCCGGTTGGATCGACTGTCACGGCGCCGGCCATTGCGAGCCTCATGGTGCATGGACGGCATGGTGCGCCCGTCCAGTGGTTGGTCCGGCGAAGTATAGGGCGGTCCGGATCCCAAGCCCATCAAAAAGACTTGTCGCAACGCGTCATTCTGCCGACGCCGTGCCGGCGGAACGGTGCACCTGCCTTCGACGGAGCGGATAGGCCGGCGCGGTTGCACCCGTCCGTCCATTTATCACCCCAAGAGTGGAAGCGGTGTAAATCAGCTGGTACTTCACGCGCGCCGCGCACATGTCGCGATACCACGTCACCAACTCGCCCCACGGGTCGTTGATTTTGGCAAGGCCGGACAGGAACACCACGATCGTGCCGATTTCGGTCTGACCGCCAACCACAAGATAGCCCCCAAGGGCGAGAATGGCCGCGACGCCGCCATGGGTCGCCAGATTCATCAGGAAATTCATTCCGAACTTGAGGCGATATATCGCCATGTTCGTCGAAAATACCCGGTTCACCCTGCCGGTTTGATTGCCATCGCGATCATACGCACCGCCCTCTGTCACGATGCCCGTGCTCACAGCCCGCAACAGCAGCACCCTGTCGCTGATACGGCGGTTGATCGCGGCCTGCATGATCGGAACGAAGACGAATTGCGGAATGAAGACGAAGACCATTATCAACGCCATCATCGGCTGAACATAAAGCATGTAGCCGGTTACGCTGATCAGCACGCCGGCCTGGAGCAGCGGCTCGCTGACGGCCTGTCCAACGAATCCCCCCACCGGCTCGGCCTCGTCCAGAACGATCGAAAGCTGAACGCCCTCGACGTTGCACGTCAGATCATGAGCCTGATTCCCCTCCCGGGAGCCGAATACAGCCAGGCGCAACCATCTTGTCGCCCACTCGCCGAGCCAGCTACGGTACAGGTTCAAGCCGAACTTCAACAGGCCTTCCGCTAAAGTCACGCTTATATATAGCGCGACGAGACCAAGAATAGAGCTCAACGCCCCATTCGAGAAAGCGTCATTTATAATCCGCCTTTGTATTTCGAGCGGAGCGACGTCGGCCGCCAATACCATCAGAGACATCACCACCAGCGAAAATTGATGCCATCCGCTGGTCTTCCAGACGAACCGAAACAATGAACGGGGCATGAGGCACCTCGCGTCCCAGGCTTGTGAGCCGAAACAGGCCCGCGGAAAAAAAACGCGCGCGTCCGAGACGGCACCTGCTCAACCCGCGGCGGCGTTCTCGTAGATGATCGCCCCTTGTCCAAAGACATGACCAGCCATGATGCCGCGCCCCTCATGGTCACGCATTGATGCGGCTCAAACCACGGCGTGGCAAACGCGCCCGTGCGACGATGGCCGGAATGCCGGCGAGATCCTCGCGGCAGCCGGCCGGCGGTGCCCCCGTCATGCAGAACGGACTGCGGCAGCCGGGAAGGGCGTTCGAAGAACCGGGCGCAGTTCGCGATTTCGTTGCAGAAACCTGGCGAGGCGGCCAGTCCTTCGTGCGGAAGGGCGACATTCGCGCTAGTGTTCGCACCAACTCGGTTCGCTGATGGAAATGCGCTGCAGGTGGCGACCGGCCCGCTTGGTGAAAGCGGCCCGTTCATCGATACGGTCGCAACGGCGTAATAATAGGCGGCTTTCACAAGCTCACATTGCTGGCTCCCATGACAAACGACACGAAGTCCCCCTCTCTCCAGAAATGGACCGAGCGCGCCTATCACCGTGCCTGGCTTCTGGCGCAGGCGAATGGCCTGTTCGAGTTCTTCCAGCACAATTCGATCAATCCCAAGGGCGGCTTCTACGACCTTGACGATGCCGGCCGCCCTCTCGATCCCGCCGGCCAGGTCCGCCCGATTCACATCGCTGCGCGCGCCGTCCACTGCTTCGCCATCGGCACCCTGCTGGGCCGCCCCGGCGCGTCTGCCGTCGTCGATCACGGCATGCGGTACATCTGGAACCATCATCGGGACGCCAGGAATGGCGGCTATTTCTGGTCGCTGGACGACAATGGGCCTGTCGATGCCAGCAAGCAGGGCTATGGCCACGCCTTCGTTCTGCTTGCGGCGTCCTCTGCGAAGACCATCGGCCACCCGCTCGCCGACGCCATGCTTGCCGACATTACCGACATCCTGAACACCCGATTCTGGGAAGACCGGCACAACGCCATCGCCGAGGAATTCGCCGCCGACTGGCAGGCGCTCGGCCGCGACGACTACCGCGGCCAGAATTCCAACATGCATCTGACGGAGGCGCTCATGGCCGCCTTCGAGGCGACCGGCGACCAAAGCTATCTCGCCAAGGCCGAAAGCATCGCCGACCTCATCATACGTCGCATCGCCGGCAGCGTCGGCTGGCGCGTGGCCGAGCATTTCAACGCCGACTGGGACCTCGACAGGCAGTACTACCATCCAAACGAGATGTTCCGGCCCGCCGGCACCACCCCCGGCCACTGGCTGGAATGGGCGCGGCTCATCCTGCAGCTTTGGGTCCTTGGCGGGAGGAAACACGGCTGGATGCCTGTCGCGGCCAAGAATCTGTTCTTGCAAGCGATCCTGCTCGGCTGGGACGAAGAAAAGGGCGGCTTCTTCTACACGCTCGACTGGAACGACCGGCCGGACAAGCGCCACAAGCTGTGGTGGCCGGCCTGCGAAGGCGCCGGCGCGGCGCATTTCCTGAACGAGCATCTCCCCAGCGACTTCCACGAGGAATGCTACCGCAGCATCTGGGACGTGATCGAACGCGCCTTCATCGATCACGAGAATGGCGGCTGGCATGAGGAGCTGACGGAAGACCTCCTGCCCTCGCACACGCTGTTCCCCGGCAAGGGCGACATCTATCACGCCCTGCAGGCGTGCCTCATCCCGCTCTTCCCGGCAACCGGAAGCCTGACGAAGGTGATCGCCGAGGCGAACGGCAGGATCTGAGACGCGTGCGGGAACGCGCGCGGGGCGCCGGGCATCAAGTGAGCCGGCACCACCGGCTTCGGACCGGCCCGAACCCGCAGGCCTATAAGGCCGCAGCGACCGTGCCGGGCAGGATGGCCTGCGCGCTCAGCACCGCCTCGACATCGGCGCGGCGAGGCAGGTCGGCGCCACGGCGGGTGATGGTCACCGCCGCCGCCGCCGTCGCATAGGTGAGGAGGTCGCCGATCGCTTCCGCATCCAACGCCGCGATGGCGGCTTCGTCGAGCCGGCCGGTGGCCGCGAGGCGGGCGAGCAGCGCGGCGTGGAAGGTGTCGCCGGCGCCCACCGTGTCGCGCACGCGCACCGCGCGGCCGGGCACGCTCACCAAGCCGGCGGCATGGTACGCCACCGCTCCCTCGGCGCCGCGGGTGATCACCACCAGCTTCGCGCCGAGGCCGTGCCAGTAGGCGGCGGCCTCCGCCAGCGAGGTGTCGTGGCCGAAGGCGGTGCGGATGTCCTCGTCGCTCGCCTTGATGATGGTGGCGCAGCGGTAGAAGCGCTCGGCGGCGGCGCCCCAGCGCTTCATGTCGCGCACCACGGTCGGGCGCACATTGGGGTCGACGCTGATCACCCGGCGGCCCTTCTCGCGCGCCGCCAGCAGCGCATAGGCCGAGCCGACCGGCTCCACCACCATGGTGTAGGAACCGAAGGTGAGCGCGCGCACCTCGTCCGGCAGCTGCGGCGGCAGGTCTTCCGGCGCCAGCGAGCGGTCGGCCGCCGCCTCGCCGTGGAAGGAATAGCTCGGCTGCCCGTCCGGCGCGGTGGCAATGGCCGAGAGGGTGGATAGCCGGTCGGTGCGCATGATGAAGCGCGTATCGACCCCCTCGCGCTCGAGAATATCGGCGAGCAGCACGCCAAAGCGGTCGCGCGAGATGCCGCCGAGAAAGGCGGCGCGGGCGCCCTGCCGCGCAAGGCCGATGGCGACGTTGAAGGGCGAGCCGCCGGCGACGGCGCGGGCCGGCATCTCGGTGCCCTCCGGCGGGCCGACGAACAGATCGATCAGCGCTTCGCCGCAGACGAGGATCATGACACGGCTCCTTCCGGCTGGATGACGCCCTTGCGCAGGATGATGTTGCCGTAGAGCCGCCGTTCGCCCGAGGCGACAATGGCGTAGGCGGCGCGGATGCGGTCGTAGAACGGCTCGCCCGAGATCGGCACGAGATGGAAGCCGGGCTCGCGGCGATCGATGATCTGCTGGAACTCGACAAACACCGCCTCCAGCCGCCCGCAATCGCCATGGGCGCAGGGGCGGAAGGCGGCATGCTCGACCGCGGCATCGAGCGGCATGAGCGACAGCACCGCATCGAGGATCGCCGGGGCGGAATGTCCGTCCATGCGGACGAGACGCCGGGCATGGGCGTCGGCCGGGTAGTTGGCGTCGACGATGGCGATCTCGTCGCCATGCCCCATGGCCCGCAATGTCCTGAGCAGATCGGGGCCGATGAGCGGATCGATGCCCTTGAGCATGGTCTATTCCTTGAAGAGGACGTCAAAATCGCGCGCGAAGGTGGCGAGCAGCGGCAGCGCGGCGCCGCCGATGGCGCGGGCGTCGCGCCCGACCGAACCCTCCGCCACCACGGCGTCGGTAAGGCCCTGCTTGTCTATGGCGGCGAGCCGCTGGCGTGTCCGCTGCACCAGCCGGGTCCGCACATTGGCAGGAAAGGCGCCGTCGATCACGATCGCCTCGAAATCGATGACCGACAGCATGGCCGCAATGGCCTGCGCCAGGCCGTCGGCCGCCTCGTCGATCCACTCTTCCAGCGGTTCGGCGAATTTCGACCAGTCGTCCGGGGAGAGCCAGATGTCGGTTCCCGGCAGGCCGCGGGCGATCAGCCGCCGCTCCAGCCGGTAGATGGAAGCGGTGCGGATGAGCTGTTGCAGGCTGGCGGTGCCGTCCGCCTCGCGCCGCAGGATCGGCATGGAGCCGAGCGCGCCGGCATTGCCGGAGCGGCCGGGAAACAGGCTGCCGTTCAGCACGACGCCGCCGCCGATGAAGGTGCCGATATAGAGATAGGCGAAGTCGTGGAACGCCGCCCCGCGGCCGAAGGTCAGCTCGGCGGCGCAGGCGGAGGTGGCGTCGTTGCACAGGCGCACCGGCCAGCCCGGAAACAGCTGCTCCAGCTGCCGCGTGACATCGAAGGTCCTCCAGCCGGCAAGCGCGCCGGGCGGGGTTTCGAGATCGGCTTCCCAGTTCCACAGCTCGAAGGGCATGGCGACGCCGATGCCGGTGACGCGGGCGCGCTGCTCGTCGGTGAGCCCGGCGGTCAGCCGGGGAATCTCCCGTTCCGCGAAGTCCATCAGCGCCTGCGGCAGCGGATAGGCGTAGGTGAGGCGGGCGCGGGCGCGGATGCCGGCGGTGAAGTCCATCAGAACCAGATCGGAGGAGCGGCGGCCGATCATGAGCCCGAGGCCGAAGGCGCCGTCCGGATTCAGCGAGAACGGCACGGAAGGCTGGCCGATGCGCCCGCGCTGGCGCTCGCCGGCCGTCAGCAGGCCATCGGCGTGCAGCCGGTTCATGATCACGGTGGTGGTCTGGGTGGAGAGCCCGGTCAGGCGGGCGATATCGACCTTGCCGAGCGCCCGGTGCCGGCGGATCAGCGAGAGGATGACCCGCTCATTGTAGAGCCGCACGCCGGTCGGGTTGGTGCCGCGGCCGGCAGGGGAGAGCGGCACGGTTTCGTCCGGAATCGGAAAGGACGCCGTCTCCTCCATGCTCCCTGCGCTCCTCGTCGTCTTGTTCTGGCCCACCGCTTTCTCGGGCAGGTCTATCTTCGAAAGGATGGGGCAGGCAAGCTGAGCCTGTCAATTATTAAATCTGAGTGATTTATTTATTGACAGCCATGCGACGCTGCGGCTTCATGAAAGCGTCAAACAACACGTCGCGGGACAAACCTGCGCGATTTCACATCGCCCCAAGGGAGGGAAGAATGCGCCGTTCGTTCCGGCATCACCTTGTTTTCTCGGCCGTTTCCGCCGTCGCGCTCGCCAGCGCCACGCTTGCGGGCGCCGGACTTGCCGCCGCTGCCGACAAGCCGATCGTCGGCATCATCACCAAGACCAACACCAACCCCTTCTTCGTGAAGATGAAGGAGGGCGCACAGGCCAAGGCCGACGAGCTCGGCATGGAGTTGCGTTCCTTCGCCGGCAAGGTCGACGGCGACAACGACTCGCAGGTCGCGGCGGTGGAGAACCTCATCGCGGCGGGTGCCAAGGGCATCCTGATCACGCCGAGCGACTCCCGCGCCATCGTGCCCTCGATCGAGAAGGCCCGCGCCGCCGGCATCCTGGTCATCGCCCTCGACACGCAGCTCGATCCGCCCAACGCCGCCGACGCCACCTTCGCCACCGACAACTTCCTCGCCGGCGAGATGATCGGCCAATGGGCGGCCAAGGCACTGGGCGAGAAGGCCGGTTCCGCCAAGATCGCGCTGCTCGACCTGAGCGTGAACCAGGTCTCGGTGGACGTCGCCCGCGACCAGGGCTTCATGAAGGGCTTCGGCATCGATCTCGCCAATCCGGCGGTGATCGGCGACGAGAAGGACAAGCGCATTGTCGGCCACGACACCACCCTCGGCAATGAGGAAGGCGGCCGCAAGGCGATGGAGAACCTGCTCCAGAAGGACCCCGAGGTGTCGGTGGTCTACACGATCAACGAGCCGGCGGCGGCCGGCGCCTATGAGGCGCTGAAGTCGGTCGGCCGCGACAAGGATGTGCTGATCGTGTCGGTCGACGGTGGCTGCCCGGGCGTGCGCAACGTCGCCGACGGCGTCATCGGCGCCACCTCCATGCAGTTCCCGCTGCTGATGGCGTCCAAGGGCATCGAGGCGGTGAAGGCGTTTGCCGACACCGGCGTCAAGCCGCAGAACACCCCCGGCCTCGACTTCGTGAACACCGGTGTCGAGCTCGTCACCGACAAGCCTGTGACCGGCATCAAGTCGATCCCGTCCTCGGAAGCGCTGAAGAAGTGCTGGGGCTGACCGCTCTCCGCGCCGTCCCCCGGGCGGCGCGGCGGGCCTGACAGGGTGCCGCCCCGGCGGCACGGATCGTCCATGTGAATCAACCGAGAGGCTCCCGCGGGGTGCCTCTCCCGGCCACGTGCGTCGCCAGCGCGAGGCCGGTCTGCGGGAGGGTATGGCGATGACCGATGTGAGCAGTTCCGGCGCGAAGCCTTCGGGCCACCCGGCGATGCAGGCTTTCGAGCAGGTGCTCGAAAAGCGCGAGAGCCGTGTTGCCGAATTCGATGTCGCGCCCAAATCGCCGCTTCAGCGCGTGCAGCATTTCCTGCACGCCAACCCGACCGCGGTGCCGGCCATCGTGCTGGCGCTCGGCATCCTCGGCTTCAGCCTGATCGTCGGCAGCCGTTTCCTGTCGTCCTTCAACCTGTCGCTGATCATCCAGCAGGTGACGATCATCGGCATCATCGGCATCGCCCAGACGCTGATCGTCATCACCGCCGGCATCGATCTGTCGGTCGGCGCCATCATGGTGCTGTGCTCGGTGGTGATGGGCAAGCTGGCGGTCACCATGGGCGTGCCCGCCCCGCTCGCCTTCATGATGGGCATCATGGTCGGCGGCGGCTGCGGCGCCATCAACGGCGTGCTGGTGACGCGGCTGCGGCTGCCGCCCTTCATCGTCACGCTCGGCACCTGGTCGATCTTCTTCGCGCTGAACCTGTGGTACTCGGCCTCGGAGACCATCCGCTCGCAGGATGTCGCCAAGGCGGCGCCGTTCCTGCAGTTCCTCGGCACGCCGGTGGACGTGCTGGGCGCGCGCTTCACCTATGGCTCCTTCTTCATGCTGGGGCTGATCGCGCTGGTCTGGTACGTGCTGAACCGCACCGCCTTCGGCCGCCACCTCTATGCGGTGGGCGACGATCCGGCAGCCGCCGAGCTCGCCGGCATCCGCACCCGCAAGGTGCTGTTCACCGTCTATGTCGCGGCGGGCGTCATCTGCGCGCTGGGCGCCTGGGCGCTGATCGGCCGCATCGGCTCGGTGAGCCCGCAGGCCGGCCAGACGGCCAATCTCGACAGCATCACCGCGGTGGTGATCGGCGGCGCCAGCCTGTTCGGCGGACGCGGCTCGATCATCGGCACCCTCATCGGCGCGCTCATCGTCGGCGTGTTCCGCAACGGCCTGGCGCTCTCCGGCGTCGACGTGCTGTGGCAGGAATTCACCGTCGGCATCCTCATCATCGTCGCGGTCGCCCTCGACCAGTGGATCCGCAAGGTGTCGGCATGAGCACCAACGCCACTCTCACGGAGCTGAAGACCATGTCCAAGCCCGCCGCTTCCCTCACCCCCGTCCTGTCGGCGCGCGGTCTCGTGAAGCGCTATGGCCGGGTCACCGCCATGGATCGCGCCGATTTCGATCTCTATCCCGGCGAGATCCTGGCGGTGATCGGCGACAATGGCGCCGGCAAGTCCTCGCTGATCAAGGCGCTGTCCGGCGCGCTGATCCCCGACGACGGCGAGATCCGGCTCGACGGCGAGGTGACGAAGTTCGGCTCGCCGATGGACGCCCAGCGCGCCGGCATCGAGACGGTGCACCAGTCGCTGGCGCTCTCCCCGAGCCTGTCGATCGCCGACAACATGTTCCTCGGCCGCGAGATGCGCCGGCCGGGCATGCTCGGCTCGGTGTTCCGCATGCTGGACCGGCCGGCAATGCAGAAGATCGCTCGCGACAAGCTCAGCGAGCTCGGACTGATGACGGTGCAGAGCATCAACCAGCCGGTGGAGACGCTGTCGGGCGGCCAGCGGCAGGGCGTGGCGGTGGCGCGCGCCGCCGCCTTCGGCTCGCGCGTGGTCATCATGGACGAGCCGACCGCGGCGCTCGGCGTCAAGGAATCGCGCCGGGTGCTGGAACTGATCCTCGACGTGCGCTCGCGTGGCCTGCCGATCGTGCTGATCAGCCACAACATGCCGCATGTGTTCGAGATCGCCGACCGCATCCACATCCACCGGCTCGGCCGCCGGCTCTGCGTCATCAACCCGAAGGACTACACCATGTCCGACGCGGTGGCCTTCATGACCGGGGCCAAGGCCCCGGCGGAGGAGCTGGCCGCCTAGGACGGGACGGGCACGGAGAGCGCCTTCCCGCCGACCTGCCGTTGCAGCCGATCGAAAAGAGTTTCGGGGGGCGGTAACCTCCCCGTCCCCCGAGATCGTGGGCCGTCTCCCGCCGACCCGCGTGGTGCCGCCGACCCGCTCGCGTCCAAGCGGGTCGGCGGATTTTTTCCAGCTTTCTCGTCCGAGCCCAACGCATGGCTCCGGCGCGGATTTCGCAGTTCTGCGATGCTGCGCCGCACACTATTCTCCCGATGTTTGCTGCTGTGCAGCATGAACATTCGGGAGAACCATCGTGCAGATCGCTCAGATCGGCATCGCCCTGCGGACGGCCTTCGCTCGGCACCTCGTCTACAAGCGGGTCGCGGCCGAGCTTGCGGCTCATACCGACCGCCAGTTGGCCGATTTCGGCCTCGCCCGTCGCGACATCCCCGCCTTTGCCCGGCAGGCGGCTGGCAAAGCGGCGGCCGGCAAAGCGGTGGGCGCCACCCCGGCGGCCGCGCGGCAGCCGCATCTGCACGTCGTGCACGCCGGCTAAGACTGTTCTGCGCGGCGGGCGGCGCGGTTTTCCGGAGCCTTGAAGATCGCGGTCGCGCGCCGTCCCCGGCGGCAGGGTCGGGACTTCTGGTGGCCACGGCCCGATCGGTCCGGCCGTCCGCCCGCCGGAACATCCTCCTCCCGCGCGAAGCGCCCCTAACGCGTCGCCGGTGAAATCGGGATCGACCGCCGCTGAACCGAAGGGCGCGTCACAGCTCGAGGTCGAGCAGGGCCTGGCGCATGACGGCGGGATCGGCATCGATGCCGGTCCAGTATTTGATCCCGATCACCCCCTGCCCCACCAGCATGGCGAGCCCATCCACCGTCCGGCAGCCGCGCGCCTGCGCGGCTTTCAGAAGTCGCGTCAGCGGCGGGTTATGGATGCCGTCGGCGACCACCATGGCCGGCATCAGCGTGTCCGTGTCGAGGTCGAGGGTTTCCCCCACCTTGGGGAAGAGCCCGATGGAGGTGGCGTTGATGACGATGTCCGTGCCCTCCGGCACCTTGAACGGCCCCTCCCAGGCGATGTAGTCGGCCTTGGCCCCGGTACGGGCATTGAGAAGCTCCGCCACCTCCTCGCCGCGCGCGCGGCCGCGATTGACCACGCGGATGCGGGCGGCTCCGGCCAGCGCCAGCTCGACGCCGACCGCCCGTGCCGCGCCGCCGGCCCCGAACAGCACGACCGACGTGCCGGCTGGATCGATCACCTCGGAAAGCGCCTTCACGAAGCCCTTGCCGTCGGTGTTCTCGCCGATCAGCTCGTGCCCCCGGCGCACGATGGTGTTCACCGCGCCGATGATCTTCGCCGAGGCGCCGAGACCATCGAGATGCTCGATCACCGCCACCTTGTGCGGGATCGAGCAGTTGAATCCGCGCCAGCCCATCGCCCGCGCGCCACGCACCGCATCGCCCAGCGCCTCCGGCGCGACCTCGCAATTAATGTAGCGCCAGTCGAGCCCGTGATGGCGATAGGCGGCCTCCACCATGGCGACGGTCGGGTTCTCCGCCGCTGGCATGGCGAAGGATCCGGTGAGCGGCTGCAGGAAGTTGTGGGGCATCGCAAAGCTCCGATGGGAAAGGTCACGCGAAGGGAAGGGCAGCGGGTGCGGAAGCGGAAGCGCCAAACCAGCGCGCGCGCAGATGCCGTCCGACCCGCAGCGCCTGTGCCGCCACCGTCAGCGCCGGATTGACGGCGGCGGAGGACGGGAAGAAGCCCGCATCCACCACATAGAGGTTGGGATGATCATGCGCCCGGCACAGTGGGTCGAGCGCCGATGTCGCCGGGTCCGTGCCCATGCGCACCGTGCCGCATTGATGCGACGGACTCTCGGCGCCGAATCCATGCGTCAGCACCACGGGAAAGCCGATGGCGTGCAGCAGCTTCTTGGTGCGTGCCACCAAGCGGCGGTGCGGCGCGCGGTTGGTCGGCTGCCAGACCAGCTCCGCCCGGTCACCGGGCAACGGACGGATGGTGCTGTCCCAATGCGGCAGGTCTTCCGACATCGCCAGGAAATCGACGCTGTGACGCGCCGTCCAGCGGCCGATCATCCGTGGCAGGCGAGGATAGGCCGAGCGGATCATCGGCTCCTGAATGTTGCCGAGCATCTGTATGTTGCCGAGCGGCACCGGGTCGTCCGGCGCCCCGAAATAGAAGTCGTTGAGGCTCAGTGTCTTGGCATAGCGGGTGTCGTTGGCGGCAAATGGCATCAGGCCCATCAGCCCGGTCAGGTGATGGTTCATGAAGTGCCGCCCGACCACGCCCGACCCGTTGGCGAGCCCGTGCGGATTGTGCCCGTCCGCCGAACGGAGCAGCAGCAGCGCCGAATTGAGGGCGCCCGCGCTCAACACGAAGAGCGGTGCGCGCACGGTGAGCGTCTCGCCGCCCCGCTCGATTTCGGCGGCGACGATATGCGCGCTCCGGTGGTCGGCGATTAGCCGCGTCACCCGCGCCTCGCTCCAGAGCGTCACGTTCGGGTGGGCCAGCGCCGGGGCGAGCAGCCGCGTCTCGGCATCGCCCTTGGCGCCGAAACGGCAGGGAAACGCGTCGCAGGTGCCGCAGCGCCGACACGCGCCGCCGGGCCGGAGATCGATGGCCGCCGGCATGTGGAAGGGCTGGAGCCCCCGCGCCGTCAGCTTCTCGGCGATCCGCCCGATCACCGGTTCATGCGGCACCGGCGGATGGGGAAAGGCCGCCGAGCGCGGAGGTTCGGTGGGATCCGCGCCGGCGGCGCCGTGGACGCCGAACAGCCGCTCCGCCTCGACATAATAGGGTTCGAGATCGGCATAGGAGATCGGCCAGGCCGGCGATACGCCCTCCTCGTGCTCCACCGCCTCGAAGTCGCGCCGGCGCAGGCGGAACATCGCCGTGCCGTAGAACTTGGTATGGCCGCCGACGAAGTAGTACTGGCCCGGCCGGAAGCGCCGCCCTCTCCCGTCCTGCCAGTCCTCCCGGGCCCGGTAGCGCTGGCGGACGAACACCGCCTCGGCATCCGCGTTCTCGGGCTCGACCGGCAGGCGCGGCCCCCGTTCCAGCACGAGGATGCGCGCCCCGGTGGCGGCGAGCGACAGCGCGATCGCCGCGCCGCCGACCCCCGAGCCGATGATGACCACATCGGGCCGCATCGCCCCACCCGTCTTCCCGGCCATCGCGCCCTCCCCGGCTCGCGCTTCGCAGGATCCAGGCTAGCGAACATGGCGGCGCCCCATATTCATCACCGCGGCATGTTCTTGTATGATCACCGCAATATTGGCCGCTCCGACGCGGTCTGGAGACCGGACGATGCGCCCCTGGTTCGAACGGGTCACCATTCCGCAGGGCCAGTCCTGGCGGCTGTTCGACCGCCGCCTGCCGGAATTCCCGTTCAACTGGCACTATCATCCCGAATTCGAGCTGACGCTGACCGTCAACAGCCGCGGCATGCGTTTCGTCGGCGACCATGTGGAGACCTATGACGACGGCGACCTCGTGCTGCTGGGCCCGAACCTGCCGCATGCCTGGCAGTCGCAGGCCGTCATCGACGGCGAGGGACCGCACCGGGCTGTGGTCTGCTGGTTCACTCACGATTGGATCGAGGCAATGATCGCGCTCGCGCCGGAGCTGGCAGGGCTGCGGGCGCTGCTCGCCGAATCGGGCCGCGGCGTCGTGTTCGGCCCGGCGACGGCGCGGGCTGCGCGCGAGCGCCTCCTCGCCCTCGTCGACACCCGCATCGAGCAGCGGGTGCTCGATCTGCTGTCGATCCTCGTCGAACTCAGCGGCGATCCGCGGCGCGGTCCTCTCGCCTCCGGGGCCGTCTCGCTCGGCGAGGTCCCGCGCGACAAGGCACGCATGGCTCGGGTGCTCGACTGGCTGCACGAACACTACACCCGGCCGATCGAACTGGCGCCGCTCGCCGAGATCGCCCATCTCAGCCCCAGCCAGCTGCAGCGCATGTTCAAGCGCAGCACCCGCATGAGCATTTCCGCCTATGTGGCGCAGCTGCGCATCGGCCATGCCTGTGCCATGCTGGCGCAGGGCGACCGGCCGATCGGCGTCATCGCCGGCGAGGTCGGCTTTGCCGACGGCCCGCACCTGACCCGCCAGTTCCACGCGGCCAAGGGCATGCCCCCACGCGCCTATAGAGCCCTGTTCCGGAAAATGTGACAGCATCCGTGCCGATCGAAAGGCCTGATACCTGCCGACACCCGGTCCAGTGTCGCCACCGGCGGGAACCGGGTTGGGCACGGACCCATTCGCGAGAAGATGGTGATCGACATTCGCACGGCGATAGAGCGCAACATCCGCCGGATCACCGGCGCCGGAGTGGTCAATTTCGATGAGCCGCCGGGCGATCCCGGCCTGTTCGGCCCGCAATCCGTCGCGTGGAAAGTGCACGCGGATTTCGTGCCGATGATCGTCGGCGGGGTCTCCGCCCTGATGACCCAGATGCTCCACCCTCTCGCCATCGCCGGGGTGTGGGACCATTCGAATTTCCGCGCCGACGTGATGGGCCGACTCGCGCGCACCGCGCAGTTCGTCGCCGGCACGACCTATGCGGCGAGGCCGACGGCCGAAGCCCTCATCGCGCGTGTCAGGCTGCGGCACATGAGCGTGGCCGGCACCGATGCCTCAGGCCGGCACTACCGGGCCGACGATCCCGCACTGCTGACCTGGATCCACGTGGCCGAGGCATCGGGCTTCCTCGCGGCCTATCGCACCTTCGTCGATCCGAGGATGAGCGAGGCGGAGCAGGACGGGTATCTGCGCGAAATGGCGGTCATTGCCGAGAGGCTGGGCGCACGGGACGTGCCGGTCACCTCCTCCGCGGTCGACGATTATCTCTGCGCGATGCTGCCGCAGCTGCGCTTCGATGAGCGCACGCGAGAGGTGCTGCAGGTGATTTCGACCGCTCCGATGCCGTCTCCCACACTGGGTATATTTCGCCGCGTCGTGATGAGCGCCGGCGCCCGGCTGGTGCCGCATCCGGTGCGAGACCTGATCCCCCCGGACGAGCGACATCGCCTCATCGGGGCGGTGCGGCTGATGACATGGGCGACGCCCGTGGGTCGCTGGGCACTGAAAAACGGCGCCGCGTCGCGGTCACGGCGGCGCGCGGCGGCGCAATAGCCGGCGCCGCCCGCGTCGCCGGCCCCGTCGCCCTTCATGCCGCCGCGCCGGGACCATCCCGGCCAGTCTGGCATCCGTCCGTTCGAACACAATGGTTCCTGGCCATGCCGCCGCGGATCGCTCCGCCGGCAGGTTCGTCGACGGCCAGAGGTGCCTCCCGACCGGCGACGTCCGGCTCCATTTCAGCGCATCACTGTGAGGCGTCGGCGGTCTCGCAGTTCCTTATGGCGCCGCACTCCCCGCCGGAATCTCTCGCCGAGAGAAGCCGGCGCCGGGAAGCTTTCCTTGAAATCATCGACGCCGAAGCGCTCGCCCGACGAACGGCACACGATACGGTGCCTGCGAAACACCTCGTTCCACCCCCGGCGCGACCCGAGGTCGTTCCAGTCACGGTAGCGAGATACCCTAGCCTCGATCAGCCACGGGCGCGACGCCACCGGAGGATAGTCGAGCAGCAGCAGCCGCGGATCGGCGGAGAAGCCGGCTAGCGCCGCGTGGAGTTCATCGAGCGCCGCTTCCAGCGCCACGCCTTCAAGATCGTAGTCGGGCCGGCGCTGGCGCACGAACAAAGTCGTCCCGGATGCACAGTCGGAGACGAGCCGCGCCAGAAGCGCCTCGTATTTGGGCGTAAGGCGGCGCCCGATTTCCGTCTCGTCGAAATCCAGGAAATTCTCGCCGCCATGAAATTCGTGCTGGTGCGCCGTGCCCGTCAGGCGTGAGTAAAAAGCAGGCCGGCGACCGCTGACATCCGGCAACTTCACGATGTGGTGGGCGGCAAAGATCTCGCTCGCGCCCGATTGCAGCACCTTGAGCACGCCGCTGAGCGGGGTATCCCACCAATCGAAGGGATAGGCGCGCTCGGAACGCGCAAGGCGCCGCACCTGATAGGCCACTTCGCACAGCGCGCCGAGGCTGATCATCCGGTCGACGACGAGATCCGGCTCGGCTCTTCGCGCGAATGGCCACATTGCGTTCGTTCCGACAGCGCAGAAACAGGGAATGCGTAGCTGGATGCGACACGGAAGACGGGCTGGCCCCAGATTTTCGGACAGTCCGGTTTCCGATCGATTCAAAATGTCGGCCAATCGTCACTCGGCCATATCTGACATCATGCCGCAGGCGCGGCGATCCGCTGCGCGATCCCGAGCAGGGCCAGGTCGGAGCCGGCGGCACCCACGAGCGACAGCCCCAGCGGACATCCCTCGTGGCGCGCCAGCGGCAGCGAGACCTGCGGCAGGCCGGCGAGCCCGGCGATGCACAGCAGGTTCATGGCCAGATGCCGATAGGCGACCTCCACCTCGGCCACCGGCAGCCCCTTCAGCGGCGCGATACGCGGAACGGTCGGCAGCACCAGGAATGTGCCGGGCACGATGAGCCGCCGCAACGCCGCGACGATCCGCGCCCTTTCGCTGCTGGCAATCGCCACCGCTTCCGCCGTCACGGTGCCGGCAAGCCTGAAGCGTTCCTCGACCCCCGGCCCGAATCGAGGCCGCGCGTCCTCGATCCAGCCGCCGAGAGAATTCCAGATTTCGGCGGCCTGCAGGGTCCGGAAGGTCGCCGACCAGGCCGACAGCCCTTCCGGAGCGATGTCGATCGTCTCGGCCGGCCCCAGCAGTTCCTCCACCAGACGGAAGGCCGGCTCCAGGGCGTCGGCGACATCCGCCTCCAGCGCCGCCAGCGCCTCGCGCGGCTTGAGCAGGCGAAGGGACGGCAACTCCGGCACCGGCTCCTGCGCCGGTGCGCGCCCCAGCAGCGCCTCGCCGGCACGCCGCAATGTCGAGGCGTCCCGCGCCATCCAGCCGACGCAGTCGAAGCTGGGCGCGAAGGGCGCGCAGCCGTCGAGCGGGATGGCGCCATGGCTCGGGCGGAAACCGTAAAGGCCGCAATAGCTCGCCGGCACCCGGATCGATCCGCCGCAATCCGAGCCGAGGCCGATATCCGTAAGCCCGGCCGCCACCGCACTGGCCGAGCCCGAGGAGGAGCCGCCGGATACCCGGTCGGGCGCGGCGGGGTTCAATGGCGCGCCATAATGCGTGTTCTCGCCGGTCAGCGAATAGCAGAGCTCGTCGCAGACCGTGCGGCCGACCAGCTCCGCACCGGCGTCCAGCAGCCGCGCCACCGCCCAGGCATGGCGCGTCGCCGGTTCGTGGGTGCGCAGCCAGTCGGGGTTGCCGTTGCCGGTGACCGAGCCCTCGATGTCGAACATGTCCTTGGCGACAAAGCTCAGGCCGGCCAGCGGCCCGTCCGTCGCTCCCCTGGCGGTGACGTTGTTGGGCCGGCAGAAGGCGCCGGTCGCCTTCGCCTCAGCGGGCGGCATGGTGCGCCCCATCGGGGAAATGGAGTTCGGCCGGCTTGCGGGTGAGCGTCCGGCGCCCGCGCTTGAAACCGTCGAGCACCGGCGCCAGTTCGGCGACGGCGGCCTGCGGGCTGGCGGCGTCGAGAACGACGAAATCCGCCGCATTGCCGACGGCGATGCCGTAGCCCTCCAGGTTCAGCAGCCGGGCCGAACGGCTGGTCACCATGTGGAAGCACTCGCCCATGTCGTGCGCCGAGCCGACATGGCAGATATTGGCATTCAGATTCGCCATCCGCACCAGCGAGCAGTCGCCGAAGGGCGTGAAGGGATTGAGCACGTTGTTGGTCGACAGCGAGCAATTGACTCCGTGGCGCAAGAACTCGTGCGCCTCCGCCACGCCGCGGGTCTTGGCGTGGTCGCGGTCGCGCCCCATCAGGAACAGGTCGGTCGAGGGCAGCACCGTCAGCGCCACGCCGGCATCGCTCATGCGCCGGGCGATGGCGGCCCGCCGCGCCGGCTCCACATAGGCAAGCTTGGTGACATGCCCGATCGCCGTGCGCCCGCCCCAGCCGAAGCGCGTCGCGCAATCGCACACATGCTCGAGATCGAGCCCGGCGGTATCGGTGCCGAAGTCGAGATGCATGTCGATATCGACATCGAACTCCCGCGCCATCTCGAACACCCGGTCGATCTGCCCGTGCGGATCGCTGTCGGTATAGGGCGCCGCGCCGACGCAGGTGGCGCCACCCTTCAGCGCCGCGACCATCAGCTCGTCGGTGCCGGGATTGTTGAGCAGGCCTTCCTGGGGAAACACGCAGATCTCGATATCGATCGCCCAGCGATAGGCGTCGCGCACGGCGAGCACGCCCTCGAGGCTGCGCAGGCCGATACCGGGATCGACCTCCAGATGGGTGCGCATCTGCGTCGTGCCCTGGGCGATGCACGTCTCCACCGTGCGGCTGGCCCGCGCGAAGACGTCCTCGGCGGTAAAGTCGCGCTTCACCCGGGCGACCTCGCCGATGGCCTCGGTGAGGTCGCCGCGTGCCGACTGGCAGCGCTCCAGAATGCAGGACTTGTCGAGGTGGATATGCGTCTCGACGAATCCGGGGGCGACCAGCCGGCCTTGCACGTCCAGCCGCTCGCCATCCCCTGTCAGCCCGGCCGCGATCGCCGCGAAGCGTCCCCCGGCGATGCCGATGTCGACGAGCCGCTCCGGCTCGTCCGGCAGTCGCGCATTGGCTACGATCAGGTCCATCGGTCGGTCTCCTCGCAATCAGGCATCAGCGTGTGCAGGCATCAGCGTGCGGCGGCACGCAGGGTTTCAGGGCGCGCCCGGTCGCCCCGGAGCCGGGCGAGCCAGACGCCCGCCCCCACCATTTCGGCGATCACGTCGGCCATCACCTTGGCCACCGCCTCGCTGCCGCGCGGGTTCATCGTGCGCTGCGAGACCACGACCGACAGCCGCCAGGACGGGGTGGGGTCGACGATCGGCACGGCGACCATCTCGCCGCGCTCCATCTCGTCGGAAAAGGCGAAATGCGGCATCACCGCCAGCGCTTTGCGGGCGCGCACCATGCGGGCGATGGCGGGAAGGCTGTCGCAGGCCATGGCATTGGGCACCACGTCGTGGCGGGCGGCGAACTGCTCGATCACCGTGCGCATCACATTGGGCGCGCCGGGCAGCACGATGGGAAGCGCGAACATGTCGCGGAAGGAAATGCCGCCCTGCGCCGCCACCGGATGATCCGGCGGCACGAACAGCATCAGGTCCTCCACCATCATCTCGGTCCACGCCACATGCTCGAAGGCCTTGTGGTCGTACAGCAGGGCGACGTCCAGCCGCCCCAGCTGGATGAAGTCGTCGAGATAGCCGGTCATCGCCTCGACGATGTGCAGGGTGATGTTCGGCTGGCGCTCGGCCATGGCGGTGATCAGCGGCAGGGACAGGCCGCGGCAGGCCGAGGTGGGCAATCCCACCGACACCCGCCCGGCCGGATTTTGCGACTGCGAGCGCACCACGTCGCGTGTGCGCTCGACCTCCTCGAGGATGCGCCGGGCGTGGTCGTAGAATTGTTGCCCGATCTCGGTCGGCGTCACGCCGCGGGCATGGCGCAGCAGCAGTTCCACCCCGAGCTCCTCTTCCAGATTCTTCATCTGCTGGCTGAGCGAGGGTTGCGCGATGCGCAGCACCTCGGCGGCACGCGAGAAATTCCCGCTTTCGGCAATCTGAACGAAATATTTGAGCTGACGCAGATCCATGGACAGGCCTTTCATCGCCAACTCTGCCGCGCAAAGATCAAATGTCAAATGACTAAAAAATAGTCCATATGCACAAACTATTGACAGTCATTTTCAATTTATCGTTTAGATACAGATAGATGTACGACACATCGAGTCATATGAACTGCCTATAATTCATCGCAATAGTCAGTGCCTATATCACCGATTGGAAAATCATCTTTGTCGATAGGCCACACTTATACGTAGCCTCGCTTCGTACCCGACAGTCACGGGCCGACACGCCCGCCCCCTCCGCTCATCCTGGCCACGACAGGAGAAATAGACATGTCTTCCAAAGGACTTATGCGCGGCCAGCTTCTGGCGGCGACGGTGGCGTTCGGCCTTTTCACCTCGGCGGCCCACGCCCAGCAGCAGCCCTGCATCGGCAATTCGGCGGCAGTCACCGGACCGGCCGCGTTTTCCGGGCAGGCGATCAAGATGGGCGCGCAGATCGCCATCGACGAGATCAACGAGGCCGGTGGCGTGCTCGGCCAGAAGCTGCGGCTGGTGCAATATGACGACGCCGGCGCCCCGCCGCGCGGCGTCGACAATACCAGGCGCATCGCGCTGGCCGACAAATGCATCGCCGTGCTCGGCGGCTTCCATTCCACCGTCGCGGTGGCGCAGGTCGAGCCGATCCACGAGATCGGCATTCCCTACATGGGCGTGTGGGCGGCCAACACCAAGGCGGTGGAGAACGGGCGCGACCCGAACTTCATGTTCCGCGTCTCCGCCAAGGACAAATGGGTGGCCCGCTTCCTCGTCGACGAGGCGCTGAAGGTCTCGAAGGACGGCAAGATCGCCTTCTTCTACGAGAACACCGGCTGGGGCAACGGCGCGCTGCCGGACATCAAGGCGGCGATGGCCGCGCGCGGCAAGGAGCTGGTGGCCGCGGAGACGTTCAACTGGAACGACCAGGACATGTCGCCGCAGGTCATCCGCGCCCGGGATGCCGGCGCGGAAGTGGTGATGATCTGGTCGCTCGACCGCGAAGGCAACCAGGTCCTGCGCGCCATGGACAAGATCGGCTACAAGCCGGCCGTCATCGGCGCCTGGGGCATCAGCGGCAATCTCGGCGAGCTCGCCGGCCCGCTCGCCAATGGCGTGCGCGTCATGCAGACCTACTCCTTCCTCACGCCACAGAGCGAGACCGGCAAGAAGGTCCTCGCCGCGCTGGCCGCCAAATACGGCCTGAACGATCCCTCGGCCATCAAGGCGGCCTCCGGCATCGCCGATGCCTATGACGCCGTCTACATCCTCGCCGACGCCATCAAGATCGCCGGCGCCTTCGACTGGGCGAAGGTCCAGAAGGCGCTCTACGAGGTCAACCGCGACGGCCTGGTCGCGCCCTATAAGCCGGCCTTCGACAAGTCCGATCCCGAGCGGAACGACGCCCTGCTGCCGGAACACTACCTGCTCGCCGTGTGGCACGACGGCAAGCTGATCCCCTTCAAGGGCTCGCCCTACGACAAGTGAACCGGGGATGGCGGCGCACCGCCGCCGCCCTTCCCACCGGCACGACGCGAGGATCCGGCATATGTCGACCGTGGCGCAATACATCTTCTCCGGGCTGGCGATCGGCGGCATCTACGCACTGGTCGCCCTCGGCTTCCACATCATGTGGTCCGCCGCCCGCGCGGTGAATTTCGCCCATGGCGACACGCTGATGATCGGCGGCCTGCTGGCGGCCTATCTGGTGGGAAGCGGGTGGTCGCTCGTCCTCGCCTGCGGACTGGCGGTGCTGGCCGGCGGCGCCTTCGGCTTCGCGCTCGAGCGTCTGGCCGTCCGGCCCTTTGCCGGGCAGGCCAATTCCATCGGCTGGATGCTGACCACCATCGCCGTCGGCATCATGGTCGAGAGCCTGGCGACGATCGAAACCCAGGGCTACGCGCTCCCCCTGCCCTCGCCCGGCGTCGCCGGCTCGGTGCAGGTCCTCGGCGCCGGCCTCTACCCGCAGGAACTCGTCATTCCCGTCATCGCGGTGATCGCCATGGCCGGGCTGCGCCTGCTCCAGCGCCACACGCTGATCGGCCGCGCCATGCAGGCCGTCGCCCACAACAAGAACGCCGCGGCCCTGATGGGCATCGACGTCAATCTCGTCATCGCCTTCTCCTTCGCGCTGGCCAGCCTCACCGGCGCGGCGGCGGGCGTGCTGATCGCGCCGGTGGTGCAGGCCTCCGCCACCATGGGCGTGCTGCCGGGGCTCAAGGGCTTCGCGGTCGCCATCATGGGCGGCATCACCTCGGCGCCGGGCGTGGTGCTCACCGGCCTCGCCTATGGCGTGATCGAGAAGTTCGTCGAGGGCTACATCTCCACCGCCGCGCGCGAGATCGTCGGCTTCTCGCTGATGATCGTGGTGCTGCTCGCCTTTCCGCAGGGCCTGTTCGGCAAGCGCGAGGTGGCCAAGGTATGAGCCGCCTCCACGCAATCGGCTTCCTGCTGCTGGCGGCGATCCTCGTCGCCGTGCCGCTCGCCTCGGGCAACGAGTACGAGCTGCGGCTGTTCATGCTGTTCCTGATCTACGCGATCATCGCCGTCGGGCTCAACGTGCTGGTCGGGCTCGCCGGGCTGGTCTCGCTCGGCCAGGCCGGCCTGTTCGCCCTCGGCGCCTATACCGGCGCCGTCGTAGCGATCAGGCTCGGCTTCGACATGATCAGCTCCGGCCTGATCGCCGCTATCGTCGCCGGCCTGTTCGGCGTTCTACTGGCCTATCCCACCGTGCGGGTGCGCGGCGTCTATCTCGCCGTCGTCACCATCGCCTTTGGGCTGATCGTCGAGAATGTCGCCATCGAGTGGCAGTCGCTCACCGGCGGCACGACGGGCATCACCTCCATTCCCTCGCCCAACGCCTTCGGCGTCGCGCTGTCGGGCTATGCCTATTACGTCGTGCTGGCGGTCTCGCTGTTCCTGCTGGTGCTGGCCACCCATCACCTGAAGGATTCGCGCTACGGCCGCGCCATGCTGGCGACCGCCCAGAGCGAGACCGCCGCGCGGGCGCTGGGGCTCAATCCCACCGCCCTGCGCACCCTCGCCTTCGTGGTGGCGGCGGTGACGTCCGGCATCGCCGGCACCTATTACGCCTTCCTCAATTCCTACATTTCGCCGGACATCTTCACCTTCACCGACAGCGTGCGCTTCCTGCTGATGGTGATCCTGGGCGGCGCGGCCTCGACCTTCGGGCCGGTGATCGGCGCCTATCTCCTCACCTATCTGCCGGAATACCTCCAGGAATTCGCGGTGTGGCAGAAATTCGCCTATGGCGCGCTGCTGCTGGTGGTGATGTTCGCGCTGCCGCGCGGCATCATGGGCTCGCTGGGGGCGCTCGCCGCGCGCCTGCGCCCGGCGGCGAAAGCCGCGCCCCTGGATGGCGCGCTGCCGGCCGACGTCACGCTGGCGCCGGAGGCGAGCCGGCCGCATGCCGAACTGGTGGCGCGGGATCTCACGGTGCGCTTCGGCGGCCTGACCGCGCTCGCCTCCGCCTCGCTGCGGGTGAAGCCCGGCGAGATCCACGCGCTGATCGGGCCGAACGGTGCCGGCAAGTCGACCTTCGTCAATACCATTTCCGGCTTCTACCGGCCGACCTCCGGTGCCTGCGAGCTCGACGGCGTCGCGCTCACCGGCCTGTCCTCCCATGAGATCGCCCGCGTCGGCCTCGCCCGCACCTTCCAGAACACCGAGCTGTTCGGCGAGATGACCGTGCTGGAGAACGTGATGGTCGGCTACCAGCAGCGCCTCACCTACGGCATCGCCGCGGCGGTGCTGCATACGCCGGCGATGCGCCGAGAGGAAAGCCGCTGCCGCCGGACGGCGGCCGGACTGCTCGCCTTCGTTGGCCTCGAAGCCTATGCGCACGAACAGGCGCGCTTCCTGCCCTTCGGCCTGCAGCGCCGGCTGGAGATCGCCCGCGCGCTCGCCGCCGGGCCGCGCCTGCTGCTGCTCGACGAACCGGCCGCCGGCCTGACCACCCAGGAGATCGACGAGCTCGAGGCGATGATCCGCAAGATCGCCGGCCTCGGCATCAGCGTGCTGCTCATCGAGCACCATGTCGAGCTGATCATGGCGGTCGCCGATACCGTGACCGTCCTCGACTACGGCCAGGTGATCGCCAGCGACACCCCGTCGGCGGTGCAGGCGAACCCGCGCGTCGTCGAGGCCTATTTCGGCACCTCGGGCCATGGCGCCCCTGCGGAGGCCTCGGCATGAACGTCACTGACAGCGCGGCCGACGACGCCCTCCTCGACATCCGCCATCTCGAGCTGCGCTACGGCGCCGCCGTCGCGGTGCGCGACATCTCGCTCGCGGTGCGCCGCGGGCAGATGGTGGCGGTGATCGGCAATAACGGCGCCGGCAAGTCCTCCATGGTGCGCGGCGCCAGCGGCCTGGTGCGCCCCTCGAAGGGACGGGTGTTCTTCCGCGGCGAGGACACCACGTCGCTGCCGGCCAACCGCAAGGTGCGGCGCGGCCTGATCATGGTGCCGGAGGGGCGCCTGCTGTTCCCCGACCAGAGCGTCGAGGACAATCTGATCCTCGGCGCCTATGCGCATGGCGGCCTCAAGGGCGCCCGCGCGCGGCAGACGCTGGAGAAAGTGCTCGCCCTGTTCCCGCGCCTCCGGGAGCGGCTGGCCCAGCAGGCCGGCTCGATGTCCGGCGGCGAGCAGCAGATGCTCGCCATCGCCCGCGGCCTGATGGGCGAGCCGGAGCTGCTGATCATCGACGAGCTCTCGCTCGGCCTGGCGCCGAAGATCGTCGACCAGCTGATGGACGTGCTCGCCGCGCTCAACCGGCAGGGCCTGTCGATCCTGCTGGTCGAGCAGCTGGCCGCGCATGCGCTCGCCATCGCCGACCACGCCTATGTGATCGCCAACGGCCACGTGGTGCGGCACGGGCCGAGCGCGGACATCGCGCGCGATCCGGAGGTGATGGAAGCCTTCCTCGGCAAGAAGAAATCCACCGCCTGAGGCGCCGGTGCGGCGCCGCCCTTCCTAAACGTTCAAGGAGCGAACATGTCCCGCGTCATCGACCTGAGCCTGCTCATCGAGGACAACATGCCGGCCCACAAGCTGTTCCAGCGGCCGGTCATCACCACCCATCTGAGCCATGAGCGCTCGGCCGCCTTCGGCCTCGGCGTGCCGGGCGATGCCATGACCTTCCAGACCAACTTCATCGCCATGCTCGACCATGTCGGCACCCATGTCGACGCCTTCCGCCATGTGAAGCCCGATGGCGCGCCGATCGACGAGATGCCGCTCGACATGTTCATGGGCAAGGCGGTGTGCTTCGATCTGCGGCACATCCCCGATCTCGGCGACATCACCGCGCAGGACATGCAGGTGGCCGAGGAGAAGGCCGGCGTGAAGGTGGATGGCCACATCGTGCTCCTGTGCACCGGCTTCCACGCCCGCAACTACCCGACGCTGGATTCGGTGTGGAAGAACCCGCTGCTCACCGTCGAGGCGACGCGCTGGCTGTATGACCGCGGCTCGAAGATGCACGGTGTCGAAGGCCCCTCCACCGACAAGCCCAGCGACGACATCTTCGCCCAGCACCGGCTGTGCCGCGAGCTCGGCATTAGCCACTGGGAGTGGCTGGTCAATCTGGAAGAGCTGATCGGCAAGGGCGAGTTCCAGTTCTTCGGCGTACCGCTGAAGTTCAAGGGCGGCTCCGGTTCGCCGGTGCGCGCTTTCGCCATCGTCGACTGAAATTCCGCCGGGCGGCCCGCCGTCCGGCATCCTTCTTGCTCGGCTTTCCGGCGATGACATCCTGTTTGCTAGCAAATGCTCCCTTTTCGAACCTCACGGCGCGCGAGGCGCGCGGTCTCGTCGCCCGGCGGGAGGTGTCGCCGGTCGAGCTGACGCGCGCGGCGCTCGACGCCGCGCAGGGGACGCAGGCGAGTCTCAATGCCTTCTTTCTCATCTTCGAGGAGGAGGCGATGGCCGCCGCGCGTGCCGCCGAAGCGGCGGTGATGCGCGGCGACGAGCTCGGTGCGCTGCACGGCATTCCGTTCTCCGCCAAGGACCTGATGGCGGTGAAGGGCGCGCCCTATGCCTCCGGCTCGCGCGCCATGGCGGACAATATCGCCACGGTCGATGCGCCGGCGGTGGAGCGGGCGAAGGCGGCCGGCGCCATCCTCATCGGCAAGACCACCACCAGCGAGTTCGGCTGCAAGCCGGTCGGCGACAGCCCGCTCACCGGCATCACCCGCAACCCGTGGAACCTCGACAAGACGCCGGGCGGCTCCAGCGCCGGCGCGGCCGCCTCGGTGGCCGCCGGTATCACACCCTTGGCTCTCGGCACCGATGGCGGCGGCTCGATCCGCATCCCCTGCGCCTTCTCGGGCCTTGCCGGCCTCAAGGGCCAGTTCGGCCGGGTGCCGGTGTGGCCGGTCTCGGCGACGCCCACCCTCGCCCATGTCGGCCCGATCGCCCGCGACATCGCCGATGCCGCGCTCATGTTCGCTGCCATTGCCGGCTATGACGCGCGTGATCCCTTCTCCGTCGCTGGTCCGGTACCGGACGTCGAAGCGGCGATCGGTGCCTCGATCGAAGGCATGCGCATCGCCTGGAGCCCGACGCTGGGCTATGCCCGCCCGGATGCCGAGGTGCTGCGCGTGACCGAGGCGGCAGCCCGCCGCCTTGCCGATCTCGGCGCCATTGTCGAGGAGGTCGGGACCGTCTTCGAGACCGACCCCGCCGATCTGTGGATCGCCGAGTTCTATGCCGGCGTCGGCACCCGCCTGCGCGGCGTCATCGAGACCCAGCGCGAGCTGCTCGATCCCTCCGTCGCCGTGGTGCTGGAAGTCGCGCTCGGGCAGGAGATGCGCGCCTATTACGAGACGGTGTTCAAGCGCTACGCGCTGCGCGACGAGATGCGCCGGTTCTTCGAGCGCTACGACGCGCTGCTCTCGCCAGTGCTGCCGGTCACCTCCCTCGATGCCGGCCTCGACATGCCCGCGCATCTTGCCGACCGCAATCTGGTGAGCTGGGTCTTCTACACCTACCCGTTCAACCTCACGGGCCAGCCCGCCGCCAGCGTCTGCGCCGGTCTCGATGCCGCCGGCATGCCGGTCGGGCTGCAGATCGTCGGCCGGGCCCTGGGCGAGGCCGATGTGATCAGGCTCGCCAGCGCCGTGGAACGGCAGCGCCCGGCCACCGACCTGCTGCCTCCCGCCCTGCGCCTTCCCCAAAGCGAGAACCTGTCATGAGCACGCCCGAACTCTTCATGCGCCGCGCCATCGAGATCAGCCGGGACAAGATGCGCGCCGACGGCTCGGCGCCGTTCGGCTGCGTCATCGTCAAGGATGGCGAGATCGTCGGCGAAGGGGTGAACAACGTCGTCAACAATCACGACGCCACCTCGCATGGCGAGGTGGAGGCCATCCGCGATGCCGGCCGCCGGCTGAGGACCTGGGACCTGTCCGGCTGCGACCTCTACACCACCTGCGAACCCTGCGAGATGTGCGTCGCCTCGATGTTCTGGGCGAAGATCTCGCGCATGTACTACGCGAACACGCTGAAGGACTGCACCGAGGTCGGCTTCGACCTCGAGCCCCTGACGCGGGCGGTTCGCGCCGACCTCCACGACCGCGCGCTCCCGGCCGAACGCCTGCTCGCCGCCGAGGCGCGCGAGGTGCTGGACGAGTGGGTCGCCTCGCCGGGGTTCAACGCCTTCCAGTGACGTACCGACGCCTATCTGCCGACGTCTGTTTGCCGACGACTGCGCCAATGCCGGCGGCGGAAAGGCCGGCCAATACCTTCAAACAACCTTCCCGACGGAGCCATCGTCAATGAACGAGTTCGACGACAAGATCACGGACTTCCGTGCGCTGCTTCATCCGCTCAATCGCCGCCGCTTCATGCAGGGCGCGAGCGCGCTGGCCGGCGCCGCCGCCATCGGCGCCTCGGCCGTGCCGGAGCCCGCCTATGCGCAGGACAAGGTGCTGAACCTGCTCAGCTGGCCCGGCCATGGCGATCCGGCCTTCGTGAAGCCCTTTGAGGAGAAGTATGGCTGCAAGGTCGTCGCCAAGGAATATGTCGGCGGCGAGCCGATGCTGGCGCTGATGAACCAGTCGCCGCCCGGCACATTCGACGTGGTGCTGGCGGACGCCGAATATATCGGCATGCTCGCCCAGGGCGGCCTCATCGACAAGATGGACCCCGCCGACTACCCGCTCGCCGATTACTGGCCGGAGTTCCAGAAGTTCGGCCCGCACTGGGTGAACGAAAGCCTCTATTCGGTGCTGATCCGCTTCGGCTATCTCGGCATCGCCTATCGCACCG
This sequence comes from Ancylobacter sp. 3268, assembly GCF_031456575.1. NCBI lineage: Bacteria > Pseudomonadati > Pseudomonadota > Alphaproteobacteria > Hyphomicrobiales > Xanthobacteraceae > Ancylobacter > Ancylobacter sp. 3268. The sequence continues at coordinate 119,137 of NZ_JAVDUX010000002.1, forward strand.
ACGTGCTCAGCGAGAAGGATGTTGAATCCTACAAGGTGCTGTGGGACGACAAGATCAAGGGCAAGCTCGGCTTCTTCGACTGGTACCTGCCGACCATGGGCTGCCTCAGCCTGTATGACGGCAACAAGGCCCCCTTCGACATCTCCGCCGAAGCCTTCGACAAGCTGAAGAAGACCCTGTTCTCGCTGAAGCCGCAGGCCTCGGGCTTCTACTCGATGGCCGACCAGTTCTCGATGCTGACCAACGGCACCGCCGCCGCCATTCCCGGCGTCGGCGACTGGGTGGTGCTGCTCCTGCAGAAGAACGGCGTGCCGGTCTCCGCCACCGTTCCCAAGGAAGGCGGCATCCAGTGGACGGAATCGATGTCCATCGTGTCGTCCTCCACCAAGAAGGACCTCGCCAAGGCGTTCATCCAGTACGCCTCTTCGCCGGAGGGCCAGGCCCGCTCGGCGATCCTGCCGTCCTACTGGGCGTCGATCCCCAACAAGAAGGGTTGGGACCTGCTGATCAAGGATCATCCGGCCGAAGCCAAGGCGCTGCGCCATACCTTCGACGCGCGCAACGTCATGGATGAGTACAAGGAAGGCAAGATCCATATCCGCCAGACCCCGGTGAAGCAGTCCATCGAGGAATGGAACGACGTCTGGTCGGAATTCAAGTCGATGTGAGCCCCTTTGCCGGACGGCGGCCTCCCGGTCGCCGTCCGGTTCCGGCCTGTCGCGCCTTCCGAACACGTCCCCGCCGCGAGCGCTCGCTTTATGTCCGACGCACAATCCACCCAGACATTGCCGTCGGCCTCACCGGTCACCTCATCGGCCCGGGCGACCCGGCTGCGTTTCGCCGCCTTCTGGGGCCTGCCGCCGCTGGTCTGGCAGCTGGCCTTCTTCGTCGTGCCGCTCGGCTTCCTCGTCGCCATGACCTTCTGGTCGGTGAAGAGCTTCCGGCTGACACCGGACGCGACGCTCGCCAACTGGACCTTCATCCTGAACGCCGGCTTCTTCCGCAACGCCTATATCTACACCTTCTGGCTCGCCGGCCTCACCGCGCTGCTGGCAAGCCTGATCGCCTTTCCGGCGGCCTATACGCTGGCGTTCCGGCTGCAGCCGGCGACCCGGCGCTTCCTCATCTTCATGCTGGTGGTGCCGTTCTTCACCTCCTATCCGGTCCGCATCTACTCGACGCAGATCTTCTTCAGCCCGCAGGGCATCATCAACGCCGCGCTGCACCCGCTGGGCCTCGGCCCCATCTCGGTGCTGAACAGCCCGACCGGGACGGTGATCGGCTATCTCGTGCTGACGCTTCCGCTCGTCGTGCTGCTGCAGACCTTCGCTTTGATGAACGTTCCCAAGACCTTGATCGAGGCGGCGCACAATCTCGGCTGCGGCCGGCTGCGCACCATTCTCACCGTGATCGTGCCGTCCGCCCGCATCGGATTGGTCGTCGCGGCGACCTTCGCCTTCGTGCTGGCCTTCGGCGACTATGTGGCGCCGCTCTATCTCGGCGGCTCCAAGCCGCCGACCCTGTCGATCCTCATCGCCGACCAGGTGAAGTCTGGCAACCATTGGCCCCGTGCCTCGGTGGTCGCGGTGATCATGATCCTCACCCTGGTGGCGGTGATGAGCACGATGCTCGCCCTCGCCTATGGCCGCAGGGGAGCCAAGCCATGAACGCCGCCCTGCTGCGCCGGGCGGCGCTCCTCGTCTGGACCCTTCTGGTCTTCACCTTCATCTTCGCGCCGATCGTCTCGACGATCGTGTTCTCCTTCAATGCCGATCGCTTTCCGAGCCTGCCTTGGTGCGGCTTCAGCCTTCAGTGGTACGAAGCGGTCTTCGCCGATGCCAGCGTCCAGCGCGGCCTGGTGAACAGCCTGATCGTCGCCGCGGCGACGTCGGTCATCGCCACCTTCCTCGGCTTTGCCGCCGCCTATGTCGACTACCGGTACCGCTTCTTCGGCAAGGCCGCCTACACCGCCATCGTCGCGCTGCCGCCGACCGTGCCGGTGGTGATCCTCGGCGTCGCGATGCTGACCTTCGAGGGACGCATCGGCCTCTCCGGCACGCTGACCGGCGTCACTGTCGGCCACGTCGTCCTCGCCGCGCCTTTCGCCATGGCGCTGGTCCGCATGCGCCTCGCCGATCTCGATCCCGACATCGAGCGAGCGGCGTGGAATCTCGGCGCGACGCCCTGGTCGACCATTGTCGGCGTCGTCATCCCGTTCTGCCTGCCGGCGATCCTCGCCTCGATCTTCCTCACCGCCGCGGTCTCCTTCGACGAGTTCATGATCGCCTGGTTCGTCTCGGGGGTGAACGAGACGCTGCCGGTCCGCGTGCTCGCCATGCTCCAGGGCCAGGTCAGTCCCCGCATCAATGCCATCGGCGCCCTGGTCTTCGCCGTGTCGATGACCCTGGTCGTCGCCGCCCAGATTCTGCTCGGGCGGAACAGCCGTCGCAGCAAGGAACCCCAGCAATGACGACCACGAAAGCCGGCCCGATGCTGGAGATCGACCGCGTCGCCAAGCGCTATGGTGGAACGCTGGCCGTCGCCGAGGTGTCGTTCACCATCGGAAAAGGCGAGTTCATCGCGCTGATGGGGCCCTCCGGCTGCGGCAAGACCACGACGCTGCGCATGATCGCCGGGCTCGATACGCCCAGCGAGGGCGAGATCCGCCTGTGGGGCCGGCGCATCAACGAGGACGCCCCCTGGGAGCGCGACGCCCCGCTGGTCTGGCAGAACTACGCGCTGTTCCCCTTTCTCTCGGTGGTGAAGAACGTCGAGTTCGGGCTCAAGCAGCGCGGCGTTCCCGCCGCCGAGCGCCGCAAGAAGGCGATGGAATGGATGGAGCGGCTCGGCATTGCCGGCTTTGCCGAGCGCGGTGTCGACCAGCTCTCCGGCGGCCAGCGGCAGCGCGTCGCCCTCGCCCGTGCCTTGGCGCTCGAGCCCGAGATGCTGCTGCTCGACGAGCCATTGTCCGCCCTCGATCCGCATTTGCGGGTGCGCATGCAGTCGGAGCTGGTGCGCCTCCACCGGGAGCTCGGCATCACCTTCGTCTGCGTGACGCACAGCCATTCGGAAGCCTTCGCCATGGCGGACCGCGTCGTCATCATGAGCGAGGGGCGCGTGCAGCAGATCGGCGCCCCCCGCGAGATCTACCGCCGCGCCGCCAACCGCTTCGTCGCCGAGTTCGTCGGCGGCACCAATCTGTTCTCCGGCACGGCGACGCGCGCGGATGGCGGCGGGCTGCGCGTCGAGGGAGCGTTCGGCTCGGCGATCGCGCCGCTTCCATCCGATCTGACGCTCGGCGATGGCGCGGCGGTAACGCTGGTGGTGGCGGCCGACCGCATCGACATCGCTCCGACCCGTTCGGGCACCGGCAACGAGATCGACGCGCGGGTGGTGACGCTGGAAGTCGTCGGCTCATCCGCCACGGTGTTCCTCGAAACCGCCGGCGGCGTGGATCTGCGCGTGCAGCGTTCGCTGCATGAGATCGAGAACACCTCCCTCAACCCCGGGCAGAGCGTCATCGCCCGCTGGTCGCAGGACGAAGGCTACTTCCTGCCGGCCTGACGCTCCCCAATCCAGTCCTTCTACGGAGTGAACCGATGTCGACCTTCATTCGCGGTGCCACCGTGCTCGCCATGGGCGGCGCCTCCGGCAGCACGCCCTTCACCGGCGACCTGCTTGTCGAGGGCGACCGCATCGCGGCGATCGGCCCGAACCTGCCGGTGCCGGATGGCGCCACCCTCCTCGAGGGCGCCGGCAAGCTGGTGATGCCCGGCTTGGTCAATGCGCACCTGCATTCTGGCGAGGCGCTGTTCAAGGGCCGCTACGACAATCTGCCGCTCGAACTGTGGATGCTGTACTCGTACCCCATCCTCGGCGCCAAGGCGCTGGCGGAGCGGATGATCTATCTGCGCTCCATGGTGGTTGCCATCGAGTCGCTGAAGACCGGCGTCACCTGCCTGACCGACGACATCTTCGAGGCCCCCCGCCAGTCGCTGGCGCAACTCGGCGCGGCCGTGCAGGCCTATGACGATGCCGGCATCCGCGCCACCGTCTCCGGCCATGTGATGGACAAGGACTTCCTCGATTCCATCCCCTTCGCGCGCGAGCATGTCCCCGCCGAGTTGCAGGCCGAGGTCGCCAAGCTCGGCGTGCCTACCACGGCGGAATATATCGACTTCGCGAAGGAGGCCTATGCCGCCTTCCACGGCCGCTCGGGCCGTATCCGCTTCATGGTCGCTCCCTCGGCGCCGCAGCGCTGCACGCCGGAGCTGATGCAGGCGGCGAACGAACTGGCGCTGGAATGGAAGGTGCCGTTCCACACCCACATCGTCGAGACCAAGGTGCAGGGCGTCACCGGCCCGGCGATCTACGGCAAGACGCTGATGCGCTACATGGCCGATCTCGGCCTCATGCATTCCGGCACCACCATCGCCCATTCGATCTGGGTGACGCCGGACGATATCGCGCTGATGGGCGAGGCGGGCGTCTCCATCGTCCACAACACCATCTCGAACCAGAAGCTCGGCGCCGGCGTCGCCCCGGTGCGCCAGCTTCTCGACGCCGGCGTCAATGTCGCGCTCGGCTCCGACGGTATCTGCTCCAACGATACGCCGCGCATGTTCGACGTCATGCATGCCTGCGGCCTGATCCACAAGGTGACCACGCCGGACTACAAGCAATGGGTCAGCGCCGCCGAGGTGCTCAACGCCTGCACGCTGGCGGGGGCGAAGAGCGCGCTGATCGGCCATGAGACCGGCTCGCTGGAAGCCGGCAAGAAGGCCGACCTGCTGATCATCAACCTCAACACGGTCAGCTTCACGCCTCGGAACGACATACTGAACCACCTCGTCTATTGCGAGAACGGCTCGTCCATCGAGAAGGTGATGGTGAACGGCGAGATCGTGGTCGAGAACGGCAAGCTGACCAAGGTCGACGAAGAGGCGTTGCTCGCCGAGCTTCGGGCGGCGATGCCGGGCTTCAAAGAGTACCACTCCGGCGTCGAACGGGCGAACAAGGCGTTCGAGCCGTCCTTCGACGCCATTCATCGCCGCTGCAACCAGATCGACATCGGCGTGCACCGCCTCATCGGCAACAGCGACATGTGGCCCTCAACGCCGTCGGGGAACTTCTGAGATGCCTGTCTCCAACACCCTCATTGCCGATCTCACCTGGTACGACTTCGCGGAAAAGGTGAAGGCGAACCCGATCGTGTTCCTTCCCATCGGCTCGGTGGAACAGCACGGCCCGCATCTGCCGCTCTCGACCGACACCCTGCTGCCGCAGGCGATCGCCACGGAAGTGGCCGAGCGTATCGGCGGCCTGGTCGCTCCGCCGGTGGCCTATGGCTACAAGTCGCAGCCGAAATCCGGCGGCGGCAACCATTTTCCCGGCACGCTGAGCCTCGATGCCGGCGTGCTGATCGGTCTCGTGCGCAACGTCGTCAACGAACTCGTGCGGCATGGCGTGCGCCGCATCGTGCTGTTCGACGGCCACATGGAGAACCAGTGGTTCCTGGTCGAGGCCGCCGATCTCGCCCTGCGCGACCAGGCGATGCTCGGGCGCACCGACGTGAAGATCATCAAGCTCGGCTATTGGGAATTCATCACCAAGGCGACCGAGAAGGTGCTGTTCCCCGACGGCTTCCCGAGCTGGGAGCTGGAACATGCGGCGGTGATGGAAACCTCCGTCATGCTGCACATCCGCCCCGACCTGGTGCGGCAGGATCGCATTCCCGACGATCCGCCGGCGAATTTCCCGCCCTACGACATCTACCCCTTCGACACCCGCCCGATCCCGCCCACCGGCGTCTTGTCCTCGGCGGGCTCGGCCTCGGCGGCGAAGGGCGAGGCGGTCATGGCGCAAGTCGTGCCGGACATCGCCGATGCGCTGGTCAAGGCTTTCGATGCCCTGACAGCCTGACGCCGCGTCCTCATAGCGTGCTCTCGGCGGGAAAGCTCCTCGCGCCAGACCCGCGGGTTCGGAGTGGAAGGCCCGGCGACAGGCGAAGAGCGGTGTGTGCGTAGTGAACGCACGGCTCCGGCAAAAAAATCCGGAGAAAACACCGCTTATCGCCTGTCTACAGGCGACCTCCACTGACCTCCGCGCAGATGAACGCACGGCCGAGCGCACGCGCTTCAAGGCGCAGCGCGGCGGCTTGGCGCCCCGAAAGGGCGGCCTCCACATCGCTGAACGCGACGGCGAAGAGCAGGGCGTGCCGCGCCCTCTCAGCCCCCGCTTCCGGATCCTTCGCGTCGAGTTGCGCCTCGAACCGCCGCGAGATGTGATCAAGATCGATCATGCGGCTTGCAAAGAGGCTCCAGGCCGCCTGCTGGCTAGGGTCCACTTCAAGCATTGAGCGCAGGGACACAAGGCGTTGCGCCAGGTCAGGCTCAGCGATGAGCCGTTCCACCGATTGGCCTTCTCGGACGACGCCAAAACCTTCCGGCCGCCCGGTATCCAACGCGGCCCAAGCAGCGCCGGCCACCACTCCACCAATGAGGACGATGCGGACACTCGCAGAAAAGGTCAGCATCACTTCATTAATATGTTTCGATTTTTACAATATCCGACATCAGAACTACGATAGTCGCTAAAATATCCACACTCAATCGTTGCGCGCTCGAAGATTCCACCCTACCAATAACTACAAAGCATGATCATAGAGCTTGAGCGACGAACCACCTCTCTATGAGAATAGACTTCCGGACCCGCCACCCCCTTCACACGGTGCTATATTACTATAATTCACCGATACGGAAGCGACGCCTCATGAGCTTTGTTTGATGATCGGCTTCATCGCCTGACTTTCCCCGTGCCAGCTGACATCCACACCAGACAGATGGCGACGAAACGGTCGGTGAGACGAAGGAAAGCTCAGCGATGAGCGACAACAAGACTGGTCGGACGGGGGAGGAAGATGTGAGCGAACCGGGCAAGAAGCCGGCGGCCGGGCTGCAACCGCAACTGAGCGACACCTCCGTGGCCCCGCCCTCGGCGCGTGCGCAGATTGACGCCTATCTCCAGCGGCGGGACGAGGTCGAACGCGGCGACCATCAGGAATTCCAGGCCTATCTGCGCGACAAACAGGCCCAGGCTCTTGCCGCACGGATATTGCCCCCCCAAACCGAAGCCGAGGAAGCAACGCCCCCTCGCTCTGCGCCGGGGCTGACGCGACGGGGCATCTTCAAGGCGGCTGCGGCAACGGCGATCGTCGGGGAGACGGGGCTTCTCGGCTATCAGGCGGTCACCAACGAAACCCTGCAGTCGATCGGCCTCGGGTCGACGCCGGCCAATGCGGCGGCCGCGCAAGCGCAAACCGCGCCAATCGCGCGCGAACTCATCGATTCGAAGGCAAGCTTTGACGGTCAAGGGCTCGGCAACTGGATAGCCCTGCTCCCGACCAAGCTCGGCGGCGGCTGTTACGCTCTCGATCTCAACACCAACCGGGTGCTGGCGTCGATCTGGTACTGGAACTATGGCGACTTCAACCCGATCTCGCACCATCTCTGCGCGTTTCCCAGCGCAGACCCGTATCGCGGCTTCGAGTTCGTCAACAGCACGCAAGGCGGCAAGACCGCGTTGATTTTCGGCATTCCGACCAACATCACCGACCCGGCGCCCGGCTTCAACATCTATCGCGTGCGCTATGACGGGGCGCAGATGCAGCTCATGGAGAACGTTTCGGAGGCCACCGGCCTCGGGCTCGGCGTGCACGTCACCGTCAACCCGAAGGACGCCCAATCCTATTTCGTCACCGATGGCCAGAAGGATATCGCCGCCTGCTTCGATCGCACCACTTCGCGGGTCAAGGCGGCGCTGAAGTTCGATTGGAAAGCCAACTCCAGCCAGCTTGCGCGCGCCTGGCAGGATGGCGGCGTGCTCAAGATCTACCGGATCTATCCGGACGCGGCGACCGGCAAGTATGACTATCTCGGCACGAAGGGCCTGAAGATCGATTGGGAAATGGTGCCGATGGGCGAGCTGTTCGTCGAGGAAGGCACCTTGCCGGGCAGCGATCCGATGGGTCTCAGCGGCGCCGACGGCACGATCTGGCATCCGAGCGGGCGCTGGGCCGCGACCGTGGTCCGCCTGTGCGGCGGCATCGCCATTCTGGATGCCGAGAAGAACTTCGAGCCGGCGGCCTTCCTCCAGTTCAATTCCAATTCGCCGGACCAGTACGAGGTCGCGCGCCTCGACGACGACCATTGGGAGGTGACGTTCGACAAGATTCACTCGCCCGGGCACGAGATCGGCTTCTCGCCGGACGGACGCTTCCTCTGCATGATGAACAATCTGCGCGAGAACAACTGCGCCGTGTTCGATTCGTCCGATCCCGATCCGCGCAACTGGAAGAAGATCGCCCATGTCGAGGACCCGCTCTGGAAGGGGAAGTATCCCAACCCGTTCCACATGGTGTTCTCGCTCGATTCGAAGACGCTGTATCTGTCGGTGCTTCACCCCTCGCCGGCGGCGAGCGGCGTGATGGTGGTGGATACCGACACCTGGACGATCCGCAAGGAGATACAGGGCATAGGCCCGGATCTTCAGACACCGGCCATCACCTATGACGGCAAGTTCGTTCTCGTGCCTTTCAGCGGCTTTCAGCGCCTGTCGAGCGGCATCGCCGTCATCGACACGGCGAGCGACGAGTTGATCGGCATCCTGCCGAGTTCGGGCGGCCACCATGATTGCGTGATCGTGCCGACCGAACTCGAGCACATGAAGCACACGCGCTCATGCACGCTGTAAGCGAACGGCACAGACCTTTCCGCTGATGCGTGGCTTCGCTTCAACCGGCGGGCTCCTGCTGATGCTGGCGATCCAGAATCTGGCCCGCCGGCAGACCCGCACATGGCTGCTGATCGCGGCGATCGCGCTGGCCAGCGCCGTTACTTTCGCCGGCGTGGTGGCGATGGCCAGCGTGACGGCCAGCATGCAGGTCGGCCTCAGCCGGGTAGGGGCCGATCTGATGGTGGTGAACCGCGACGCGCTGACCAACATCACCAATGCGCTGCTGACCATCGAGCCGACGGACAGCACGGTCGCGGCAGATGCCGTGCCGAAGGCCGCTCTTCGTGGCATCGCCGGCCTTTCGGCGCAGCGCATTCTGCGCACCGATCGGTCCGGCTTCGGGAACGCCGGCGAGCAGGTGGACCTGATCGGCTTCGACCCGACGACGGATTTCACCATCCTTCCCTGGCTTTCCGAGCGGCTGGTCGGCACGATGCAGCCCGACGATGTGATCCTGGGCGGAGGCCGTGATCTGCCCTTGGGCTCGCAGGCCCTCCTTTTCGGCCAGCCGTTCCGGATCTATGGCAAGCTGGCGCGCACCGGTTCCGGCACGCAGGAGCGGGGCGTCTTCATGCGGGAGGAGCGGCTGCTGGCGCTGGCGCCAGCAATCCGCGACCGGCTGGGCGACGTGCCGCCCATGCTGGCGCCTGATCGGGTCACCGGTTTCCTGATCCGGATGGCCCCGGGCACGACCGAGCGTCAGGCGCGCTTTTCCCTGCTGTCGAAAATCCCCGACATCAAGGTGATCGTCGGGGATGCGCTGATGACCGGCATTCGGCAGGGGCTGGTCGCCGTGCTCGGCGGGCTCGTGCTGCTGGTGATCGCGCTGTCGACCAGCACGGCGGTGATGGTGGCTCTGCTGTTCTCCGCCATCATGGCCGAACGCCGCCGCGAGCTCGGCCTGTTGAAGGCGATAGGCGCCCGCAACAGGCAGATCGTCGGCGTGGCATTGGTGGAGGCCGCCTTGGCGACCGCCGGTGGGGCCGCCATCGGCGTGCTTCTCGGGCTGATCCTGCTGCGGCTGTTCGAGCGCGTGCTGGTTCACCACCTCGGGGAAATGGGCATTCCCTTCCTCTGGCTCGACGGCGCGCGCATATGGGCGGCGGCTCTCGCCTGCGTCGGCGGCGCGGCTCTCATCGGCATGGCCGGCGCTTCCCTGCCGGCCTGGCGCATGGGCCGTCGGGACATCTATGACCTTCTCTGGAAGGAAGGCTGAGCATGCTCGCCTGCCGCAATCTGGTGAAGCATTATGAGACCGACCGGGGAACGGTCGAGGCCGTGCGCGGCGTCGACCTCGACGTGCCGGCGGGTGGCTATGCCGCGATCATCGGCCGCTCGGGCTCGGGAAAGTCTTCGCTGCTGAGCATGATCGGGGGATTGAGCCGCCCGAGCGCCGGCCAGGTGCGGATCGACGGCACCGACCTGTGGGCGATGCGCGAGCCGGAGGCGGCCGCGTTCCGCAGCCGCCGGATCGGCTATGTGTTCCAGTTTGCCAGCCTGCTGCCGAACCTGAAGGCGATCGACAATGTCGCGCTCCCGGCCCGCCTTGCCGGCCGGCTCGGCCGCCGTGACGCCGCCGCGGCGGCAGGGGAGCGGCTGGCCGATGTTGGGCTGACAAATCATTCCGATGCCTTCCCTGCGGAACTGTCGGCCGGCGAGCAGCGCCGCGTGGTCCTTGCGCGAGCCCTGATGAACGAGCCCGCCCTGCTGCTCGCCGACGAGCCGACAGCCGATCTCGACGAGCAGACCGAGCGCGAGGTCATGGCGCTTCTGCAGGCGGTGAGCCACGAGCGCCGGGCCACGCTGGTGCTGGTGACCCATAATCTGGCCCTCGCGGCCGAGGCCAGGCAGGTCGTCCACATCGCCGACGGCGTGATCGTGCCATGAACACACCGCGTCTTCCCGACCTCGAGCGCCTGAGTCCGGCCGAGAAAGACGCCCTGATCCTCAGTCTCTGGCAGACCGTGCAGGCGCTCGACGCCGCCCCTGCCCGTCCCGATGTCGGCGCGGCGTCGACAGAAGCCGGCCCGTCGGCCGACAGGCCACGCGGGCCGGACCGGCAGGCCTTGAGCCGGCGCATCGAAACGACCCCAGCCTCTCATCGTGCCTGGCGCCGTATCGGCCAGCGGCAGCCCTGGCTGTTGAAAGTGCTGGACTATCGCCCACTCCAAATCCTGCTTGCCGTCATCGGCCTCGGCTTCATTAGCGACGTCGGCATCGGCTGGTACCAGCGCCAGCAGGCGGCCGCGCGGCAGCAGGACATGCTGCGCCTCGAACAGGCCGCGTTTGGTGGCCTCTACATGGAACTGGTCCGTGCCGGACCTGCGCCGCAGGGCAACGCCTATCAAGCGACGCTGAGGCTGCAACGCACCTTGCCGGGGGGACCGGTCCATGTGTTGCAGAATCCGCCTCGGGCTTTCGTGCAGACCGGCCTGGTATGGCGCGAAGTGCCGGCGCGCGCTCCCGCCGAGGGTTCGTGGGGCATGACGCGGCTTGAAGACGGGATCGATATCACCGTGATCTTCGAGGCCGATGTCGAAGGCTGGAGCGAACTGATTCCCGGTTACATGCATGTACAGCTCCAGTTCGACCAGTTGATCAGCCTGTCGAGCGAGCCGGGCGACGACATCGTGGAGCGCAACAATCGCTTCTTCTTCTACCTGAAGCCCCTGGGCGCCGATGATTCGGAAATCGGGCGGCGGGCGGGCTTCCGCGGTACGCCGCCCGCCTTCATCCCGATGCCGCCGCATTAGCGAGGCCGGAGACAGCCCAGCGCCGGGAATATCGGCCCGGGCAAACCAAGCGGCATTTTCGTCCCCGTGCCGCGTCCTGAACCCTTGACCGGCTCGCCCAAGCGCGAGCAGCTTGCCATGGCGGCCCGGCGGTCGAGGGGATGGGAATGGATCGTTGGCAGGCCATGAAGGTGTTCGTCAAAGTTGCCGAGACGGGGAGCTTCGCCGAGGCCGGCCGCCAGTTGAACATGAGCCCGCCGGCGGTCACGCGCGCCATTTTCGGCCTGGAAGAACAGATCGGCGTCCGGCTTCTCACCAGGACCACGCGATCGGTGAAGATGACCGAGGCGGGCGGCCGTTATTTCGATGATTGTCGTCGGATCCTTGCCGACATCGCCGATGCCGAGGCCTCCGCCGCGGGCTCGCACGCCAACCCGACCGGAACGCTCATCGTCACCGGGTCGGTGATGTTCGGCCAAATGTATACGCTGCCGATTCTTCTCGAATATCTCGATCGATACCCCTCGGTGATCGGACGCAGCCTGTTCGTGGACCGCATCGTGAACATCATCGAGGAGGGAATCGATGTCGCGATCCGGATCGGGCATCTGCCGGATTCCGGTCTGAGCGCCGTCAGGGTCGGCTCGGTCAAGCGGGTGGTCTGCGGTGCTCCGTCCTATTTCGAGAAGCATGGCGTTCCCCGGGTTCCCGCCGATCTGGCGCATCATCGCGTCGTCGTGCCGACGGCCGCCTGGGCATCTCCCGAATGGCAGTTCGGGGAGGAAACGAAAACCAGCGTCACCGTCCGTCCCCGGCTGCTGTGCAACACAAACGAGGCCGCGATCACCGCCGCCGAGCAGGGATGGGGTCTCACCCGCATCCTTTCCTACCAGATCGGTCCGGCCCTGATGCAGGGCCGCCTGCAAACCGTGCTCGCCGACTATGAGGAGAAGGCCCTGCCGATCCATGTCGTGCACGCGGAGGGAAGGCACGCGCCGGCCAAGGTGAGAACCTTCGTAGATCTGGCGGTCGAACGCCTGCGTGCCAACCGGTTGTTTAACTGATGCGAAGCCTGCGGATCGTGCGCGGAGATCGCGTGCCACGCCGGCCTGCATCCCATGGGGCCGCGCAATTATTCCATATTGAGGAATAACAACTTCCAAGATTTGGCGATTAAATCCTTGCCAGCGAAGAGCTATCTCTGTCCTCGAGGCTGGCATCACGTCGTTCATCGGCCTCGATAGAGATGGAGGATGCTATGAACCGACCCCCTGTTTCCCCTGCGCCGGTCACCGTTCGCTACCATTCCACGACGGTCGACGGCGTGGAGATGTTCTATCGGGAAGCCGGCCCGGCGGAGGGGCCCGTCGTGCTGCTGCTGCACGGCTTTCCGACGTCGTCGCACATGTTCCGCAACCTGATGCCCCTGCTCGGCGATCGCTACCGCGTCATCGCCCCGGATTATCCGGGCTTCGGCCAAAGCGCGGCACCCGATCATGCGAGGTTTTCCTATAGCTTCGGCCACTATGCCGACCTCGTGGATGCGCTCCTCGGCCAGCTCGGCATCACCCGCTATGCCATGTACGTCATGGATTACGGTGCGCCGGTCGGCTACCGCCTCGCCCTCAAGCATCCCGAACGCGTCAGCGGCCTGATCATCCAGAACGGCAATGCCTATGAAGAGGGCTTGGGCGCGTTCTGGGATCCGATCAAGGCCTATTGGGCGGATGGCTCCGCGCAGCACCGGGAGGCCTTGTCCAGCCTGGTCACGTTCGAGATCACGAAGTTCCAGTACACCGATGGCGTCAAGGACCTCTCGCGCATCAGCCCGGACAATTGGGTTCACGACCAGGCACTGCTCGACCGGCCGGGCAACAAGGATATCCAGCTGGACCTGTTCTACGATTACCGCACCAACGTCCCGCTCTATCCGCAATTCCAGCAGTTCTTCCGCGAGCGCAAGCCGCCGGCCCTGATCGTCTGGGGCAAGAACGACAAGATCTTCCCTGAGGAGGGTGCGCATCCCTATCTCCGCGACCTGCCGGAGGCCGAGCTCCACCTCCTCGATACCGGGCATTTCGCCCTTGAAGACAAGCTCGACGAGATGGCGCCGCTGATCCACGATTTCCTCGATCGCAAGGTGGCGGCGCGCTGAGGTCTGGCCGCGCTGCCGCATCTGCAACCCGCTGAAGAAGAAGCTCCCGGCCGAGGTGCCCGCCAGCGGCACGGCCGGGAGTTCGCCTTGGAGAGCCCTCATGTCCTACGGATTTCTGGATATCGCCGTGACGCCGAGCGTCCGCGCCGCACAGGCCGAGATGGGCGCCGATCACATCTGGACCGATTTCGAGGGTCATCGCGAATTCGGCCGGTTCACCGAGAACGAGGCCGCCTTCATCGCCGAGCGCGACAGCTTCTACATCGCCTCGGTTTCCGAAACCGGCTGGCCCTACGTCCAGCATCGCGGCGGCCCGCCCGGCTTTCTCAAGATGATCGACGACAGGACACTGGCCTTCGCCGATTATCGCGGCAACCGGCAATATATCAGCACGGGCAATATCGCCGCCAATGACAGGGTTTGTCTCTTTCTGATGGATTACCCCAGACGCGCGCGTCTGAAGATCTATGCGCATGTCGAGAAACTGGCGCTCGATGCCGACCCCGCCCTGACCGGTCAGGTCACCGATATCGCCTACAGGGCAAAGCTGGAGCGGATCTTCCGGCTGCGGCTGGAGGCTTTCGATTGGAACTGCCAGCAGCACATCACCCCGCGCTTCACCGAGGCGGAGGTGGCCCGGGCAGTCCAGCCGCTCCGCGAGCGCCTTGCCAAGCTGGAGGCGGAGAACGCGGCGTTGCGCGCGAGGATTGGGCCCACTGATGGCCCGTGAAAGCTCGCGCCTCGTCGCGGCCATCGGTTCACCGGTGCCGGACGAGCGGAAGTAGACCTGGAGGGGGAATCACCACCGGCAAGATAGGTGCGCCGTTCGACCTCAGGCGAAAAACTAAAGCCGATAATCACTGGAATATTATACGGGAGCTGCTTTCAGCCCAGACCGAACACCTTGGAAGCGACGTTATCAAGATGAATGCGCATGAATTTTTCCGCGCCTTCCGGGTTTCGGTTGGAGATGGCGGAGACGATGTCCACGTGCTCCTTGAACTCCCGACGCCCCGGCTGGGGTCCATTCGCATCTTCCCTTAACCGTCCCCAGGCGACGGCCCTGCGCACGGTATTCAACGTATCGAACATCACGAGAAGCAGGGAATTTCGAGCCGATTCGGCAATCGCCCGATGCAAGCGGTTATCCCAATGCTCGGCCCGGCGCCACGACGTCGCCTCGCTTCCGCGCAGGAGGCAAAGGTTCATCTCGGATATATTCGCCGAGGTGGCATTTATCGCCGCTTCGCGCGCCATCATGGGCTCGAAGAGGATCCGTGCCCGCATCACCTCTGCCGGGCTGGTCAGATGCGCCAGATTGACGATTTCCATCGGCCCGTCGGCCTGCCGGGGGCCGACAAAGGTGCCCTTGCCGACATGGCGCCACACTTGGCCGTCCGCTTCGGCGATTGCGAGCGCCTTGCGTAATTCGCCGCGCGAAACCCCCAGCAGATCACAAAGCTCACGCTCCGCCGGCAGGCGCTGGTTGGGAGCCAATTGCGATTGGGCAAGGAAAGCCTGCAGCTGCGTGTAGGCTGCGAGCTCCCTGCCGGATTGAATTTCGGCGGCAACTTCCACGTCCGCAAATTCCATCGCTTTCTCCATGCCGAAGCCTGCGGACTATTCGACCAGAAAAGGTCATGGCGAGTGTCACCGGCACTGTCAAGCGGCAAAAAATGCGCCGCGGCGCGAATGGCGCTTGCAAACCAATCCCGAGCCGGTCTTTAATTGGTCAAGAAATTGGTTAGATCGGTTCGGCACCGCCGCGCGGCGCAAGACCGGCCGGGAACGTTGAGCCTTCCTCAAGATCCTGCGCATCGGTGATCATGCGCAGTCGATGCAACGCCTTAAGAAACAGAAACAGCAGCAAATGTGCATGCTGTGTGCCTGAAACTATATGTAACGAGGACACATCCATGATTGTCGGCATTGACCACATCGAACTGATCGTCAGAGACGTGAAGGAATTCGTTGAATTCTACCAGAAGCTCGGCTTCAAGCTTCTGAACTGGACCGATCATCATGGCGGCTCCGCCGAGCTGCAGCTGCCGGGCGAAAACCAGCCGATCTTCGAGATCCACCAGCTGCTCACCGAGGAAAATCCCGGCATCAACCACATCTCCTTCAAGGTGCGGGACATCGACAGCACCCATGCCGACCTGGTGAGCAAGGGCATCAGCTTCTACCGGGATGTGCACCCCTCGCCGTCGACCGGCCGCAAGAACGCCCTGCTGCGCGATCCGGATGGCTGGCGCCTTCAGCTGAGCGACGAGCAGCGCGTCGAACACGTCCAGCACGAGACCGTCTAACCAATGCACCGCGGGGCGTCCGATGCGCGGACGCCTCCAATGCCCCTCAAGAGGGGCTTGCCAGAAGCGATGAGGGCGTCTTGCCGGAGGAGGTCATCAGCATCCGCAACCTTCACACCCATTTCCGTACGGAAGATGGTGTCGTGAAATCCGTCCGTGGCGTCGATCTCGATATTGGTCGCGGCGAGGTTGTCGGATTGGTCGGGGAATCCGGCTCGGGAAAGAGCGTCACCGCCCACTCGGTGATGCGCCTCATCCCGCCGTCGGGACGGATCGTCGAAGGACAGATCCTCTTCGAGGGGGCGGATCTCGCCCAGGCCTCCGTGCGGCAGATGCAGAAGGTTCGCGGCGATCGCATCGCGATGATCTTCCAGGAGCCGATGACCTCGCTCAACCCCGTGCTGCGCGTCGGCGAACAGGTCGCGGACGTGCTGCGGCTCCACCGTGGGCTTTCAAGGCGGGAGGCGCTCGACGAGGCGCGCGACCTTCTCGGGCGCGTCGGCATTCCCGATCCGCAGGCACGGCTGGCGAGTTTTCCGCATGAGCTGAGCGGCGGCCAGCGGCAACGGGTGATGATCGCCACCGCGCTCGCCTGCAGGCCGCAGCTCATCATCGCCGACGAGCCGACCACGGCACTCGATGTGACCATCCAGGCCCAGATTCTCGATCTCCTGCGCGATCTCAAGCGCGATTTCGGCTGCTCCGTGCTGCTGATCACCCATGATCTCGGCGTGATCTCGGAAACCGCCGATCGGGTCGCCGTCATGTATGCCGGCCAGATCGTCGAGGTCGCCGACGTTGCCGCGCTATTCGACGCGCCGATGCACCCCTACACGATCGGCCTCATGCGCTCGGTTCCCCGCCTCGATGGCGACCTGCCGGAGGATCGGCTGCTGCCGGTGATCGGCGGCGTGGTGCCGAATCTCGCGCAATTGCCGGCAGGCTGCGCGTTTCAGACCCGCTGCCCGCATGTGCATGAGCGCTGTCGCGTGCAGGAGCCGCGGCTGCACGGCGCCGATTCCGGTCATCAGGTCAGGTGCTGGCTCCATGATGCTTGAACCCGCCGCCAGCATCGACGGCGCGCTGCCGGCACAGACGGCCATGCGCGATGAGGCGCCGCTGCTTCAGCTCGTCGACGTGCGCAAATATTTTCCCGGCCGCAAGCTGTTCTTCAAGACCGGCCTCGCCGCGGTGAAGGCGGTCGACGGCGTGTCGCTGTCGGTGCGCCGCGGCGAGACGCTCGGTCTCGTCGGCGAGTCGGGTTGCGGCAAGAGCACGCTCGGGCGCTGCATCCTGCATCTCGATCCGCCGACGACCGGGCAGGTGCTGTTCGAGGGCACCGACCTCGCGACACTGTCGCCCGAGGAGATGCGCAGCCGCCGGCGCGACATGCAGATCGTGTTTCAGGATCCCTATTCGGCGCTCAACCCGCGCAAGACGGTGGGCTCGATCCTGACGGAGGCCTACCGCATCCATGGCCTGCTCACCCCGGCGGCACGGGTCGAAAGGGTCCGTGAGCTTCTCGATATGGTCGGGCTGCGTGCCGAGCATATCCATCGCTATCCGCACGAATTCAGCGGCGGCCAGCGCCAGCGCATCTGCATCGCCCGCGCCATCGCGCTGGACCCCAAGCTGGTGATCGCCGACGAGGCCGTCTCCGCCCTCGACGTCTCGGTCCAGGCGCAGGTGCTCAATCTTATGGTGGCGCTGCAGAAGCGCCTCGGCCTGACCTATGTGTTCATCTCCCACGATCTGCGGGTGGTGCGCCACATCAGCGACCGCGTCGGCGTGATGTATCTGGGCCGGCTGGTCGAGCTGAGCGACACCGTTTCGCTCTACCGGCGGCCGCTGCATCCCTATGCCGAGGCATTGCTTTCCGCCGTGCCGCGACTTGGCCCGCGCAAGGACGGCACGCGCATCGTGCTGAAGGGCGACATACCGTCGGCGATGAACGCGCCGAGCGGCTGCGCCTTCCATCCGCGCTGTCCCCACCGCCGCGAGCGCTGCGCCGTCGATGTGCCGGAACTGCGCGAGCACGCACCGGGGCGCTTCGCCGCCTGCCATTACCCGCTTCTCGACCAGCCTGCACCCCAAGAACACAACAGAATCCAGAGCATAGGGGCGTCCGCATGAAAAGCATGATCGTGAAAAGTCTGCGATGCGGCGGCGCGACCGCCCGCATCGCGCTCGTCTCGCTGGCACTGGCTGCCATCGGCAGCACCGCATCGCCGGCCGCGCCGGCGGGCGGCAAGGAAGGCGGGGCCATGGTGGTGGCGCTGCCGGGCGATCCGCCGGTGATCAACTCGACCATCACCACCGATATCTCGTCCAGCAACATCTCGGGACAGGTCTACAGCACCATCGTCCGCCTCGACCGCGACGGCAAGGTGCTGCCCTATCTCGCCAAGTCATGGGACATCTCCCCGGATGGCCTGACCTACACCTTCCACCTGTACGAGGGTATCAAGTGGCACGATGGCACGCCGTTCACCGCGGAAGACATCGCGTGGAGCCTGTGGAACGTCAACAAGAAGTATAACGGGCCGGCCTCGGGGCTGCTGGCGCCGGTGGAATCGATCACCGCGACCGATCCCAACACTGTCGTCTTCAAGCTGAAATACCCCTCGCCGCCGCTGCTGCGCGGGTTGGCCTATTTCAACTCGTCGACCATCGTGCCCAAGCACCTGTTCGACAACGGCCAGGACCCCCGCAACAACCCCGCCAATCTGAAGCCGGTCGGCACCGGCCCCTTCGTGTTCAAGGAATACAAGAAGGGCAGCCATATCATCCTGGAGAAGAACCCGAACTTCCATCTCGAGGGCCTGCCGCATCTCGACCGACTGGTGTTCCAGATCATCCCCAATGAAGGCGCGCGGTCGATCGCGCTGGAGAAGGGCGATATCGACTTCATCCCCTATTACGCCATGCCGCTCGGCGAGACCGAGACGCTGCGCAAGAACAAGGATCTGGTCGTCACCTTCGCCAAGCGGATGATCGCCGGCGAGTACATGGCCTTCCTCAATACGCGCGAAGGCCCGCTCGCCAGGAAGGAGGTCCGGCAGGCTCTCTACTACGCGCTGAACCGGCCAGACATGCTGGAGAAGGCTGGTTTCGGCTACGGCAAGATTTCCGCCGGCCCGGTCTCCTCCGAGCAGCCGATCTTCTATACCGAGGACGTGCGAAAATACGGCTATGACCCGGCGCTCGCCAACAAGATGCTCGACGAGGCCGGCTATCCCCGCGGTGCCGATGGCAAGCGCTTCAAGCTGCGCGTCAGCTTCGACCTCAAGGAAGGCCCGATGAACGACGTGGCGCGGCTGATGCGCGTCAATTTCGCCGCCGTGGGTGTCGACCTCGAAATCATGGGCATGGACAGCGGCGCCTGGCGCGACACCGCCTTCAAGGACTGGAACTTCGACATCACCATGGGCAGCTTCTCGACCGGACCGGACCCCGCCGTCGGCGTCGAGCGCATCTATGTCTGCCGCAACATCGAACGGCTGATGGCGCGGAATGCCTCGGGATATTGCAACCCGGCCCTCGACGAGATCTTCGACAAGGCGAGCCGCGAGGGCGACGAAGCCAAGCGCGTGGCGCTCTATCAACAGGCGCAGAAGATCCTGGTCGAAGACGCGCCGCATTGGTGGCTGTGGGACCGCTACTACCCCATCGCCTTCAACGCCAGGCTCGAGGGCCTGCTTGACGACCCCACCGGCTATGGCGCCTTCGACGTCGTCTACTGGAAGAACTGAGCCGGACAGTGCAGGCGGGCGCGGGCCTCCCGCGCCTGGACATCCCCACACCCATCCGCTTCCGGAGAGCTGCCATGTCCGCCAAAGCCGTGCCGTTTCTGCTCGCCGCCGCGCTGTCCGCTTTGACCGCGCCCACCGCGTTCGCGCAGGGCAAGCCGATCCGCACCTTCGTCGTCGGCATTCCCGGCGACCTTGCCGTCATCAACTCGACCATCACCACGGACATCTCGTCGAGCATCGTCGGCGGCCAGATCTACAGCACCGTCGTGCGCCTCGACAAAGACGGTCAGGTCGTGCCCTCGCTCGCCAAGTCGTGGGAGATCTCGCCCGACGGGCTGACCTACACGTTCAAATTCTATGACGACATCAAATGGCATGACGGCGTGCCCTTCACCGCCGAGGACGTCGCCTGGAGCCTGTGGAACGTCAACAAGAAGTATAACGGCCCGGCCTCGGGACTGCTGGAGGCGGTGGATTCCATCACCGCGCCGGACAAGACCACGGCAGTCTTCAAGCTGAAATATCCCTACCCGCCGCTGTTGCGCGGATTGGCCTATTTCAACTCCTCGACCATCGTCGCCAAGCACATCTTCGACGATGGCGGCGACCCGCGGAAGAATCCGACCAATCTCAAGCCGGTCGGCACCGGCCCTTTCATCTTCAAGGAGTACAAGAAGGGCAGCTACATCGCGATGGAGCGGAATCCCGCCTATCATGTGGAGGGATTGCCGCATATTGAGCGCCTGATGTTCCAGATCATCCCCAACGAGGCTTCGCGCGGTCTCGCCATCGAGAAGGGGGATATCGATTTCATCACCTACAATGCGATGCCGCTCGGCGAGGTCGATCGGCTGCGCGAGAGCAAGAACGTCACCGTCGCGTTCCAGAAGCGCGTCATCGCCGGCCAGTATCAGGCGTTCCTGAACACCCGGAAGGGGCCGCTCGCCAAGAAGGAGGTCCGGCAGGCGCTCTACCACGCCATGGACCGCGCCGCGATGCTGGAAAAGGCGGGCTTCGGCTTCGGCAAGGTCTCCAAGGGCGGCCCGATTTCCTCCGAACAGCCGATCTTCTACACGGAGAACGTGCCGCAATATGACTACGATCCGGCGCTCGCCGACAAGATGCTGGACGAGGCTGGATTCCCGAAGGATGCCAGCGGCAAGCGCTTCTCGCTGCGCGTCAGCTACTCGCTGGCGGAAGGGCCGCTGAACGACGTGGCTCGGCTGATGCGCAGCAATTTCGCCGCCGTCGGGGTCGACCTCGTCGACCAGGGCATGGATGCCGGGGCGTGGCGCGACAGCGCCTTCGTGAAATGGGATTTCGACATCACCATGGGCTCCTTCGCCAGCGGTCCGGATCCGGCGATCGGCGCCCAGACCTTCTTCCTGTGCTCGCGGATCGAGCCGCTGTTCGGCCGCAACGCCTCGGGCTACTGCAATCCGAAGGTCGATGAGCTGCTCAATACCGCGGCGCGGGAAATCGACGAGCAGAAGCGCGTGCAGCTCTATCACCAGGCCGCGGCGCTGATCACCGAGGACGTGCCGCATTGGTGGCTCTGGGACCGCTACTACCCCATCGCCTTCAATGCCAATGTCGTCGGCATCACCGACGACGTCACCGGCTACGGCACGCTCGACCAGATCTCCGGCAAATGAGCCGGCTATCCTCGGTGTCCAACGGGAGCGGACGATGAGTCTGTTGGTCTTCGTCATCCGGCGGCTGCTCTATATCGTGCCGCTCCTCGTCTGCGCGGTGACGGTGATCTTCTTCCTCGTCCACGCGGCGCCGGGCGA
This sequence comes from Ancylobacter sp. 3268, assembly GCF_031456575.1. Classification (NCBI taxonomy): domain Bacteria; kingdom Pseudomonadati; phylum Pseudomonadota; class Alphaproteobacteria; order Hyphomicrobiales; family Xanthobacteraceae; genus Ancylobacter; species Ancylobacter sp. 3268. Next base: position 140,671 of record NZ_JAVDUX010000002.1, read on the forward strand.
CCCGGTCGACTACATCATCGGCGAAGCCGGCGCCGACAGCGAGGTCGTCGCCCGCCTGCGCGCCGAGATGGGGCTGGACCAGCCGGTGCTGGTCCAGCTCTGGCGCTATGTCCTCCAGGTGCTGAGCGGCAATCTCGGCTATTCGCTGGTGTCGAGCGCCCCGGTGCTCGACCTGATCCTGGAGCGTTTTCCCGCGACGCTGCTGCTGATGGCGAGCCAGTACACGCTCTCCGCCATCATCGGCGTGCTGCTCGGGGTGTTGGCGGCGCGGCGGCCCAGTTCGCCGCTCGACACCGCGCTGACCTTCCTGTCGCTGACCAGCTTCTCGCTGCCGATCTTCTGGCTCGGACAGATGATGATCCTCGCCTTCGGCTATCATCTGAACTGGTTTCCGATCCAGGGCATGAGCAATCTGCGCGAGGGCTATACCGGCTGGCGCTACGCGCTCGACGTCGCCCACCACATGGTGCTGCCGGTGGTGACGCTGACCATCTTCAATCTCGGCCTCATCATGCGCCTCACCCGCGCCAGCATGCTGCAGGTGGTGGGGCAGGACTATGTGAAGGTCGCCTATGCCAAGGGCCACTCCGAGCGGACGGTGCTGCTGCGCCATGCGCTGCGCAACGCGCTGCTGCCGGTGGTCACGGTGGTCGGGCTGGAAATCCCCGGCCTGATCGCCGGCGCCGTGCTCGCCGAGACGGTGTTCGCCTGGCCGGGACTTGGCCGCCTGACCTTCGATGCCATCAATTCGCGCGACTACCCGCTGCTGATGGGCATGTTCATCTTCATCTCCTTCTTCGTGATCGTGGCCAACCTGCTCGTGGACATCATCTATGGGCTGCTCGATCCGCGGATCCGCTACCAGTGAGGCCGCCATGTCGATGAGCGTTCCCGTCTCGACGAGCCTGCCGGCAGGACCCGGCCGGCGCGCCTGGCGCCGGCTGCGCCGGCAGAAGGCGGCGGTGTTCGGCATGGCGGTCACCGCCATCTTCCTGCTCACCGCCCTGCTCGCTCCCTCGCTGGCGCCCTATGGATTGCTGGATATCGGCCGTTCCTTCGTGCCGCCTTCGGCCGCCCACTGGCTGGGCACCGACAGTCTCGGCAGCGACGTGCTGAGCAACATCATCTATGGCGCGCGCACATCGCTGATCGTCGGGGTGTTCGCGATGGCGACCTCGTCGGTGATCGGCATCACGCTCGGCAGCATCGCCGGCTATTTCGGCGGCTGGGTCGACGACGCCCTGATGCGGGTGACCGAACTGTTCCAGATCCTGCCGCAGTTCTTCCTGGCCATCGTGATCGTGGCCCTGTTCGGGTCGAGCATCTGGAACATCGTCCTGGTGATCGGCATCCTCGCCTGGCCGGTGACCGCCCGCCTGATCCGCGCCGAGTTCCTCACGCTGAAGCGGCGGGACTTCGTCGAGGCGGCGCGCAGCCTCGGCATGTCCAATCGCGACATCATCGTCCGCGAGATCCTGCCGAATGCCCTGCCGCCGATCATCGTCAACGGCACGCTGCAAATCTCCGGCGCCATTCTGCTCGAGACCAGCCTCGCCTTTCTCGGCCTTGGCGATCCGAATGTGATGAGCTGGGGAACCATGCTCCACAACGCGCAGGAATTCTTCAACCGCGCCTGGTGGATGGCGGCGTTTCCCGGCCTCGCCCTGTTTCTCGCCACGCTGAGCCTGAACCTGATCGGCGACGCGCTGAACGATGCCTTGAACCCGAAGCGATGAGAACCGGGCTTTTGAGAACCGGACTCTCCCGCGCGAGGCCCTTCCTGATCGCGCGGACCAGCCCATGCGGAAGGAAGTTCATCTTTCGGCATGGTTGAGCCGCTCGGCTCTACGCCTCCGCCGGCGGTCTCCTCTTCCCGGCGCTTGACCCCTGCTGCTGCCTGGCGCAGGGCTGCGCGCGAATTGCGCCCGGCCGGCTTCGCACCGGCGGCGAACATGGTTTAATGCGGCCAATCTCGCTCACCGATTGTGCCGCCCCCATGCATGATTCCGCCGTTCTCGCCTGGCTGCTGTTTGTCGCCCAGGCGTGTGTCCAGCTCGTCTTCATCGCCCGCGCCCTGCTGCGCCCGCACCGCGAGCCGTCCTCGCGCTTCGCCTGGGTGCTGGTGATCGCGCTGGCGCCGGTGCTCGGCGTGCTGGCCTATATATTGTTCGGCGAGGTCAATCTGGGCCGCACGCGCATCGGGCGGCTGCGGGCGGCGTTCGCCGCCCTGCCGGCGGCGCGCGAGGTGGCCGGCGCCTCGGCGGAGGCGACGATACCCGAGCGCTTCGGACCGCTGTTCCGGGTCGGCTATTCGGTGAGCCACTATGTGCCGGTCGGCGGCAACCGGGCGGCGCTGCTGCCGGATTCCGCCGCCGCCATCGCGTCGATGGTCGCCGATATCGATGCCGCGCGGCAGAGCGTCCACGTGCTGTTCTACATCTGGCTTTCCGACGAGAGCGGGCTGAAGGTCGTCGAGGCGCTGAAGCGCGCCGCCGCGCGCGGCGTCACCTGCCGGGCAATGGTGGACGATCTCGGCTCGCGGGCGCTGATCCGCTCCGCGCACTGGCGCGACATGGCGGCGAGCGGGGTGCGGGTGGCGGTGGCGCTGCCGGTCGGCAACCCGCTGCTGCGCCCGTTCAAGGGCCGGATCGACATGCGTAACCACCGCAAGATCGTGGTGATCGACAACGCCATCACCTATTGCGGCAGCCAGAACTGCGCCGACGCCGCCTTCGCGGTGAAGGCGGCATTCGCCCCCTGGGTGGATGTGATGGCGCGGTTCGAGGGGCCGGTGGTGCGGCAGAACCAGCATCTTTTTGCCAGCAACTGGATGGCCCAGACCGACGAGGATCTGAGCCCGCTCTTCGCGGAAGCGCTGCCGCCGCCCGAGCCGGGCTTCGTCGCGCAGGTGATCGGCTCCGGCGCGGGCGTGCGCTATTCGGCGATGCCGGAGACCTTCGTCGCGCTGATGAACGCGGCGCGGCGGGAACTGGTGATCACCACGCCCTATTACGTGCCGGACGAGCCGATCCAGGCGGCGCTGTGCGCCAGCGCCCGGCGCGGGGTGGCCACCACCATCGTGTTCCCCAGGCGCAACGATTCCTGGATCGTGGCGGCGGCGAGCCGCAGCTATTACAGCGAGTTGCTGGAGGCCGGCGTCGAAATCCGCGAATATGTCGGCGGCCTCCTGCACGCCAAGACGCTCACCCTCGACGACGAAATGGCGTTGATCGGCTCCGCCAATATCGATCGCCGCAGCTTCGAGCTGAATGCGGAAAACAACATCCTGCTGCAGGATCGGGACTTCACCCGCGCGGTAAGGGCGCGCCAGCAGGCGTTCCTCGACGCCGCGACACCGGTGACGACGGCGCATGTGCAGGCCTATAGCCGGTGGCGGCAGCTCTGGAACAACACCATCGCCATGCTCGGGCCGGTGTTGTGAGGCTCCGCCGGCGGCAATCGCGCGGCACGCTCCGGCAGGGCGACCGCCCCGGTGATTGACCACGATGCGCCCGGCGCCGCACAGTGCCCGTTCCGGCAAGGTTGCTCCCGGCCAAGGGAACCCTTCGCACCGGGCCGCATTCATCATCCCAGACACTGCGCCCTGAGCCGGGATCAGGGCCCTTCCGATGCCAGGCCATGCCAAGACCGCCTCCGCTCCCGGCGCTGCGCTCGACCAATCGGGGTGCCGATATGCACAAGCTCGTCCCTTCAAGCCTTTCGCGACGCGACCTGCTGGCCGCGAGCACCGCTTCGCTCGCCGGAGCGGTGCTCGACCCCGCCCAGGCCGAGGATGCGTCAGATGCCACCGCCGCCGATGCCGGCGCCGCCCTGCGGCAGCCGATCCGTGCACGGGTGGGCTTCACCGTCAACGACCGGCCGCACCAACTCGAGCTCGATACCCGCACCACTCTCCTCGATGCGCTGCGCGAGCATCTGCATCTGACCGGCACCAAGAAGGGCTGCGATCACGGCCAGTGCGGCGCCTGCACGGTGCTGGTGGGCGGTGTGCGCATCAATTCCTGCCTCACCCTCGCGGTGATGCACCAGGGCGATGCCATCACCACCATCGAGGGCCTCGGCACGCCGGAGAACATGCACCGGATGCAGGCCGCCTTCGTGAAGCATGATGGCTATCAGTGCGGCTATTGCACGCCGGGCCAGATCTGCTCGGCGGTGGCGGTGCTGGAGGAGATCGAGGCCGGCATTCCCAGTCACGTCACGCCCGACCTTACCGGCACGCCGGAACTGGTCGCCGAAGAGATTCGCGAGCGCATGAGCGGCAATATCTGCCGCTGCGGCGCCTATTCGAACATCGTCGATGCCATCACCGAGGTGGCCGGGAGCCGCGCATGATCCCCTTCACCTATGAACGCGCCGGCTCGCCGGCGGAAGCCGCCTCCGCCGCGGCGCGCACGCCCGGCGCCCGCTTTATCGCCGGCGGCACCAACCTGCTCGATCTGATGAAACTGCAGATCGAGACGCCGACGCATCTGATCGACGTCAACGGCCTTGCGCTCGATGCCATAGAGCCGACGGAAGACGGCGGGCTGCGCATCGGCGCCCTCGTCAGCAACACCGATCTCGCGGCGGATCGGCGCGTGCGCCGGGACTATGCCCTGCTGTCGCGCGCCTTGCTCGCCGGAGCTTCCGGCCAGCTGCGCAACAAGGCGACGACTGCCGGCAATCTCCTGCAGCGCACGCGCTGCCCGTATTTCTACGACACCGTCCAACCCTGCAACAAGCGCAGGCCCGGCAGCGGCTGCGCCGCCATTGGCGGGGTCTCGCGGCAGCTGGCGATCATCGGCACCAGCGACGCCTGCATCGCCACGCATCCCAGCGACATGGCGGTCGCCCTGCGCGCGCTGGATGCCTCGGTGGAGACGGTGCGGGCCGATGGCACGTCGCGCCGCATACCGATGGCCGACTTCCACCGGCTGCCGGGCGACACCCCGCACATCGAAACCGCGCTGGAGCCGGGCGAGCTGATCACGGCGGTGCGGCTGCCGAAGCCGGTCGGCGGCCGGCACATCTACCGCAAGGTGCGCGATCGCGCGTCCTATGCCTTCGCGCTGGTGTCGGTCGGCGCCATCCTGCACGAGGACGGCAGCGGACGGGTGGCGCTGGGCGGCGTCGCGCACAAGCCCTGGCGGGTCGAGGCGGCGGAAGCCGAGCTGCCGCGCGGGGCCAGGGCGGCGGCCGAACAGATGCTGGCCGGCGCGCGGCCGAGCCGGGACAACGCCTTCAAGATCACGCTGGTCGAGCGCACGCTCGCCGCGGTGCTCGCCGAAGCGAGGGGTTGAGCCATGAAATTCGACCAGCCCGCGACCCGCAATCCGATCGACCGCCTCAAGGTGGTCGGCCAGCCGCTCGATCGCATCGACGGCCCGCTGAAGACCACCGGCACCGCACCCTATGCCTATGAGCACCACGACGTCGCGGCCGATGTCGCCTATGGCTGGCCCGTCGGTGCCGGCATCGCCATCGGACGCATCACCCGGATGGACCTCGCCGATGCCGAGCGCGCGCCCGGCGTCATCGCCATCGTCACCGCCGACAATGCCGGCCCGCTGGGCAAGGGCGATCACAACACCGCCCGGCTGCTCGGCGGGCCGGACGTCCAGCACTATCACCAGGCGGTGGCATTGGTGATCGCGGAGAGCTTCGAGCAGGCCCGCGCCGCCGCCGCGCTGGTGAAGATCGATTATGCCGCGCAGCCGGGCGTCTTCGACCTGACGGCGGCCAAGGGCTCGGCCATCGCTCCCGAACCCAACGAACTCACCGGGCCGATCGACACCCGCACCGGCGACTTCACCGCCGCCTTCGCCGAAGCGCCGGTGACGCTGGACGCCACCTACACCACGCCCGACCATTCGCATGCGATGATGGAACCTCACGCCACCCTCGCCGCCTGGGAGGGCGACAGGCTGACCGTGTGGACCTCGAACCAGATGATCGCCTGGGCGACGGCCGATCTCGCCAAGACGCTCGGCATCGCGGCGGACAAGGTGCGGGTGGTCTCGCCCTTCATCGGCGGCGGCTTCGGCGGCAAGCTGTTCCTGCGCGCCGATGTGCTGCTGGCGGCGCTCGGCGCCCGCGCGGCGCGGCGGCCGGTCAAGGTGGCGCTGCAACGTCCGCTGATCGCCAACAACACCACCCATCGGCCCGCCACCATCCAGCGCATCCGCATCGGTGCCCGGCGCGACGGCACCATCACCGCGATCGGCCATGAGAGCTGGTCGGGCGATCAGCCGGGCGGCGGCCTCGAGACGGCGGTCAGCCAGACCCGCCTGCTCTATGCCGGCGCCAACCGGATGACCGCCATGCGGCTGGCGGAACTGCACCTGCCGGAGGGCAACGCCATGCGCGCGCCAGGCGAGGCTCCGGGCATGATGGCGCTGGAGATCGCCATGGACGAGGTGGCGGAAAAGCTGGACATCGATCCGGTAGAGTTCCGCATCATCAACGACACCTCCGTCGATCCCGAGAACCCCGAGCGGCCGTTCTCGGCGCGCGCGCTCGCCGATTGCCTGCGCCTCGGCGCCGAGCGCTTCGGCTGGTCTCGGCGCAACCGACGCCCCGGCCGCACCCGCGACGGTCGTTGGTTGGTCGGCATGGGCATGGCGGCCGCCTTCCGCAACAATCTGCTGGTCACCTCCGGTGCAAGGGTACGCCTCACCGGCAGCGGACGGGTGACCGTCGAGACCGACATGACCGATATCGGCACCGGCAGCTACACCATCATCGCCCAGACCGCCGCCGAGATGATGGGCGTGCCGCTCGACCGGGTCACCGTCCGTCTCGGCGATTCCGACTTCCCGGTCTCGGCGGGCTCGGGCGGCCAGTTCGGTGCCAATAATTCGACCGCCGGCGTCTATGCCGCCTGCGTGAAGCTGCGCGAGGAGGTCGCGCGCCGGCTTGGTTTCAATTCCGAGGCCGCCGAATTCGAGAATGGCGAGGTACGCTCCGGCAATCGGGCGATGCCGATCGGTGCCGCCGCCGCCGACGGCGACATCGTCGCCGAGGACAGGATCGAATATGGCGATCTCGACGAGCGCTATCAGCAATCGACCTTCGGCGGCCATTTCGTCGAAGTCGGCGTCGACAGCGCCACCGGCGAGGTCCGGATCCGCCGCATGCTGGCGGTGTGTGCGGCGGGTCGCATCCTGAACCCCAAATCCGCCCGCAGCCAAGTGATCGGCGCCATGACCATGGGCGCCGGCGCCGCGCTGATGGAAGAACTGGCGGTGGACACCCGGCGCGGCTTCTTCGTCAACCACGACCTTGCCGGCTACGAGGTGCCGGTGCATGCCGACATCCCGCATCAGGACGTGATCTTCCTCGACGAGACCGATCCGATATCCTCGCCGATGAAGGCGAAGGGCGTGGGCGAGCTCGGCATTTGCGGCGTCGCCGCCGCCGTCGCCAATGCGGTCTACAACGCCACCGGCGTCCGCGTTCGCGACTATCCGATCACCCTCGACAAATATCTCGACCGGCTGCCGGACGTCGCCTGAGGCACGGGCGAGGTGGGCTCGGCGGGCGGCTTGCCGCCATCGTGCCGCCCGGCGTCCCGAAGGAAGACCGTACCGCTGCGCCGCTCTTATGTCGGTTAAGGCGGCGCGCGGGATTGCCCGCCTCGCCGCGGCCTCCCTCAGGCCGGCGGCGTGCCCGTCGCGGCAAGGGTATCGTGCTGCCGGCGCAGCGTATCGGTCGAGTGGCGGACCACGTCGGATATCTGCAGGAGCTGCTTGGCCAGCGGGCTGGACCTGCGCCAGACCATGCCGATGGTCCGCGACGGCTGGGGATCCCGGAAGCGCACGACCGAGACCGAGGCCGAGCGCGTCTCCACCGGCACCGCCATTTCCGGTATCAGCGTGATGCCGATGCCGGCATCGACCATCTGCACCAGGGTGGAGAGCGAACTCGCGTCGAGGAAATCGCGCGGCGTGGTGGCGCGGATGTCCATATTGCAGAAGGACAGCGCTTGGTCGCGAAAGCAGTGCCCTTCCTCCAGCAGCAGCAGCCGCATTTCGCGCAGCGCCTCGGGATCGGGCACCGGCTTCCCCTCGTCCTCGCCCGCGCGCACCAGCACGAAATTCTCGGTGAACAGGGAGATTTCGGTCAGGGCGGGTTCGGAGACCGGCAGGGCGACGATGGCGGTATCGAGCCGTCCCTCCTCAAGCTCGCGGATGAGCCGCGGCGTCTGCGTTTCCCGCACATGGATGTCGATGCCCTTGTGCAGGCGGCTCAGATTGCCGAGCAGGGTCGGCAGCAGGTAAGGCGCGACCGTCGGGATCACGCCGATGCGCAGCCGCCCCACCAGCGTGCCCTGCGAGGCGCGCGCCATGTCCCCGAGTTCGTCGATCGACCGGAGAATGGCGTGGATGCGCGGGGCGAATTCCTCGCCGAAGCCGGTCAGGCGGATCTGGCGCGCGCCGCGCTCGAACAGCTCGATGCCGACCTCCTCCTCCAGTTCCTTGATCTGCATCGACAAGGCCGGCTGAGAAATGCCGCAGGCTTCCGCCGCGCGCCGGAAGTGGCCATGCCGCGCCAGCGCCTCGAAATAGCGGAGCTGCTTCAATGTCAGATTTTTCATAACCAGAACTTATCAGCACAATCAGTAAATCGGAATTAATCTAATGAAGGAAGTTTGCTAAGAGCCTGGGTGACACATAGCCTCGATCGGAGAGAAGCATGAACGCGACCACGGACGGCAGCACGGGCAAATGCCCGGTCGCTCACGGCACCGGCGGCACCCAGAACCGCGACTGGTGGCCCGGCCAGCTGCGGGTCGACCTGCTTAACCAGCACTCGTCCAAGTCCGATCCGCTGGGCCAGGCCTTCGACTACCGCGAAGAGTTCAAGAAGCTCGATTACGAGGCGCTCAAGAACGACCTGCGCAAGCTGATGACCGATTCGCAGGATTGGTGGCCGGCCGATTTCGGCCATTACGGCCCGCTGTTCATCCGCATGGCCTGGCACAGCGCCGGCACCTATCGCCTCGAGGACGGGCGTGGCGGCGGCGGGCGCGGCCAGCAGCGCTTCGCGCCGCTCAATTCCTGGCCGGACAATGTCAGCCTCGACAAGGCGCGCCGGCTGCTCTGGCCGATCAAGCAGAAATACGGCCAGGCCATCTCCTGGGCCGACCTGCTCATCCTCACCGGCAATGTGGCGCTGGAGACCATGGGCTTCCGCACCTTCGGCTTCGCCGCCGGCCGCGCCGACACCTGGGAGCCGGACCAGGACGTGTACTGGGGCCGTGAGACCACCTGGCTTGGTGGCGACTTGCGCTATGCGCGCGGCTCCGAAGGCGTGCACAAGCCCGCCGACGAGGGCGTGGTCGTCTCTGATGACAATGCCGACGGCAAGGTGCATTCGCGCAATCTTGAGAAGCCCCTCGCCGCCGTGCAGATGGGCCTGATCTATGTGAATCCGGAAGGCCCCGACGGCAATCCCGACCCGCTGCTCGCCGCCTACGATATCCGCGACACCTTCGCCCGCATGGCGATGAACGACGAGGAGACCGTCGCGCTGATCGCCGGCGGCCATACCTTCGGCAAGACGCATGGCGCCGCGCCGTCCGACAATGTCGAGGTCGAGCCGGAAGCCGCTGGCCTTGAGGCGCAGGGGCTCGGCTGGCACAACCGCTTCGGCTCCGGCAAGGGCGGCGACACCATCACCAGCGGCCTCGAAGTCACCTGGACGCAGACGCCGGCGCAGTGGAGCAACTTCTTCTTCGAGAACCTGTTCAAGTTCGAATGGGTGCTGGAGAAGTCGCCGGCCGGCGCCCATCAGTGGGTCGCCAAGGACGCCGGGGAGGTGATCCCGGATGCGCATGACCCGTCGAAGAAGCGCAAGCCGACCATGCTGACCACCGACCTCGCGCTGCGCTTCGACCCGGCCTATGAGAAGATCTCCCGCCGCTTCCTCGAGAACCCGCAGGCCTTCGCCGAGGCCTTCGCCCGCGCCTGGTTCAAGCTGACCCATCGCGATCTCGGCCCGCGCTCGCGCTATCTCGGGCCGGAAGTGCCGAAGGAAGTGCTGATCTGGCAGGACCCGGTGCCCCCCGTCAGCCATCCGCTGATCGACGAGGCCGACGCCGCGGCCCTCAAGGCCGCGATCCTGGCCACCGGCCTGACGGTGGCCGAGCTGGTCGGCACCGCCTGGGCGTCGGCCTCCACCTTCCGCGGCGGCGACAAGCGCGGCGGCGCCAATGGCGCGCGCCTCCGGCTCGCGCCGCAGAAGGATTGGGAAGTCAACCAGCCGCTGCAGCTCGCCAAGGTGCTGCAGGTGCTCGACGGCGTCCGCTCCCAGTTCAACAAGAGCGCCGACGGCGACAAGCGGGTCTCGCTCGCCGACCTCATCGTGCTGGCCGGCAATGCCGGCGTCGAGCAGGCGGCGAAGGCCGGCGGCCTCGATGTGACCGTGCCGTTCGCGCCCGGCCGCACCGACGCCACGCAGGAGGAGACGGACATCCACGCCTTTGAGGTGATGGAGCCCGCCGCCGATGGCTTCCGCAACTACCAGAAGGCCGGCGCCACGACGCCCGCCGAGGTGGCGCTGATCGACAAGGCCCAGTTGCTGACCCTCACCGCGCCGGAGATGACGGTGCTGGTCGGCGGCCTGCGGGCGATCAACATTAATGCCGACGGCAGCGGCCATGGCGTGCTGACCAGCCGGCCGGGCGTGCTGACGAACGACGTGTTCGTCAACCTCTTGGACATGTCGACGCAGTGGACGGCGACCGATGCCGGCAAGACCCTCTATGAAGGCCGCGACCGCAAGAGTGGCGAGTTGAAGTGGACCGGCACCCGCGTCGATCTGGTGTTCGGCTCGAACTCGGTGCTGCGCGCTCTGGCCGAGGTCTATGCCAGCGCGGATGCGCAGGCGAAGTTCGTCAACGACTTCGTGGCGGCCTGGACCAAGGTGATGAACCTCGACCGCTTCGACATCGCCTGAGACAGGCGCGAACCTGGCCGGAAACCGGCCGGGACCTCGCTGTCATTCCCGGCCGCCGCCGCACCCCGGCGGCGGTCGGTTCGTTTGGTCGCCCCCGATCGTGGCCGGGGTCCGCGCGCCGGGGCGCGACCGCTAGAGCGTTTTCGAGCGAAGTGAATTCCACTTCGCGCGAAGAAAACGCGTCAAAACAATATGCTAGAGCATTTCCGGCGAACCGGTGTTCACCGGAAATGCTCTAGCCGAGCCAGGCCGATGAGGCCCCGCCGCGCTCCGGGCTCTGCAGAAAATCGACCACGCGCCGATAGTGTTCGGGAAAGTGGCGGGCGACGGCCTCCTCGAGATGGCGCGACATGTCCGGGTCGCGCTTGGAATCGGCGGCGAGGTGGGTGTAACCGCGCGCATTGGCACGGGCCAGGGCATCGTCATGGCTGTCGAAAAGATGCGCCATGGTGACGCCGGCAAAGGGCGAGACGGCCCGGGCCTGATGATAGGCCAGGCATGCCGACAGCATCAGCTGCTCGAAGGTGACGAAGTCCTGGTCGCGCCGCGGCCGCTGCGCCCAGACGCTCTGGTTCGCCGGGTGCTCGATGAAATCGATCGCCCGCTGCGCGTAATAGCGCAGGAAGTCCACGCGGGTGCCGCCGACAATGCCGCAATTCTCCGCCCGCAGCTCGCCGCCGAACGGCATGTAGTGCTCGAACTCCTCCGGCATCCAGCCGCCATGCCGCCTTATATCGTGCTCGATGCTCTCGGGCCGGTAATAGGACGCGCCATAGAGCGAGATCTCCGGATTCTGGGCGAACACGGCGGTGCGCAGCAGCGGCTCGGGCAGCGGCTCCCACAGGAACACGTCGCTGTCGATATGGACATAGGGCCGGTCCTGCCCGGCCTGGGCGTAGAGCTTGCCGATCGCCCACCAGTCGGGATCATGCGCGTCGAGCGCGTTCAGGGCGAGGCTGACGCTGCCGAACCGCAGCCCCAGCGCGTCGACCAGCACCGCGGCGGCCTCGTCGTCGGCGACGAGGCAGGTGTCGGCATGATGCCGGCTGGCGAGCTCGACGGAGAGCACCCAGGCCAGCAGGTGATGCCGCGGGCTGAGCCAGCCCATGCGCCGCTTCGCCTTGAGCGGCTTGGTCCACAGCGACCACACCGCCCTCATGCCTCCCTCCGCCGTTCCAGCAGGCCGGCGCCGGCCACCAGCCGCCCGAAGCCGATGCCGAGCAGGCCGCCGCCATAGCCGCCATAACGGTAGCCGTAATAGGCCGGGGTCGGCGGCGTCAGCCAGAACCAGGTCTCGAAATCGGGTTCCGGTGCCGGCGTGGTGGAGAGGGCGCTGCGCTCCGAGGTCAGCTCCAGCAGCGAGCGCTTGACCACCAGCCGCGAGAGCAGGCGGGAGTTCAGCCCGGCCGGCACCAGGGTCGTGGGCAGGTCGCTGCCATAGATCACCTGCAGCCGGGTGAAGCGCGCCGTGCCGGTGCCGGCGGTCAGCAGGCCGAGCCGGCTGTCGGGAAGCAGCCGGTTGGTGACGGGAAATTCGAGGTCGGGGAAGGTGACCGGCTGCCCGGAGAACTGGGCGCTGCAGCCGAACTGCAGCCGCCGCCCGGTCTGCTTGATGTCGAGCGTGATGCGCCGCGGGTCGCTGGCGCCGAACACGGTCTTCTCATGCTGGCTGCCGGGGACGATCTGGCCGCCCTTGATCTGGCTGTGCGACACGACGAGATTCGCCATGGCGCCGCTGAAGCCGATCGGCACCCACACCTCGCGGGCGACGAACAGCGAGAAGTCGGCCGGGGAGAGCCAGTTATAGACAAGGCCGATGCTGCCGCTCAGCGGTTCCTCGCAGGTGAGGCCGACATAGGCGGCGTCCTCCTTCATCCGGTGACGATGCACCGCCATGGTCGGCAGCGTCACCGCCTGGGGGGTGGCCGAGGTCCCCGCCGACGCCTGCGTCTGCACCACGACATTGCCGCCGCCCACTGCCCAGCGCGAGGCCGGGCCGCCATTGTCGAACACCTCGAACTCGCGTTCGAAACGGACATTGCCGAGGCGCGGCACGTCCTTCTGCACGAGGTCGGCGAGAAACGTCAGCGTCTGCGCATAGGGCCGCCAGCCGAGGACCCCGTCGCCCGCCAGCACGACATCGGCCGGCAAGGTCACCGGCTGGTAGGCGACCACGCCCCCGCCGGCGCCGGCATAGGGCGGCGGCAGCCGGTAGGGAATTTCGGTGGTGACGTAGAACGAGCCGTCATTGACGCTGTCGGCATCGATGCTGTCGTGCAGCAGCACGTTCAGCCCGTCGGCGAGCAGATTGACCGGGATCTCCTGTCCGGCCCTGATCGGCCGGGTGCGGCCATCGGCGTCCACATGCAGCGCCGAGGCGACCCGGATCCGGCCGGCGGCCGGGTTGAACAGCGGCCGCAGGTCGATCACCTCGGCGGCGCCGAGCAGCGCCAGCGGCACGCAATGCCGGTGCACGCCCTGCGGCGGCGCCCGGTCGAGCTTCTCCACCGAGGCATCGATGCTGCGCGCGGCGAAGGTCCATGTGTCGCCGGCACGGAACCGGCCGTCGGCCTCGGCGAGGTCGAACGCCACGCGGATGCCGCTCTCCAGCGCCACCGCGGTCCCGGCCGCGGCAGGTATCGGTATGGCGCCGGAAGCGCCGGCCGCATCGAGATCGGCGACCACGCCGCCGGCGCCGTCGCGCACGATGCCGGCCTGGTCCCAGCGACGCAGCCGGGTGTGGCGGCGCGCCGGCGTGTCGCCGCCGACGCCGCTCGGCAGCAGGTCCGCCGGCACCGGCGTCGCGAAGCTGACGCGCCGGCTCTCATGATCGACGTCGGCGATCTTCATGAGCGCGCCCGGCCGGGCCGCGAACTCCCTGTGGTCGTCGGTCACCTCCACCCATTGGCCGGCATCGAAGCCCAGCACCGCGTCCCGTCCGGTGGAGGCCACATGCAGGATGCTGTTGGAGATAACCTCGTCGATGGTGGTGGTCACGGTGGCGTTGTCGCGCGACCATTTGAACGTCGCCGTTCCCAATGGCCCGCCTTCGTGCACCTCGACCCGGTAGAGCTGGTTCTCCAGCCCGCCATAGCCGCCGGAGGTGGCGATGAGGCAGGGATTGGACGGCTGGACGGCGGGATCCAGCTGCGTGGTCAGCCGGCCGGACGGCGCGCGCGGCCGCTGCACGCGCTGCCACAGCGCCGCCGCGGCCTGCACGACGCCGGCTTGCACGACGCCGGTGCCGACATTCGGCAGCACCCGCACCTGCCACACCGTCTGCAGCCGCGTCGTGGTGTCGACGCCGCCCAGCGCCTTCTCCAGCAGCGTGGCGTCCTCGATCGCCGTCACCTCGCGCTGCCAGACGTCGAGATAGACGAGGTGCGGCCCGGCACCGGCGGGCAGCGGGTCGGGGGTCGGCCAGTAGGGCTGCGCGGCATAGTCCAGCGTCGCCGCGCCGATGGCCTCGCCCAGCACGCCCGCCGGGCTGCGCCCGTCCGCCCTCGGCTCGGAAAGGTCGAAGGAGAGCGGCGGCCCGCCATGGTTCTCGGCCAGCAGACCATCGACATAGAGGCGGCCGCGTCCGATAGCGAGGCTCGGCGGGCCGCCGGCAGGGCCGGGGGTGATGCGGAAACCGTCGACGGTCTCGCGCGGAACCCCGTGGCGCCCGAGCGCATCGACGGCATGGGTGCGCGCGCGCCGCTCGATGATCTCCGCCTGCTCGTTCCAGTCCGAATCGAGCCCGACGCGTCCCTGCTGGAGGCGCACGAGGCTGAAATGCCGCCGTGCGTCGAAGCTGTTCCGACTATAGTCGCCGCTCATGGCATCCCCCCGATGACGCTTCGGTATGCCGGCCCGCCCATCCGCCGTGCCGCTTCAGGTCTCGTAGAAAAGCCCGGCCTCGAGGCCGAACCGCAGATATTCCTCGACGCGGACCTTCAGATTGGTCTCGCGCTGGGATTGGAAAAGATTGTGGAAGGCCCCCATCTCCGCCTCGTCGTCGGCGCCGGAGCGGATCTGCGACGGGCAGCGCGTGGCGAGCTGGCCATAGCCGGGACGGCCATAGCGCCGCGAGGTGAAGCTGGGTTTCAGCCAGGCGAGGACGCCGGCGCGGATGGCGGCGGCCTGGGCTTCGGAAAGCTCGGCGCCGGTCTCGCGCTGGCGCCGCTCGGTGGCGTCGGCGACCTCCTGGTCCGGCTGGCAACGGTAGCGGCTCGGCGTCGCCGAGGCCGGCGGCACATAGGAGAAGCGCACGCACCCTTGTTGCAGCCGCTCGGCGCGCACCGGCACCGGCGTGGTGTCGGGTCCGGGCTCCGCAACCATGATGGCGTTGCTGACCAGCGCGAACTGCTCGGCGAACAGCCCGCCGATGACGGTGGAGGCCACCAGCGTCAGGCTGCCGCCGGGCGCGCCGGCCATCGGGCCGGCATAGGCGAGCGCCGAGGCCGCGGTGGCGTCGACGATGCTGTCGGTGATGCTGGCCTGCGACAGCGCCGAGACGCGGAGCCCGCCGACGATCGAGCGTTCGATGCGGATGTCGGTTCCGGCGATGTCGGCGATCAGGCTGGGCGCGGCACCGGCCGGCGTCCCGTCGGCGGCCAGCGTGCGGCCGGGCACCAGCGTGCTGTCGCGGATGACGAGACGGCGCAGCCCGGTGACATCGGCGGCGGCCAGCACCACCGCCCCGCCGGCGATGACCAGGCCGTCGAGCACCAGCGACGCCTCCGCCGCGGCATCGTTCACCGTCACCGTGAGGTCGGCGGCCAGCACCAGGGTCGGCCGGCGCTCATTGGCGGCGCGCAGGATCAGCGTGCCGCCCGCCGGCACGGTGATGCCGAGCGTCTCGGCATAGGTCCGGTTGTCGGCGATCTCGACGATGCCGCCGGTGGCGGCCAGTTCATCCAGCCCGGCCTGGATCGTCGGCCGGTCGCCGGCGGCGGCGGAGACGCGGATGACCGGCAGGCCGGCGGGGAGATCGGCGACCGACACGGCGGCGCGCTCATATTGGCCGCCGCCCATCGGGCCGCTGAAGCCGTGATGGAAGCTCACGCGCAGCTCGCTCCCGGCCGCCGGCGCGTCGCGCAGCAGCAGCCGGCCGAGCACCGGGTCGATCGCCGCCGCCTTGGACGGGCCGGCCAGCGACCAGCTGTCCCCCGGCCGGTCCGACAGGTTGCAGACCTCGATCTCGCCGGGGGCCAGCGCGGCGAAGTCCTCGCCCGGCCCGGCGCGGGTCTCGATCAGCAGGCTCCGGCCGGCGCCGTAATAGCGGTCGAGGCGGGGCGCGGTCCCGCCGCCCTCCACCGGATCGCGCGCCGCCAGCACCCGGCGGCTGATCGGCGCGGCGACGTTGAGCGGCGTCGCCAGATGCGCGATATGCGGCTCGGTCGACGGCTTGGTGAACAGCGGCATGTCCATGCCGAGCGGGTTGAAGCGGAAGCGCCGGTCGTCGAGCCGCGCCGGCACCGCCCTCTCCAGCGGAAAGGCGTCGAGCCGCCACAGGAACAGCCCGACATTGGAGATGTTGTGCCGGCCGCGCCCGCGGGCGATCGACCGCACATCGACGCCATGCGGCAGCCGGTCGAAGGCGGTGCCGAGGCGCTCCATCCCCTCCCAGCCGCGCAGATCGGCGGTGACGGCGGCGTGCGGGCGCAGATGGTTCAGATACTGCACGGCGGCGAGGCGCTCGAAGAACTCGACGACATGGGCCTTCCAGCCGGTGACGTCCTGCGCCAGCTGTTCCAGCACGCTCGCCGTGCCCTTGCGGCGGCGATAGGCGATGGTGTTGGCGACCTCGGCCCGCGGGCTCGACACCGTCGGCACCACGCCGTGCAGGGTGCGGTAGCCGATCAGGCCGCCAATGTAAGGCGCCACCCAGTCGGCGCAGGTCTCGATGAACTGGTCGTCATAGAGCTGGTCGAAATCCTCCTCGATCACCGCCACCTGCTCGGCGATCACCGCCATCAGGTCGCGCAGCACGCCGTCCTGTTCGGCGTCGCGCAGGCGGTAGATCGCCGGAAGCAGCTCGTACAACGTCTTGCCGTCGAAGCTCATGGCATCACCTCCAGACGGTCGAACGGCTCGGCGGCCAGAACCAGCAGCTCGGCGCCGTCGAAGCCGCCATCCGGCCGGCGGGCGGCCGGGGCCGCGGGCAGCCGGGCATGGCGCTCGGGAGCGGTCGAGCGGTACAGGCGGTCCACCGTCACCGCCGCTATGCCGGGAACCACAGCGGCGGCAGCGAACACCTCGGCGAGGTGGAGCGGCTGGCCGAGGCTGCGGGCGCCGAAGCCGAAATCCTCGCGCAGCCGCGCCTGCAGCGCGGCCAGCACCACCTCCGTCCGCCGCCTGGGGTCGACCTTGACCCGCAGCGAGAGCCGCACCTCGACCGGGCGGTAGGGCCCGGCATCGAGGGCGACGAACGGGTCGCCGTCGCCGCGCAGCGCCTGCAGCATGTCGTCCACCGCCACCGCGGTCCCGGCAGCGCCGGCGACGGTGAGGAAGATGCGCCGCGCCTGCCCGTCCCAGATCAGCGCCGCCTGCGCCTTCGCGATGCCGGCGAAGCTGCGCGCATGGTCCTCATAGTCGCGCAGCGACACGGTGCGCCCCAGCGTCAGCACGCTGGCGGGCGCGTTGAGGCGCGCCTCGCCCATCGGCTCGGGGTCCTGCGCGCCCTCGGCGGCGAGCGGGTTGGTCACCGCCTTGACGCCGAGCGGGCGCGAGGTGAGCAGGCTGAGCTGGTTGGCGCGCACCAGCCCTTCCAGCCCGGCGCCCTTGCGGTAGCTGGCGACGATATTGTCGCGCCCGGTCGGCAGGCGCGAACCGGCGGCGCCGTCGCCGAATTCGACGAGGGTGCTGCCGTCGTCGGCCAGCCGGGTGGCATAGACCCGTTCGCGCGGGCCATGGCCGAACAGATACGGCACCTCGTCCCACAGCACGTCGTTGACGCGCACCGCCAGCGTCGATTGCCGCCCCTCCCCCAGCGCCGAGCGCACATAGGTCAGCGGCGGCTGGCGCAGGGCGAAGCGCTGGAACGCCGCGCCGGCGTCCCCGCCGCCGAGAATGTCGCTGACGCTCTCGCCATGGGTTGCCCGCGCCACATTGGCCAGGATCTCGGCCGAACTCCGGTCATAGGCATGGGCCAGCGGCTTGCCCAGCCGCAGCCGGGCATGGGTCGCGTCCTCCAGCTCCACGGCCTCCAGCGTCGCCGCCTCGGCGATGACAGGGTCGTCCTTGCCGGCCGGTATGAAGGCGAGCGGACGCGCCATGGCGCCGATATCAATCGTTCCTTCCCGCCCGCCGGGGCTGCGCAGGCGCCAGCGCATCCCTGCCCCTCCGGGCAGCGACACCGGTGGGGCGGCGACGGCGAGCACCTCGCCGGGTGCCGTCGCGAAGGTCTCGCCGGGCCGGTCGGCATCGGCGAGGACAAGCCGCTCGCGCACGCGCACCAGCGGCCGCTTGCCGCGCACGATCAGCCGCCGCCCGGCCGGCAGCTCCGGTACCAGGCCGGCGAGCACGATGGTCTCGCCCCAGAGCGGCTCGACCACCGGCGCCTGCGCGAAATCCATCGGCTCGGGCTGGGCATAGACCGTCGTCAGGCGGTAATTGCCGGCGCCGAAATCCTTCAGCCCCTCGCCGGTGTCGAGGCGCAGCCGTGTCGACTTGCCGCTGATGAGGAACTGGGTCCGGCCGGTCTCCGCCGTGGCTTCGACACGATACAGCGCCCTGGCATCGGGGCGAACCATCGCCAGCCAGCTGCCCGGCACGATGCCGGGATAGGCGTTGTCGAGATCGATGACGTCGCCCTCGAGGACGAAGGGCCAGTCCTCGGTCGGCGATTGGTTCGGGAAGTTGCGTCCGAGCTGCTGCGGATGCAGCGCCGAAGGGTGCGGGGCGTTGTAGGCGAACAGCGCCGCCCGTTGCCGGAACACCAGCAGCGACAGCTCGGCCTCCGGTCCCAGCGCCGAGACCCAGGCGCCGAGGCCGCGGTCGAGGGTGATGGCGGTGCGCTCGGCGGCGACCTCCGCCTCCACCGCGACGATGGTGCGCAGTTCCCAGTTGGTGCGGCTGGCGGCGGCCAGCAATTGCCGGTCGAGCAGCAGCACGGTGTCGCCGACGCGCAGCGACAACGTGAGCCCCTTCAGGAAGGCGATGCGGTCGCCGCTGCGCAACCGGTGCGGCACCGATTGCCGGGGCTGGAGCGCGTTCCACGCCACCCGCCCGGCCAGCGCCTCCACCGTCTCGAAGCTCTGGCTGCGCTCGCCCGGGCCGGGAATGCTCTGCACCCGCGAGCCGACCGGTATCGCCGCCTCCGCTACCGCCTGCTCGGGCGCGCCCGGCGCCGGCTCGAGGGTGAAGGCCAGATCGACCGAGGCCGCCATCCCCGGCCGCCGGCGATAGCCGATCAGCCGCGCCAGCTCGGTCACCGACAGCGATTCGCCGGCGGTCGTCAGATAGGCCTCGTTGGCGATGCGCTCCTGATAGAAGGTCAGCACGTCGCACGCGGTCGCCCAGCCGTCGATCAGCGCGATGGCGAAATCGTCGTCGGCCCGGGTGGACAGCCGGCCGAGCGCGGGAACCCGCGGCGCGGACAGCAGCGCCAGCATCGCCTGCTTGAACGCGGCATGGGTGCCGGCCCGGTAGGCGATGGCGGGCTGGCCCGGCGGGTTGTGGCGGGCCGCCGGCAGCGCCGCGGAAATCCCCTGGCAGCAGCCGCAATCATCGGCCGATGCCGGCAGGAAGGCCTCGCCGACGATGATGTCGTCGCTCATTTGCCGCCTCCGATGGTCAGGCGCAGCACGCCGTGCTCGGGAAAATTGCGGTCATTGTCGAGGCGGGCGATCTCCAGCCGGCCGAGATCGAGCCGGCTCTCGTCCAGCGCCCGCCGGCTCGGCAGGCCCTGGCGGTGAAAGCGCGTCACCTCCACCGAGACCACGCCCGGCACCGCCTGCGCCGCCGCATAGATCGCGCTCAGATGGATCGGCTGCGCGAAGGTGAGGTTGTCCGGGTGGAACAGGCCGCGTCGGCCGTCGCCCAGCGTGCGGCTGCCGAGCGCCTGCATCAGCGCCGCCCGGATGTTGCTGCGGAAATAATCCGGCGCGACCTGCACCGAGAGGTCGAGTTCCAGCGGCACGAAGCGCGGCGAATCCACCTCCAGATCATAGCCGGCCATGCGGAAGGGCTCGAGCCGGTCCCGCAGGCCGGCCTCGAACGCCTCGGTCACCGCCGCCCCGCCGGGGCGATCGACGGTGACGAAGGCGGTGTGCCAGCTGCCGGTCCAGCGAAAGGTCGACGCCGCCCGCTGCACCCCGTCCTGCCGCTCGGCGAGCGCGGCATAATCGGCCGGCGTCACCGCGCGCTCCAGGGTGCGGAAGGCGAAGGGCGCCTTCTGCCGTGCCTCCTCCATGCTCTCGGCATCGGTGCCGCCGCGTGCCGGCAGCGGGTTGGAGCCGCCGGCGATCCGGGCATCGTCGGTGACGACATGGACCAGCGCCCGGGCACCGACATTGCCGGCCCGGCCCTGCCCGACCCGGTAGGTCGCCGAGAAGGCGCTGCCGGGTTGCGGCCGCATGCCGTGGCGGTCGTCGCCGAAGCGCAGCCGCACCTCGCCATCGGCTTCGACCTCGGCGACGAAATGGCGGTCGGATGGCTCGCTGCCGAGCAGGTCTGGCCGCGCCTCCCAGCGGGGCAGGCCCGGCGCCGAGGTTTCGGTGAGCGTGATGGCGGGCCTGAGCCCGGCCGGCGACATCGTCATCGCCGCCGAGGCGGAGGGCGTCGGCGCGGCGGCGAACCCCGCCTCGTGGGTAAGCGGCCGGGCGCCTAGCGCCGGGCGGAACCGCGGCGGCACCGCCTCCCTCGTCGGCGGCGTGCAGTGCCCGCCGGCCTTGCTCACCATGAACAGGTGCGGCGGCGGCACCGCGCCGAGCGTCTCCTCCGCCAGGGTGCGGCCATGGTCGGCGAGGACGATGTTGCCGCGCGCCATGCTGACGTCGGACACTGCTACCTCGCCATGGGCGAGGTCGGTGCGCGAGGAGACGCACAAGGCGAAAGGCAGGGCGTCGTCCTCGTGCCAGCGCAGCTCGGTAATGGCCTCACCGGTCACCGCATCGGTCAGCGGCGCGGGCGGGTCGGCGTCGTTCTGCTTCGGCGCGAAGGCCCGCACCGCCGTCAGCCGCACGGCATGCCGCATGGCGGGATCGGCATCTTCGGGGCGACCGGTGAGCGGCCCCAGAACCTCCTCGAAAACCAGCAGCTTGCCCGGTGCTCCCTCCGCCTCGGCGAGGTTGGGGAAATGGCCGCGCAGCGTCGCGCGCACCGCGCCCTTTGGCAGGCAGCACGCGCTGTCGCCCCAAGTGTAGAACGGCATGAGATGGTGCGAGGTAAACAGCCGCAGCGGCTGCAAGGTCTCGAACACCGTGGGATCCTGGCGCAGCGCCAATTCCAGCGGCGCCAGACGGCCCGGAGCGGGAGCGGAGAGCGGAATGCGCCCGTCGGCGCCGACGACCTGCGTCAGCAGCATGCTGGCCTGCGGGACGAGGATCGGCCGCCCCGGCTCGTCGTCATCGGCCCCGGCAGCGACCAGAAGCTGCACGAAGGCGCGCGCATTGCTGCCCTCGTGCAGGCGATAATCCACCAGCCGGGCATGGCGGCGCACCGATATCCGCCGGCGCGCCGTGCCGAGATAAGCCTCGGTGGCGACGGCATCCTGCCGGTAGCTCAGATGGTCGGCGACATAGGCGAGCACCTCGACCAGGGCGATGCCGAGATCGGCCGGCCCACGGTCGCGCCAGTCCGGCATCAGCAGCGACAGGCGGTCCAGCATCAGCCGCCGGAAGCTGGCATAGTCCTTGGCGAGATAATCGATGTCCGGCGCCTCGCCCGCCTCGGGGGCGCAGCGGCGATCGTCCTGGCAGTCGAAATCGGTCGGGCATTCGACCTTGAAGGAGAAATCGATCGCGGCCAGCGGCGGATCGAACCCGGCATGCGGCGACGAATCGGTGCGGGATCGCACGAGGCGCAGCCGATAGGCCGAATAGTCGCCAGCGGCATCGGTACGCACCACCAGCGTGGCGGCGGCCTCGGGCAAGCCGGCAAAGAAGCTGGCGTCTTCCGGACCGAGATCGGCGGGCGGGATCGCGTCCGCCGGATGCGCCCACAGCGCGCGTATGGCGGTGATCCGCTCGCCGCCCTCGATCGCCACATTCTCGGCGGCAAGACCGGCGGCCGGGCGCAGCAGGCGGACCAGCAGCGTGCGCTGGCGCGGCGTGGCCGGAGGCGCGGCGCGGTCGAGCACTTCGAGAAAGTCGATGCCGTTCAGCGTGCTCTGGCTGCGCACGAGATCGCGACGGTTCTCGTTGCAGCAGGAATAGATCATGGCGCCGGCGCCTCCCGCGCGAAATCGGCGACCGACCGCTGCTGGGTCCGGCGGTTGAGATAGACCACGCGCACGACGAGGCGCGCATCTTCCGCCTCGATCTCCACCGCATCGACGACGATCAGGTCGCCGAGCCATTGCTGGAGCGCCCCCTGCACCAGGAACTGCACGGTGGCGGCGAGTTCCTGGCTGTTGGGAGCGAAAACCAGTTGCAGCACGCCGCTGCCGAAATCCGGCCGGTTCACCCGCTCGCCGGGTGAGGTGAACAGCACCTGCTCGATCTGCTGGCGGACATAATCGTCGTCGCCAGCCTGGGCGGTGCGCGCCCTCGCGTCGAAGCGGAACGG
This sequence comes from Ancylobacter sp. 3268, assembly GCF_031456575.1. NCBI lineage: Bacteria > Pseudomonadati > Pseudomonadota > Alphaproteobacteria > Hyphomicrobiales > Xanthobacteraceae > Ancylobacter > Ancylobacter sp. 3268. The sequence goes on from NZ_JAVDUX010000002.1 coordinate 163,348, forward strand.
GTAAGCAAGGTGCATGACTCAGCTCCCCATCACCCGCGTCTGCATCGCCACCGGCATCAGCGGGGTGCCGGTCGGCGCGCAGAGGGACTGGCTGTCCTGCAGCAGCACTGGCTGGCCGAGGGCGGTGACGCGCAGTGCCGCGGTGACGAACTGCCCGGTAACGCACGGCCCGTTGCCTGCCGGCGGCGGCGGCATGGCGCAGCCGGCGACCAGGAAGGGGCTGGCGATGGTGACCACCGGCTGGCCGCTGACCAGCACCCGCGGCACCGGCGTCGCCGGCTGCGCCTGACCGCCATGGGTGCAGAGGACGGTGGCGCCGACATGCAGGATAAAGCCAGGCATCGCCGTCTCCTCCTCAGATCACGGTGAGCGCGCCGTTGTTGATGGTGACGGAAGGGCCGACCATGACCAGGCTCGCGCCCTTGCCGTTCTGGATGTAGATACCGGTATCGTTGACGATCAGCGTGGCGCCGGTGGCGCTCTTGATCATGATGCCGCCGGTCGGACCCGGTACGTCGTTGATGGTGAGGCCGTTCTGCAGAGTGGTCTGCAAGGTGATACCGGGCACGGCGGGCGGCACCATGCGCGCCAGCGCCGGCACCTCGGCGCCGCTTCCCCAATAGCCGCCGACCCAGATCGGGTGGTTGGCGTCGCCCTTCTCGAACTCGACCCACACCCCCGAGCCGATGACCGGCACGGTAAACATGCCCATCTGCATGCCGGCTACAGGGACGCAGGGCATCGCCCAGCTCGACAGCATCACATTGGAGACGTCGGGCACGATCAGCTGGATGCGCCCCATCATCATGGGGTCGACATTGTTGATGCAGGTGCCGCGATATTTGCCCAGGAAACGGTTTTCGACGGTCATGCGGGCACCTGCGGCAGAGTTGAGATGACGCCGTTGCGGGCGAGCTCGAAGGATTGCTTGTAGTGCCCACGCTGGATCTCGTGGGTCACGCGCGAGACGTAATAGAGCCCGTCGAACGCCGCCCCGGCGCCGCGCAGCCCGACCAGCCGGCGCGACTTCAGCACCCGGCCGTAGCGCAGCACGTCGAGGCTGCCGGTGGCGAACACACAGTCGCTGTGTTGGGAGGCATAGGCGATGCCGCGCATCAACGCCGCCAGCGGCGACAAATGGGTGGTGTCGTTCATCAACGTCACCTTGGGCGGCAGCGGCGGCACCGCGCCAAGCGGCGGATTCAGCGGCGTGACGTCGGGAATGGGGATCGGAATGGGCGCCTTGCTGACGGCTTCCTGGATGAACACCACCGGCAGTTCCTTGCGCTCCTTGTCGAAGCGGAAGTTGAGGCGTTCGACATTGGTATGGGCGTCCATGTCGATGCTGAGCGCCGGCTGCGGCGGGCCGATGCGGATCTCCGGGCCCCAATAGGCGACGCTGGCGCCCGGCACCGGCCCAGGCTCGATATAGAAGACGTAGCCGCATTGCTGCGCCAGCGATTTGACGTAGTCGAGGTCCTTGCCCTGCTGCACCGGGATGCGGTCGGTCGGCAGCGGGATGTCCTCGACCACGCTGGGGATGGTCAGCGGGACGAGGCCGAGCCAGGCATATTTGGCGATGATGAGCGCCACGCGGGCCACCGGCGGCATCGCCGGGTAAGGCAGCCCGGAAAAATCGATATAGCCCATGACGGTGCTCAGATCCTTGCCCTGGACCTTGAGCGTCGCGGGGCCGCCGCCGGTTCCCGGCTCCATCTGATGATGCGTCATCACACCATCGATCAGCACATTGGCCGTCCCGTTGATCGTCGCCACCACGATCACCCGCACCAGCGGGATCGAAGCGCCGCCGGACACGAGGAACAGCGTGGCGAGCGGCGAACCGCGGTCGAGCGCGAAGGTGAGATCGAAGCCGCTCTGCGTGTCGCCGGCGGCATTGGTCACCTGCACCGATGTCAGGGCGTCGAGCACCTGGCGCGGCACCGGAACCGGCACGCCGGGACCGATCAGCAAGGTGAGATGGATGCCCTGGATCCGCATCGCCATCAGTCCCCGAACGGTCCGGGAATGCCCTCGGGCAAGGTGATGCGCAGGCGCCGGCCGACCGTCTCCACCAGTTCGTCCGGACGGATCGCGCCATTGGCGTCGCACAGGCTCCAGAACCGCTCGGGGTCGCCGAGATAGCGGGCGGCGAGGCGGTCCAGCCGGTCTCCCTGCGCCACGCTGTGTTCCTGGAGCAGGGCGAACCGCTCCGGCGGCGGCACGAAGCGGCGGGCGAGATAGACCACCACCGTGCCGTCCGGCCGCACCAGCTGGCGCGTCGGCACGTCGTGGTAGCGGCTGTTCGGCGGGAAATCGGTGGTCTTCAGCACGCCTGCTTGAAACAGCGCCTGCACGGGGTCGTTCATGGCAGCCCTCCGATGCCGAGAAGGCCGAGGCTGCTGCCCGCCGCCCTGGCCGCCATCTGCTCCTTGGCCTGCAGATAGCTCATGAACAGGCTGCCGCCCCGATGGGCGAAGCCGAGATCGTCGACGCTCAACACCCGCATGCCGAGGCTGACCTTGGCGCGGATCGGGTTGAGATTGGCGTCGAAGGCTTCCTCGGTGACGCTGAACTCGGTGATCCGCACCGGCACGATGCGGTTCTTGCTCCAGACGAACAGCGTGAGCGGCGCCTCCATCGGCGCGATCTCGAGCGTGCCGCTCGCCGCCCGGGCGTTGTTCGCCTGCAGCTGGCTGCTGCTCGGATAGACCATGACCTCCAGCGCCGCGAGCTGGGGAAACACGCCGAACCCCGTGGCGGCCGGATTGGCCTGCGGAAATTCCAGCTGGTCGGTGGCGTCGATCTCGGCGTCGATCTTGATGGTCTCGACCGCCGGCCCCTTCAGCCGCAGCGCCTCCGCGCGCTGGCCGTTCTCGCCGACGCCCTGCACCTGCAGGCTGCGGCTGACGCTCTCGGGATTGTACTGCAGCGCGATGACACGCTGCACCGCCGCGCCCTCGGGCGCGACCTGCACGATGCCGCCCTTGATCAGCTTCGGCGAATTTGGAAAGGAAGTCATCGGTCAGCTGGTCCCTGCATGCTCGCCTGCTGGCAGAGGACGGCCCGTGAAGCCGGCGCTGCCGATGAAACCGATAGGCACGCAGCGACGTCGCCGACGCCGCTTATAGGCGCTAGGCCGTCCTGTCCGGGTCTTCCGCCACCCTTTCCCAGGGTTCCTCGGCTATGGTGGTGTAGTATTCGATCTCGCGGATCACGATGTAGGTCTTGACCGCCTGCTCCGTCGACATGCCGGACGGCTTGTCGACATTCGCCAGCTTGGCCTCCAGCTCGGCGCGCTTGAAAACTTGGCGGGCGAAGAAGCCGTGGGCGCCATAGGTGTCGTCGCCCAGCTTGATGGTATTCTCGTTGGTGAACGAGTTGGGGGTTCCCCCGACGCCGCCGGTGTTCTGGGCGAGATAGACGTTCGACCACATGACCCGGCTGCCGACCGGCGCCTCCCGCAGCACCGTCTCGACATCGCGGGGCTTCTCGTTCGGGTCGACGTCGTAATCGCCGCCCTTCTTCTTCTGCGGCGAGCCCTTGTCCAGCTTCACCAGCGCCATTTCCTCGCGCGGGCGCCGCGTGTCGGTGTCGAAGCCGGGGCGGAGGAAGAACATCCGGGACGACAGCCCGGTCGTCCGGTGTTCCTTCAGCCAGAAAGGGGAGCTTCCGAACTTCAGGTCGAAGCGATAGGGACCGAGAAGTTTCAGCATTGCGTAGAGATGGTGGATCTGCACCCATTCGGCGCAGTCCACCCGCCAGCCGGGACTGGCGACCGTGTTCTCCGCCGCTCCGCGGAGCGCCCCGGTGAAGCCATCGGCCGTCATGTAGTCGAACAGCGCCTTGACCGCCTCCGAAGGACGCCCGCCGGTCTTCGCCATCAGCGCGCACATCTCGTTGCCGTTCGGATTTCCCTTTTCCCAGTAGGTCTTGTTGAAGGCGTCGCCCTGGGGCATCACGCAGTCCGATCCGACGGTCCTGGCTCCGCCGGTCACGAAGCTGCTGAACTCCGTGTCGGACGCCTGGCGCAGATAGAAGTCATAGGCCCGCTTGGGATCGAACAGCAGGTAGATCGCGTAATCGAGTTCCGATCCGCTCATCTCGTCGAGAATGCGTGCCTCGAGATCCTCACCGCGGGCGACCTGTTTGTAGGCTGCGCGAAGCGGCTGGAGCTTCGCCTGGTCGCGGCCGAAGGGCAGGAGAACCGCATAGATCGCCTCCTCGTCGGTGCCCCAGATGGTCTCGACCGCCGCCCACAGGCGCTTGGCCGCCGTGGCCAGGCCGGCCTCCGACGTCGGGGCGTCCGCCTCGACCTGTTGCTCCGCGTCCTTCGTGCCGCGGTTGAGCAGTTGCAGGGCGAATTCCAGCTCGCTGCCGCTGAAATCCCCTTCAATGTCTGCGATCAGCAGATCCGGCGCCAGATCGCCGGGCGACTTCTTTTCGACTCTGGCGATGTAGTTCCGGTACGCGTCCATGAACTCGCCGATGGCGACGGGATCCCGGTCGAGCTCCTGCAGCGCCTGATAGACCAGTTCCTCGTCGGTGCCGAGGCGATAGATGCCGTCATGGACATGGGCGGCAAGCAGTTCGTATTGCCGGTCGGTTCGGGCCTTGCGGGCGATCGTCGGCGCGGCCGGTGCGGCGCTCATTGCCGGCGCCGCAGCCTGGCCCTGCTGCACCACATGCGTCAGCTCGTGCGCCACCAGGTTGCGGGCGGTCGGGTCCCCCGGCCGGTAGCGTCCCCGCGCGAAGACGACATCGCGGCCGACCGTATAGGCCAGCGCATTCACGGCATCGGCGGAGGCGGCCGCCCGGCTGTCGGTGTGGATGCGCACCTTGCCGAAATCATAGCCGAAGCGCGGCTCGAAGAAGCTTCGCTCGACAGCGTCGAGGGGCGCCCCGGGCGAGCTCAGCACATCGTCAACGATGGCCGGAGCGGCGGTACCGCCGAGCGAGTCGCGGGCCGGCACATTCTTGCGCTGAACCTCCTTCTCCTCGTCCTCGCTTTCGGCAGCGCAAGCGGCGCATTTCCTCGCGATCGACAGGGGCTGGCTTCCGTCGACGGAGACCTCGCGGTCGGTCATCCGCATGACGGCGCTGGCCATGTGATCGGCCTCCCGCTCATGGGCGTCGGAATCGCTGATGGCCAGCTTGCATTGCAACGGACGGCCATCGGCCGTCATCCGCACATGGCTGAAGCCGAAAGGCCGGGCGGCAGCGGGAGCCGAAGGCGCGGCCAGCGCCCCCCATCTGACCTGCCGGAACTCGGCCCGGACGGCGGCCGGGACCTGTACGGCGGAAGCCGGCGCTTTCATCGCTTCAGCCCCCCGATGACTTGGCCGGCAATGGCTGCGCCCAGACGCTGCGGGCCGGCCGACAGCGGCACCGCCATCGTCCCGGCATCGACATGGTCGGCCGGTCGCGGCACATCGGCACCCGCCGCCTGTGCCGCCAGCCGGCACGCCAGCTCCCGCTCCACCGCGCGTCGCAACGCTCCGGCGTCGCTGGGCGCGACGCCCTCCACCACTAGCCGGGCAATGCTGAGTTCCACGGTGGGCCCGCTCATTGCCATCCTCCCAATTCGGTACTCGTCACCGGCTTTTCCAGCTTGGCGTATTCGGTGAGGGCGGCCTCCCTTATGTGCTCCATGCCGACCGCCTCGGCACGGCCGGCGGCGAGAAACGCCGCGTTCATCGCCACATTGCGTATGTGACCGCCGGCAAGGGTGAGCTGGGCGAGGCGGACCGGATCGAGACCACGGGTCGGGGTGTCGTCCGGGAACGCGCGCCGCCAGATCTCGCGGCGCTGCGCCGCATCCGGGAACGGGAACTGCACGACGAAACGGATACGGCGGAGAAAGGCCTGGTCGATGGCGTTCTTCAGATTGGTGGTCAGGATGGCGAGCCCGCGATACGCCTCCATGCGCTGGAGCAGATAGCTGACCTCGATATTGGCGTAGCGGTCATGGCTGTCCTTCACCTCCGAGCGCTTGCCGAACAGCGCGTCGGCCTCGTCGAACAGCAGCACCGCGCCGCTCTCCTCGGCGGCGTCGAAGATCCTGCGCAGGTTCTTCTCGGTCTCGCCGATATATTTGCTGACCGTCTGGCTGAGATCGACGCGGTAGAGATCGAGCCCGAGATCATTGGCCAGCACCTCGGCCGCCATGGTCTTGCCGGTGCCGCTCGCCCCGGCGAACAGCGCGCCGATGCCGAGCCCGCGGCCGGTCTTGCCGGCAAAGCCCCAGCGTTCATAGACGGTGGTGGCATGACGGACATGCATCGCCATCTGGCCGAGCAGCGCGATCTGCGGCGCCGGCAACACCAGATTGTCCCACATGGCCCGCGCCTCGATGCGTTGTGCGAGGGCGTCGAGGCCGCGGCGCGCCTGCACCCGGCAGGCTGCCCACAGCCGCTCGCCGAAACGGCCGGTATCGGCCTCCTCGCCCCCCGCCGCGGCGCAGGCCGCCTCGATGCCGGCGCTGTCCAGCCGGAAGCGATCGACCAGCGGCTCCAGCTGCCCGTTCAGGCCGGCGGCCAGCACTCCCAGCGTTCCCGTCCACAGCACCCGCTGCTCGGCGGCGCCGGGCCGGTTCACCTCCAGCCGCCGGCTGGCCCGTCGCAACGCCAGCGGCTCGTCCAGCGCCAGCATCAGCGGTCCGGCCATTTCCTCCGCGAAAGCGAGCAGGCCGCGCTCGCTCCGCCCGTCGCGCTCGCCGGTCGCATCCAGAAGCAGCGCGCCGCCGCCGAGTGCCAGCCCGCGCTCGCAAAGCCGCGCCAGGGCGCTCCGGTCTCGCGGGACGGCCGGGAGGTCCCCGGCATGCAATCGCCACAGCGTCATCCCGGCCGCCTCGCACGCCGCCGCAGCCACCCGCGATTGGCCGAGCGGATCGTCGCCGCAGAGCTGGATGGCCGGCCAGGGCGGCCCGCCGGCCGCGCCGTTCCATAGCTTCCCGATCTTCTGTGCCGTCGCCGCCTGCGAGGCGGTCAGGGTGCCGCCCGGCGCGGCCTCGGACACCAGGCCGTCGAGGCGCGGATCCGGACAATCGATGCCGGCGAGATAATGCAGGATCGGCTCGTCGATGCCGAGCGGCGCCTCGACCAGCGCTTCGCCGCGGCCGGGCTCGATCAGCCCCCATCGACGCAGCGGCCCGGTGGGGGCGATGGCGTTCCAATGGGCGCCGGGGAGCACCGCCAGCGCCAGCCCGAAACTCGGCGCGCGGCGGCGCGGATCCGCATGCAGGGCGGCGCACAGCCGGGCCACGCCGGCATCGAATTCGGCGCCGGCGCAGAGCAGCAGCAGATCGCGCTCGAACGGCGACAGCCGGAAGGTGGCGCACAGCCGGCCGAGCATGGTCCGCGCATCGACGGGCGATGTCGGCCCGTTCTCATCGACGGCAGCCGACGGCGCATTTCCGTCGAGATGGCGCTGGAGCAACAGGCGCACCCGTTCGATCTGCGCCGAGAGATGGCGCTGATTGCGGTCCGTCCAGCCGGCATCCACCGTCGCCCTCATGGCAGCGTCACCTGCTGGGTCGGATCGAACACCGGCGGGCGGGCGGTCCGGTCGATGAGGAGGCTGTCGATGCCGTCGACGCGCAGGCGCAGCGGCACGATCTGGCCGGCGGTGAAGCCGGCGCCGCGAAACGTCACCGTCGTCGCCAGCGGCGTCGCGATCGGCTCGACCGGCAGCTCGCGGCTGCCGACGATAAGCGACACCGCCTCGCTCCGGCGCACCGGCGGGGCACACACCACGGTGAACGTGACGATATCCGCCGCCCGGGCCGCGTTGACCTGGCGGATCAGCGGCGCCAGCACCAGCGGCAGCACATTGGTGGCCCTCACCTCTCCGCCCGCTTGGCGTATTTCGGCGCTGACGCGGTAGACGCCGACCCGCCAGTTCGCCGGATCGTTCTCCGGCGGGGTGGGAGGTGGCGGCGGCGCAGCGACCGCCGGCGGCAGCGCGACGGTGATCATGCCGTCGGTCGCGGTGGTGGCGGCGAGCGTCAGCACCTCGCCATCCGGCTCGGCGGCGAACCGCACCGTGACCTGCTCGCCGGCCAAATGATGGCCATCGAGGCGGAGGATCTCGCCGAGCCGAGCCGTTCCCTGCTGCCGCGGCGGCACCAGCGCGATCAAGGTCGGAATGGCCGGCACCAGCGAGGCCTGCAGCGCGATGCCGGCGTCGCGGCCCGTGTCCGGATCGGGCTGGCCGCGCGACAATACCGGCAGCGGCGTCCGCTTGGGACGCGGGCGCTGGATCAGCACCACCGAGACCTCATAGGCGGTGCTGGTGCGGTAATGCGACTGGAAGGCGGTCCAGAGCTTCGACATGTCGTCGGTGCTCAAATGGCGCGGGCGGATCTTGATCAGCTCCACCTGCTCGGCAAGGTCGGACAGCGTCAGCGCCTGCAGCGCCGCCCCGGCCATGCCGCCACCGGGCGGATTGGCCAGCACGTCGCGGATGAAGTCGCGGCTCAGCACGGCGTTCTCGTGCAGCAGCTGCATGGCGTGGCCGAGCAGGATCTCGCCCTGGAACTCCACTTCGCCATAAACGGTAAGGAGATAGTGCAGGTCGAGGGCCAGCATCGGATCGACCACACGGTCCGAGCGCGCATCCCGGCTCGGCAGGTCGCGGCCGGTCCAGCCGGCATTGGGCGACACCTGATGCAGGAACAGGTTCAGCTGCGTGGCTTCGGTCGCCGGAGCGCCATCGCCCAGGATGCGGTCCGGCGGGAGCGCCGTCACGGTGACGGTGCCGCCCACCGCCCCGGCGATGCCGGAGGCCACCAGCCCGGAATGCAGCATGTCCTGCATCACGCGGGTCACGGCGGCGATGGCGAGGCCATTGCTCATCGCCGCCCCCCGGCGTCGCCTCGCAGATAGTCGTCCAGCGTCATCAGGCGGCTGGCGGGCCGGGGAGGCGGCGGCACTATGGCCGGCGCCCTCACCTCGATGCTGCCAATGCTGACCCGGACGACCGGCGCCGCGTCGGAGGAACCCGCGGCCGGATGCGGAGCCGTCTCTGCGGTGGGCGAAATCAGCGCTCCCGGCGGCTGCGTTACCAATGTCGGCACGCGGCTTGGCGAGGCGCTCCCCTCTGGAACGACGGATGCCGGCGCGCGCGGTTCCGGGACGGGATGGAGGACGTGCGCGACGACGCCCCGATGCTCCGGCGGCACCCTCCCGGCCGGTGCGTCCGCGAACGCGGCAGCGGGGATCGACGCCTCGGCCACCGGCGGCGGTAAGGGCGGGGAAGCCAAAGCGGTCGGCGGCGCCAGCGCGGCAGCCGCGGAGACCGCCGGCCCGGCAGGCGGCGGGGTGGCGGGAGTGGGCGGCACGTCGGCAGCCGGTGGCACCGGAGCGGAAACGGCGCCGCGCAAGGGCGGCGGCGCTGCGACCGCTCCCGGCGGCTCGCTTGCCGGTTGGGAAGAGGCACGTGCAGAAATGGGCGGCGCAGGTGCCGGCGGCTCGGCGGCTATCGCCTCGAAGCGCGAGGCGTGGCGCGGCAGCGCCACCGGCATCGCCCCCTTGGCGCGTCGCGCCAGCCGGTTGAACAGGTCGCCCATGCGTCAGCCCGCCCATGCCAGGTAGCTTTGCCGACGGGTCGGGCTCATCGCCAGTATCTCGCGCTCGGACCAGCCATAGGCCCGCGCCAGCAGCGCCACCTCGCCGATGAGGCGCCTGGCATGATGGCCGATCTCGTCCCAGAGAAAGGCGGGCACATCGAGGGCCAGCGACCATCCACAACCGCAAGCCGGGCAGGCGACGTCGAAGCTGACATCGGTCAGCGGATCGAGCGCAATGAGGACGTCGGAGGCGGCGGCCCGCGCCACAGCCGGCAATGCCGTCACGGGAATGGGACGGTCGTCTTCGCCGGTCGCGGTGACGCAGGCGGCGAACAGCAGGGCCTCGGCGGTGGCGGCATCCGGACAGCGTTCCGCCGCCGCCTGGTCTCGGCTGTCGGGCGGACGCACCGTCAGATGATAGCCCTCGACCCGTATTGCCCGCGGCTCGACAGCCTCATCGGGCGCTCCCCCGGCCAGCAGCGCGTCGACATCGACAGGAAACTCCAGTGCCGCGGCGCAGGCCGGGCAATCGGCAAAGGCGTTGAGCCGTTCGCCGAGCGTGGCCGCCCGGATCGCCAGCAGGGCGCGATCGCGCGCGCCCAGCGGCAGCCGCTCCAGAGCCTCCGGCGCGGCGGCCGGCGCCGCGGCGGCCAGCACCAGCAGCGCGCGTGCCCCGGAAGGCAGGCCGTGGCCAGCCTCCCAGATCCGCAGCACGTCGGCGCCGGAGAGGCCGCGCCACATCACTCGGGCTCCGTGAAGCTGGGCTCGCTCGGCTCGGCCACCTCGTAGTCGCGCTCCCACCCCTCATTCTCGAGCTTGATCGACTGGATCGCGACGGCGTTGGCATTGGCGTCGAGATCCGGAAGGGCCTGATATTCCGATACCCAGCAGCGGAAAACCTTGTAGGCGAGCGCCAGTTGACCGGCCTCGTTATAGACCTCGACGATGATGTCCTTGCGGAAATCCTTGAGCGATACCTCCGCCCCGAGGCCGGAAGCGAAGTTCCACACCTTGGAGGCCCATTTCTCGAACTCCGCGTCGTGGGTGACGCCGCGCTCCAGCGAGATCGCGTCGTATTTGGTGCGGCCGGGGGATTTGCGGCCGGTGGACGGGTCGCCGCCCTCGCGGTGCTCGACGACTTCGGTGGAGCGCTTCAGCGCCCCCACCTTGCTGATGCCGGCGACGTAGCGCCCGTCCCATTTCACCCGGAACTTGAAGTTCTTGTAGGGGTCGAAGCGTTGCGCATTGATGCTGAACTGAGCCATCGCCGTCCCCTCAGACCTGGATCTGTCCAGCCATCTGCTGGAGTTTGATGATGACGAACTCGGCCGGCTTCAGCGGGGCAAAGCCGACGACAATATTGACGATGCCGAGATCGATGTGGTTCTGCGTCGTGGTCTCGGAATCGCACTTGACGAAATAGGCCTCGCGCGGGGAGCGCCCCTGGAAGGCGCCCTGGCGGAACAGGTTGTTCATGAACCCACCGAGATTGAGCCGGATCTGCGCCCAGAGCGGCTCGTCATTCGGCTCGAACACCACCCATTGGGTGCCGCGGTAGAGGCTTTCCTCGAGAAACAGCGCCAGACGACGCACCGGCACATATTTCCATTCGGACGCCAGCTGATCGCTGCCGCGCAGGGTACGCGCGCCCCACACCACCGGTCCGAAACCCGGCCGGTTGCGCAGGCCGTTCAGGCCGAGCGGGTTGAGCACGCCGTTTTCGGCGTCGGTCAGCAGGTAATCCAGCCCCATCACGCCGCGCAGCATCGCGTCGGTTCCCGCCGGCGCCTTCCACACCCCGCGCTCACTGTCGGTATGCGCATAGAGGCCGGCCACGGCGCCGCTATTGGCGAATGATTTGAGCCGGTTGCCGTCGAGCGGATCGGCCTGCTGGATTCGGGGGAAGTACACCGCGATGTTGGGATCGCGCAGGAAGCCGTGGCCGTTCAGCCAGGTCCGCGCCTCGTCGAGGGTGTCGACGCTGCGGGGAAGGTCGGCAATGAAGAAGGCCCGTCGCTCCTTCGCGTAATCGAGCGCCGCCGCCAGCAGGCCGTCGTCGGATTGGTCGGGCACGCAGAGGATGTTGAAGAGGTCGACCTCTTCAAGCGCGTAAAGGCCGGTCTTGGCGCTGCGGCTTCCCGCAAGCTGGGTCGGGCTGGCCGGGGTCCCGTCATCGCCGGGGACGGCATCGACCTGGCCCTGCCCTGCCGGGCCGACGCCGAGGCCATAGCGGGCGACGTTCTCCGCCGCGGCGGCGAGCCCGAGCGTGGCGCCGGCGGTGTTGCCGCCATTATTGGTGACGTTCAGCCGTACCGCCGGATTGCCGCCGCCGGGCAGGATGCGCAGCCGTCCATCGATCAGGCTGACCCGCGCCTGGTTCAATTCGGCCTTGGGCGAGGCCGACAGCGCGGCCTGAATGGCGGAAACCAGCGCTTGCGGCGTGGCCGGCCGGCCCCCGGCGCCCCACAGATCCAGCGTATGCGGCCCATCATTGGCGAGGCCACCGGCCAGCAGGGTGACGTTCATCGAGGCCGGCTGCGGCAGGGTCGACAGGTCGAGCGCGGCGATGCTGGTGCCCACCGTCCCGGTCTGCGCCGGCCGGATGACCGCGGCGGCATCCACCTCCCGCCCGCCATTCAGCGTGCCGAGCTTGAGGATTTCCGTCGCGCTGCGCTGTCCCGCGCGTGAGAACCGCACCGAGGAGCGCTGCCCCTGGCCGTCGGGCGTGCCGGAGGCGGCGACGATGTTGGTCGCCCCGCTGGTGCAGTTGAAGTTGGCGAAGGCGCCGACCGTCGGCCGGATCAGCCGCACCCGCTCCTGGATCCGGTCGGCAAGGTTGTCCAGCAATTCGGCGAGATCGTCGCCGACCAGACCGCCACCCGCGTCGAACAGGTCGAACTCATACGGCCCGTCGCCATCGAGACTGATGGCGATGCGGCGATGGGCGTCGTCGAGGCGGTCGAGGTCGGCCTGGGCGAGGGTGCCGCTGGTGCTGGTGCCGTTGCCGTTCGCTACCCCCGACACGGCGGCGGCGGCGGCAGGCCGCGTCACCTTGATGAGTTCCGAGGCGGCATTGATGGTGGCGACCGCATAGGCCGGGGAGAACTCGTTCATGGAAAGGTTGCGGTGAACCTCCACCCGCGCCGGCACCGGCCCCGCGCCCTGGTCGACGAACTCGACCACCTGCAGATTGAACAGGCTGGCCGGATTGACGGTGTCGTAATCGACGTCGATCCTGAGGCCGTTGCCCCATAGCCCCTCGGATCGGGCGGCTATGCTGAGAACGACGATGCCACCGGCACCGACGTCGTTCCTCAGGCTTATCGCCGCGCCGGCGGCCGCGTTGGCGACGCGGACGATCCAGGCCTGGCCGCCGCCGTTGCGGAAGAAGTTCTGCACGGCATAGCTGAGCGGCGCGTCGACATCGAGCCCGCCGAATGCCCGCTCGAAATCGCCGAAATTGAAGATCTGCACCGCCTTGTTGACGGGACCGCGGGTGGTATAGCCGACAAAGGCGGTCACGGAGGTGGCGACGCCGACGATGGTGCGGACACCGCTCGGCACCTCCTCGATATAGACCCCCGGATAGCTGACGGTAACCGGCATGGCGACGGCTCCTGGCTCTGGGACCGCGGCCCAGCCCGGTCACCCGCAGCGAAGATCAGACAGGCAGACGAAACCTGTACTTCCCGGGCCGGAGGGGCCGGCAAGCATCGACGGCGATTTAACCTCGGAGAAAGAAATGGCGCAGATCGAGTTCCCCCACTCTTCGTCACTGGACGTGATCGTGATTATTGGTCCGACCAACCAATAGGACGCGCAGATCGGCAGAACACGCGGGCGTGCCCCGCCAATAGCGAAGCAACGCATCGAGAGATGCGAGCAAGACGGGATGCCCGCACCCACGCCCGAGTCGCCGACGGCACCAGAACTTGCACAGCCATCGCCTCGACGGCTGGTCTCAGGTCGTCAGCAAAAACACCACAGCAACGAAGCCACCGGGCTGTCGCTCAGGTCTTGGTCAGGACGTAACCCGGGAAAGCGAAGACCATCGCCCGCCCCCCTTCGGCTAATGGTCGCCATCTTGGAACCCGCACGAGTCCTTTGATGTGGAAACACCAATCAGCATGTAGATGCAGCCAGGTACCGACGCAAATATCAATTATTGCTGCCGCGAGGGATAATGCACGGCCAGTGATCTTGCCGCAAGCGCCTTTTCCAGTCAGTAATCCTGACACATATTGATGAGGTCATATCCCATTTATTTGAACTTGAAACGAACACGTTGAAGACGATCCGACCAGGAGCCTTTCTCGCCCGGCCTCAGCCTCAGCGTATTTGCCGGCAAAGTGCCGGCCGGCACGAGCCGATCCGCTGGCGGCGAGCCGCGTAGGCCGGCGATCGTGCGGCCGATCTAGCGATGCCGAAGCATCGCTTCGAGTTCGACCCTTGCGGTGGCCGAAGACGTCGCCGCGTTCTGCCCATAGAGCCGCTCGTCGAGCTCGGCGGTTTCCCGCCCGCTCACCGGCAGGCCGAGAGCGCGCCGACGACACAGATAGGCCTCGGCGGCGCGGCGAATATCGAGCAGGGTGCCGGTTCTGACGGCGCGCGCCAGAGCGCGGCGGGTCGGATCGATGGGCGCCAGCCTTCGGATCGTCCGCAGCATGTCGACCCGCCGCGCGGGCGAAAGGCCGACAAGCGCGAAGGCCAGGCCGGCCATCAGGCCCATCCCGGCGGCGAGCCACGCCAGGCCGGCCTGGGTGGCGGGCAGGCGCTCGGTGCCGCTGCGATTATTGCCGAAGCTCGCATAGCCAAAGGGAATCGCCGCCAGTTCCGCCGTCCGCATCTGCCGGGCAGCTGTATCGAACCAGGGAATGGCGACGGCCGGCAGCACGCCGGGCTCGCCGGTCTTGGGGCGCAGGTGCCACTCCCAGCTCACGGTCGTCACCGGACCGTCCGGCGTCGGCTGCATCTCGCGCTGTTCCGGCGCGGCGAAACTGATCAGCCAGGGCTCGCGCAGCAGCGGGCGCGCCGGCAGAAGATGTGGCAGCGTCCCCATGGCCCTGAGCGTGACCCGCCGAACCAGTGTCTCGCCGTCGCGCAGCTCGCCCGGCTTTGCCGACAATTCATCCTCGATCGTGAGGCCGCGGGCGGAAAGCGGCGCTCCGGCATCCGGAAACGGCGCGATCGGCAGGGTAAGGGCTGGCGCGGTCACCACCAGCGGTTCGCGAAGGTTGTCGGCACCGACGACGGTGAGATGATGCGCCACCGGCCCGATGACGAGTTCCCCGGCATGGCGGGGGAACAAGGCGAGGCGGCGCTCGAACACCCGGACGGTACGCCCATCGACCTGTTCGTCACGCCACTGGTCGCGCGACAGCTGCATCCAGTCATAGGCTTCCGAATTGGGAAAGCTCAGCTTCTCCAGCGTGATCTGCCGCGTATACTCGCCCCTGACCGTGACCGGGATCATCTCGCCCACCACCGGTCGCCCATCCGGCACGACGAGGCGCAGATTTTCGGCGCGCGCGACGCCGGTCATCAGGAGCAGCGCGAGGACGAAACGCATCACCATCGGTCGCTCCCCTCCGGCCTGAGCAGGCCGGCCCCCGCCCGGCGTTCGTATTCCTTTTGCAGGCGCAGGCGCAGGAACTCTCCCGGATCGTCGGTGAGGGTGTCGAGCCAGGCATCCGAAGCGGCGAAGCCTCGCGCCTCGATGGGCCGCTTCCATGCCGGGTCCGGCGTGCTGGCCGCCGCCTGACCGGTTGCGGCGCCCGACGGTTGCAGGCCGCCATGGCCGGGCAGCCGTCCCGGCATGATGTTTTCGCCGCGGGTCTTGGCGACCAGCGAATCGATCAGGTCCCGCAGCCGCGTGGCTTCGGCATCCGCGGGATTGGCGAACAGCACGGCGTCGAGATAGGCGACCGCCAAAGCGTGCTGGCCGGTTGCCGCCAGCGTGAGGGCGCGGTTGAAGGTCTGGCTGCGCCCGGCCTCGGCAAAGGCGGCGTCCGCGTCGGCATAGGCGCCGTCCCGATAGAGCGCGAGGCCTCTGGCCGCCGGGTCGTCGAGCAGCACCGCAGCCCCGGGAACCCCGGCCCGGAAGGCGAGGCGCCCCAAGGCAGCCGGACCCGCGAGAGCGATGCAGCCGAGGCCGACCGCCGCCAGCAGCGCGAGCCGTTTCATGCCCGCCTCCGGAACAGGCCCAGAAGCGGGACGACGGCCAGCGCGGCCACCAACGGGCCGAGATCGTGGAACTCCAGCGCCGCCACCGTCGGATCCCGCACCAGCCCGCCACCGCGCGACAGCCGGCCCAGCACGGGGGCCGGCGCGCGGGCCGGCGCCGCGACATCGCCGAGCCCGGCCAGCGTGGCCGGATCGAGGGACCCACCCGCGCCGCCGGCCAGGGTCAGCACGGAAAGCCCGATGCCGTCGCCCGCGAGACGCGCGGCCTCGGCACGTGTCGCCTCGTCGACGCCGCCGCCATCGGAGATCAGCACCAGTTCGGCAGCGCGGCCGCGTTGCAGCATCTGCCGCGCCAGGGCGACCGCGGCGGCGGGGCGGCTGCCGCCGCCCGGCATGGTATCGGGGCCGAGCACCGCGATCTGGCTCTCCAGGGTGACGGGATCGGCGGTCGGTGCCGCCACCTCATAGGCCTCGCCCGCATAGAGCAGGAGGCCCACCGGCCGGCCGGCCGCCGCGGCCAGCACCTCGGCGGCGGCGGCCTGCGCGTCGGCGAGGGCGGGGCTTTCGGCGACGGAGGGCGACATGTCGATGGCGATCAGGATCGCACCGTCCCCGGCGAGCCGCGGCGCATCGGCACGCGGCACCGCCGGCCCGCAAAGCCCGAGGCTCAGCAGCCCGGCCGCGACCAGCGGCGCGAAACCGCTGCGCCCGCCGCTCCGGCGCAGATGCCCGAGCTGCCGCATGGCGACGAGCATGACGGGCGGCATCACCCGCTCCCACCCGCCGGCATCGCCGCCGCGCCGCCACAGCCACACGGCAAGCAGGGCGAGCGGCGGTATCGCCGCGAGCCACCAGGGGCGCAGCAGTACGAGAGCGCTCATGACCGCCTCCGCATCGCCAGGAGCAGCGTCAGCGCAAGCGCCGCCACGCCCGGCCACATCCACAGCGCCTGCCAATAGCGCAGCGGCGGCCGTTTCATCGGGTTCGGCTCCAGCTGGTCGAGGGTCGCGGCCATGGCGGCGAGATCGTCCATGGTCCGCACCCGGAAGCTGGCACCGCCTCCCACCTCGGCCATGGCGCGCAGGGCGGCGGCATCCACCGCATCGCGCGAGTGCGGCTCGTTCTCCAGATCCTCGGGGCCGAGCGCGATGGTGTGCACCCGGATGCCGTGACGGGCGGCAAGCCGCGCCGCATCGCTTGCCGGCACCTTTCCCGAGGTATCCGCGCCGTCGGAGAGCAGGACGATGACCTTGCTCTTGGCGTCGCTCGACATCAGGCGCCGGGTGGCAAGGCCGAGGCCGTCGGCGATCGCGGTGGAACGGCCCGAAATCCCGATCTGTGCGCCATCGATGGCATGCGCCACCGCTGCCACGTCGAAGGTCGGCGGCTGCGCCACATAGGCCCGGTCGCCGAAGATCACCAGCCCGATCCGGTCGCCCTTCCGCGACGCGACGAAGCGGGAGGCGACGCGCTTCACCGCCTCCAGCCTCGACAAGGGCCGGCCATCGAGCAGGAAGTCCTCGTTGAGCATGCTGCCGGACAGATCGAGCGTCAGCAGGATCTCGCGCCCCGACGAGGTGACGAGATCCGTGGTGGCGGCGAGCCGCGGGCCGGCGAGCGCCAGCACCAGCGCCGTCCAGGCGCCGATCAGCAGGGCCATGTCGAACAGGCGGCCTCGCCCCTGCGCCGCACCGGCGGCAGCGAAGGTGGCGGCATCGACCTGCAGCGACGCGCCCGCCGGCGCGGTCGCGGCGAGGAAGCGGCGGGCCAGCAGCGGCAGCGGCAGTAACAGCAGGGCTAATGGAAAGGCGAAGCTCATCGGCGCACCGGTCGCGCCTTCAGCGCGATGCGCTCGATCGCCTCCTCGCCGAGCGGCGCGGCGGTGCCATAGGCGGTGTCGCGCAGTTCCTGCGGAAGGCGGCCGAGGATGCGCGCGATCGCCAGCGCCCGCTGGGCCGGCGGCATCCCGCGGGTGGAACGGATGCGGGCACGCCGCGAAGGCCGACGGTCGAGAAACGGCATCAGGAGCGATGCCAGCAGCGCGGCCGCCACCAGCCCGATCCCGAACAGCAACACCAGATCGGCGGCATGAATCTGCATCAGCTCGGGTGGCAGGCGTCCATCCGGAAGCGCGGCGACAAGCTCAGCCTGCGTCATGCGCGATCACCTCCAGGCTTACATTCAGGGCCCGCATCCGCAGCGCCATCGGCGCGGGGTCGAAGGGATACAGCCGCGCCAGCCGGCTGAGCGCCCCGGCATGGATCGGCAGCGCCCGTGGCGGCGGATCAGCGTCGATCGGATCCTGCGGCAGCAGCACCCGGACCTGCCGCCGTCGGGCGAGACGTGCCAAATCGGGCTCATCGGCCGGTGCGATGCCTTCCATCCCGGTGGCGATCAGCACCTCGGCACCCGGCGGGCTGAGCCTGGCGGCGCGGACCAGCGCCTCGGAAAGCGACGGCCCCTCGCTGCCGGCTTCCAGCGCCTGATCGTGGCAGCTGGCCAGCATGTGGCTGATCCGGCTCATCTGCGACAGGCCGCTGCCGAGCGGGATGACCGCGACGCCGGCGGCGCTGACGCTGATCGCCGCGATCGACGCCCCGCGCGCGGTGGCCAGCCAGCCCCGGCGGGCCAAGGCCCGCGCGCCGCGCACCGAACGCAGCGCCGCACCGGTTCCCCACAGCATCGGCCAGCGGAAATCGGCGATCAGCAGCACCGTGTCGTCGCGATCCTCGTGAAAGCTGCGAATATGCGGCATCCCGGTGCGGGCGGTGGCGGCGGGGTCGATGCGGCGGGCGTCATCGCCCTCGGCGAAGGCGCGGATCTCCCGCAGGTCCATGCCGGCGCCGGCAGGCTTGGCCGGCAGGGCGCCGGGCCGGCGCGAGGCGGGACGATGCCGGCCCCGCCGCGGGACGCCGTCGCGAAGCGCCAGCAACTCGGCGGCGTCGAGGCGGATGCCCGGCACGTCGAGCCTCGCGCTCACCACGGCTCGACCGCCCGCACGATATCGGCGACCAGGCTGCGGCCGCTGCGGCCCTCGCTGATGGCGGTCCAGTTGGGCACGAGACGGTGGGACAGCGCGTCGGGGGCGAGAGCGATCACATCCTCGGGCAGGGCATAATCCCGCCCCTTCAGCCAGGCCCGGGCCTGCGCGGTGACGGCCAAGGCCAACGTGCCGCGCGGAGAAATGGGATGCTCCACCCATTCGGCCACCGCGCCGCCGGGCCGCGAGGCCATCACCAGCCGCACGATGAAGTCCTTGAGCGCGGGGGCGAGATGCACCCGCGCGACTTCCGCCTTGGCCATGTGCAGATTGTCGGCCGACAGCGCGACGGCCTGCGAGGCCGGCGGATCGATCCGCTCCGCCACGACCAGATCGAGAATGGCGCGCTCGTGCTCCGCCCCCGGCAGACCGAGCGAAAGATGCAGCAGGAAGCGGTCCATCTGCGCCTCCGGCAGCGGGAAAGTACCTTCGTGCTCGATCGGGTTCTGGGTGGCGACGACCATGAAAGGGTCCGGCAGCGCCCGGCTCACCCCCGCCGTGGTCACCTGGCTCTCCGCCATCGCCTCCAGCAGTGCCGACTGCACCTTGGGTGGGGCGCGATTGATCTCGTCCACCAGCACCAGCGCGTGGAAAATCGGGCCGGGGACGAAGTCGAAGCTCCCGGTATCAGGGCGGAACACCTGCGTGCCGGTCAGATCGGCGGGCAACAGGTCCGGGGTGCACTGGATCCGCGCATGGCTGCCCGGAAGATACGCCGCCAGGCGCTTGACGGCGCGGGTCTTGGCGATGCCCGGCGGCCCCTCGATCAGCACGTGGCCGCTGGCGAGCAGGGCGATGAGCAGCCGCTCGACCATCTCCTCGTGCCCGATCAGGCCCGCCGCGACCTCGGCGCCGAGCCGGGCGACCGGATGGCTCATGTCGTTCATGCGCATTGCCTCCCTTTGCCGCGAGGATGCGCGGGGCACCGGCGGGCCGCCAGAGAGGCTTTCCCGGCCGACCCGGGAAGACTTCCCGGGTCAGCGCGGCAGCCGCGCCGTGGCGCGCATGCCGTCCCCGGCCGGGGCGAGCGAGAAGCTGCCGCCCAGCGCATCGACCCGCTCGCGGATGCCGAGCAGCCCGTAGCCGTCGCCGATCGGGCCATCATGCCGGGCGGAACCGTCATCGGTGGCGGTCAGGGTGATCGCGTCGGCGACCTCGATCCTGAGCGAGACGGTCTTGGGCGCGCCGTGCCGGATCGCATTGGTCAGGCATTCCTGGGCGATGCGGTACAGGCTGAGCGCCAGCTCGTCCGGCACCGCCTCGATCTCGCCGGTGAGTTCCAGCCCGAAGCGGACCGCCGGCACCCGGCTGCGCCAGTCCGCCACCAGCCGCTCCAGCGCCGGGCGCAGCCCGAGATCGTCGAGATCGGGCGGGCGCAGCCGGGAGAGTTCGGCGCGCAGGCTCTCCATCATCTGGCCGGTGATCTCGGCGATGCGGGTGCCGTCCTCGGCGGTGGTTTCGCCCGATTGCGCGATCGCGGCGGCGAGGGCGCGGGTGGCGGTGAGACACTGGCCGAACTCGTCGTGCAGTTCGCGGGCGAGGGCTCGACGCTCGCTTTCCTGCACGGTGAACAGGCGCCTGGTGAGCTCGGTGCGCATCGCCTGCGCCTCCTGCAGCGTCGCGGCGGTCTGGTTCAGCGCCGTGCTCAGCCGGTCGAACTCCGTCACCCGCAAATTCGGCAGGCGAGCGGCGAAATCGCCGCGCTGCAGGCGCTCGATGCCGCGCAGGATGGCGCGAAACGGCGCCAGAAGCCGCACCACCAGCAGTCCGGTCAGGATGGCCCCGCCGATCGCCATGCCGACCGCGACACGCATCAGGTCGCCGGTGCGGGCCCAGGCGCGGGTGACGATGACGCCGGGATCGGCCATCGCGGTGACGCGGGCGTCGGAGATGTAGCGCATCCGCACCGGCACGGCGACCGGATCGGGCACCAGCCCGGTTCGCCCGGCCAGCCACCCGAACCATGCCGGCGGCGCTCCCTCGGCCGCGAGATACGGACCGCAGCGCCGATGCGTCGGCTGGTCGCGCGCGCCGAATTCGACGCAGATGCCCGGCGCGATCAGCGTCCAGGCCGGAAATTGCTGCCAGTCGCGGAAGACCGGCGTCGGCGCCACGCCGCCAAAGGCGAGGCCGATGAAGTCCGGGCGCGCGGCAATGGCGTCGGCGACGCGCCGGGCGGTCGTCTGCACATCCTGGCGGGCGGCGTTCGCGGTGTCCCACAGCACCCAGCCGGCGGCGACCACCACGGTCAGGAGACCGGCGGCCAGCACCCGCAGGACCAGCTGCGGCAACAGCCCGCGCATCATGTCGCCGGCACGAAGCCGGCGCGCTGCGCCTTGAGCACCAGATCGGCATCGCCGGACGCCCCGAGCTTGGCCCGGATCTGCGACAGGTTGTTCTGCACGGTCTTGGACGACAGGCCGAGGCTGTGGGCGATGGAACGCCCGTTCATGCCGCGCACCAGCAGCAGCAATATGTCCCGCTCGCGCGGGGTCAGGCCGACGAAGTCGTCGTTCTCGATCGAGGTGCGGGCGAATTCCTGCGCCATGTCGGCCGAGAGCACCCGCCGGCCGGACACCACCGTAGTTATGGCGCGGATCAGTTCGTCCGGGGGACTGCTTTTCGACACGAAGCCCCGCGCCCCCGCCTCCATCGCCTTGCGCGCGAAAAAGGCCCCCTGATGCATCGACACGACGATGATGCGGGTCTGCGGATCGCGCGCCAGCATGGCGTCGACCGCGGCGAAGCCGCCGCCGCCCGGCATGGAAAGGTCCATCAGCACGATATCCGGGCGGTGCTCGGCAAAGGCGGCCAGCGCCGTCTCCCCGTCCCCGGCCTCGGCCACCACCGAAAAGCCGGGCTGGCGCCCGAGCAGCCGGCGATAGCCCTCGCGCACGATGGGATGATCGTCGACCAGGAGAATGCGGATCAGGTCCATGGCCGGAGGATATCGCTTGCCGGCGCCGGCACAATGGGCGCGCCCGAGCGCCTTGGGGTCATTCCGCGTCCGACCGGCTCGGCCCTGTTAGCCCGCCGGCACCTGTGCCGGACGGCGGTGCTGCCAGAGCAGGCCGACCAGCAGCGCATTGCCAAGCGCCAGGATCGCCACCGCTCCCAGCGCCTCGGAGGAGCCGCCATGTTCGATCAGGAACGCGCTGACAAACGGGGCGGCGGCCTGTGCGACCAGCGATGGCCGCGCCAGCCGCCCCATCAGCGCCGCGTAGCGTTCGGGCCCGAACAGCGCCAGCGGCAGCGTGCCGCGCGCGATCGAAAACACCCCGTTGCCGGCTCCATAGAGAAGAAGCCCGATCGCGGCGATCGCCACGCCGCTCCACAGCAGCAGCAGGCCGAGGGCGATCAGGCCGCAGGCCGCGCCCAGCGACCACAGGGGATGGTGCCGGCCGCGCCCGGCCATCTCGACCAGCCGGCCGCCAACCTGCGCGGGACCGACAAGCGCGCCGAACAGCACCGCATCCGCCAGCGAAAGCCCCTGGGCCTGGAGCAGCGTGAGCAGATGCACCGAGAGCGTCGCGGTGATGGCTCCCGCGAGGATCATCACCGCGGCAAGCAGCACGAAGGCGCGGCGTTCCGCGCCGAACAGGGGTCCGGTTCCCGCCACCCCCTCGGACGAACGGGCGGGCGGCGGAGCAACTCGCGGGATCGCCCGCAGCAGAAGCGGCAGCGAAAAGCCGATCTGGATGGCGGCATAGATGAAGCAGGTGTTCCGCCATCCCACCGATCCGACGAGAGAGGCGGAGAGCGGCCAGCACACCGTGCTGGCAAATCCGCCCCACAGGGTGAGTACCGTGATCGCCGGGCGGGCCGAGCTTCCGAACAGCCGGCCGAGGGTGGCGAACGCCGCGTCATAGAGCCCGGCGCCCATCCCCAACCCCAGCACCAGCCATCCCCCCACATAGACCGGGAGCGCCTGCGACAGGCCGAGCGTGACCTGGCCGGCGGCAATCAGCACCGTCGACAGCGCCAGCACGCCGCGCCCGCCATGCCGGCCGATGGCGCGCCCCACCCATGGCGACACCAGCCCGGCGGTCAGCAGGCCGATCGAGAGACCGCCCACCACCCACGCCAGCGCCCAGCCGGTTTCCGCGGCCACCGGACCGGCCAGCACCGCCGACAGATAATAGGACGATCCCCAGGCCATGATCTGGGTGATGCCGAGCGCGCTGACGATGGCGAGGCGGCTCATCTCACGCCGCCGTGCCGCAACAGCTCTTCACCGCCGGCTTGGGCGTGCAGCAACTGGCCGGCGCCTCCCGATCGACGGTGCACACCCCGGTCTCCGGCAGCACGAGGCGCACGTCGTCGGCCGCCGCCCGGTCGCCGGCGAGCGCCGCGGCGATCGAACGCACCTGCTCATAGCCGGTCATCATGAGAAAGGTGGGCGCCCGCCCATAGCTCTTGATGCCGGCGATGTAGAACCCCGGCTCGGGATGGCCCAGTTCGCGATGCCCGTGCGGCGGCACCGAGCCGCAGGAATGCAGATTGGGATCGATCATCGGGCCAAGCGCCCTTGCGCTCTCGAGCCAGGGATCGAGCTCCACCCGCAATTCGCGCGCCAGCGACAGATCCGGGCGTTGACCGGTCGCCGCCACGATGCGGTCGACCGGGCCGAGCCGCCCCTGCGCCTCGCTCTCAAGCACCAGCCGGCCCTCGATGTCGCGAACCGCCGCCACCGCAAAGCCGGTCTCGAGCTGGATTGTTCCCTGCGTCACCAGGGCGTGCAGGCGGGTGCCGAGCGCGCCGCGTGCCGCCAGCTGGTCCGCCGCGCCGCCGCCATACACCCGTGACAGGTCGGTGCCGCGCATGGCCCAGATCGTCGAGGTGCCGGGCGCCTCCTCCGCCAGCCGGGCGAGGTCGAGCAGCACATTGGCGGCGGAATGCCCGGCCCCGACCACCGCCGTGGTCTTGCCGGCATAGAAACCGCGGTCGCGGCCGAGCACATCGGGAATGCCATAGGCGATGCGGCCGACCGCCTCCTCCTCCCCTTCCGCCGCAAGGCCGTCGGCGCCCAGCGGATTGGGCGTCGCCCATGTGCCCGAGCTGTCGATGACGGCGGAAGCCAGCACCCGGCGCTGCCGGCCGGCACCATCGGCGATACGCAGGGAAAACGGCCAGGTGTCCCGTCCGCGGCTGGTCACCTTGTCGGTGCCGCGGCGGCTGATCGCCACGACGCGGGCGTCGGTTTCGAGCACGTCACGGATCTCCGGCGTGGCCGCCAGCGGCTCGAGATAACGGCTCACCAGCTCGTGGCCGGTCGGATGGAATTCCGGCTCCGGCCCCCGCCAGCCGGCGCGCTCCAACATTTCGCGGGCAGCCGCGTCGATGGCGTAGGCCCATGGCGTGAACAGCTGGACATGCCCCCAATCGCGTATATGGGCGGCGACGTTCTCCCCCGCCTCGAAAATCCGCACCGGCAGGCCACGCCGAACGAGATGGGCCGCCGCGGCCAGCCCGACCGGACCGGCACCGATGACGGCCACGGGATGGTTGAGGGAGGGCATGGGCGGATCCTTTCGTATTTCCGGAATAACCGAATAAGATAGCAAAAAATTAAGCCGCCGCCTCGCCGCGCGTGGTGCAGCCGGCATCGGCGCAGCACTCGTCGACAAGGAAGCCGACCAGGCCGCGCATCGCCGGATAATGGGCGCGGCAGATCAGGGTGGTGACTTGGCGCTCCTGCGTCACCAGCCCGGTGGTGACGAGACGGCGCAGATGATGCGACAGGGTGGAAGCCGGCAGCCCGAGCCGCTCCTGCAGGCGGCCGACCGGCAGGCCGGCATCGCCGGCACGCACCAGGATGCGGTACAGCGCCAGACGCGTCGGGTTGCCGAGGGCTTCCAGCTGGCCGGCAGCTTCTTCGAGTTTCATGGAAATAGATTGCTCGACGCCGCCGCCGCTGTCAAGGCACTGCGCCAAGCCGTGTCCCGGCCAGCGTCACGGCCGACGCGGCGCCACCGTACGGGTGGAAGCACCGTTTTCGTACCACCCCTTCGAGCGGTTCACGATCCAGACGACAGTGAGCATCACCGGCACCTCGATCAGCACCCCGACCACCGTCGCCAGCGCCGCTCCCGACTGGAAGCCGAACAGGCTGATGGCGGCGGCGACCGCCAGCTCGAAGAAGTTGGAGGCGCCGATCAGCGCCGAGGGACCCGCCACGCAATGCCGCTCGCCGGCAAGCCGGTTGAGCACATAGGCGAGGCCGGCATTGAAGTAGACTTGGATGAGGATCGGCACCGCCAGCAGGGCGATCACCAGCGGCTGCCGCAGGATCTGCTCTCCCTGGAAACCGAACAGCAGCACGAGCGTGGCGAGCAGCGCCAGCAGGGAGAGCGGCTGCAGGCGCGCCAGCAGACGCTGCACGGCCGCCGGGCCGCCGCGCGCCAGCAGGCGCCGCCGCAGCAGTTGCGCGGCAATGACCGGTACCAGAATGTAGAGCACCACCGAGAGCACCAGCGTGTCCCACGGCACGATGATGGCCGAGAGCCCCAGCAGCAGGCCGACCAGCGGCGCGAAGGCGAACACCATGATGGTGTCGTTGAGCGCCACCTGGCTCAGCGTGAAATGCGGTTCGCCCCGTGTCAGGTTCGACCAGACGAACACCATCGCCGTGCAGGGCGCGGCGGCGAGAATGATCAGGCCGGCAATGTAGCTGTCGATCTGATCCGCCGGCAGATAGGGCCGGAACAGGGTGCCGATGAACAGCCAGCCGAGCGCCGCCATCGAGAACGGCTTCACCGCCCAGTTGATGAACAGGGTGACGCCGATGCCGCGCCAATGCTCGCGCACCTGGCCGAGCGCGGCGAAGTCGATCTTCACCAGCATCGGAATGATCATCAGCCAGATCAGCGCCGCCACCGGAAGGTTGACCCGGGCGACCTCCGCCGCGCCGATCGCCTGGAACACGCCCGGCAGCAGGTGGCCGAGGGCGATGCCGGCGAGGATGCACAGCGCGACCCACACCGTCAGGTAACGTTCAAATCGCGACATGGCCCCTCACGCTCCCTCGACGCGGCGGCCCCGCGCGTCGGTGACGCGCTTGCCATCCTCCTTCGTGAACGCGCCGCGCTGCGGCGGCAGCAGATCGAGCACCGCCTCGGAAGGCCGGCAGAGCTTCACCCCCAGCGGGCTGACCACGATCGGCCGGTTGATGAGGAGGGGATGCGCCAGCATGGCGTCGAGCAGTTGCGCATCGGTCAGCTGCGGGTCGTCGAGGCCCAACTCGGCATAGGGAGTGCCCTTCTCGCGCAGCACCGCCCGCACCGGCACGCCCATGCGGGCAATCAGCTGCGCCAGCAGCTCCCGCGTCGGCGGGGTTTTCAAGTACTCGACCACATGCGGCTCGACGCCGGCATTGCGGATCATGGCCAGGGCGTTGCGCGAGGTGCCGCAGGCCGGGTTGTGATAGATCACGATGTCCATGTCCGCCTCACGCCGCGCTCGGCCGGGGCGATGTCGCCCCCTCGCCGCGGCCGATCTCCCGCAGCCGGGCGCCGAGCGCGATGGCGTCGAGACTGCCGATCGGCAGCGCCGCGAACACCGAAATCCGGCTCTTGAGGTAGCGAAACGCCGCGTTGAACGCCGCTTCCTGCTGCAGTTCGGAGCCCCGGACCGCGGCCGGGTCCTCGATGCCCCAATGCGCGGTCATCGGCTGGCCCGGCCACACCGGGCAGGCTTCGCCGGCCGCGTTGTCGCAGACCGTGAACACGAAATCCATCACCGGCGCGTCGGCGCCGGCGAACTCCCCCCAGCTCTTGGAGCGGAAGCCGTCGGCCGGATAGCCGAAGCGCCCGAGCACCCGCAGCGCCAGGGGATGGACCGCGCCCTTGGGCTGGCTGCCGGCGGAGAAGGCGCGAAACCGCCCGGCTCCGTCCTTGGCGAGGATGCTTTCGGCCAGGATCGAGCGCGCCGAATTGCCGGTGCAGAGGAAAAGCACGTTGTAGCAGCGGTCAGTCATCGGAGCGGCCCTCGGGAGCGCAGCAGGGAGAAAGGTCGGCGATCAGCGGCGCGCACAGTTCGGCACGGCCGCCGCAGCAATCCTTGAGCAGGAACAGCACCACCGCGCGCAGGCGGTCGAGATCGGCGCGATAGATGATGACGCGGCTGTGCCGCTCGCCCCGCACCAGGCCGGCCCGCGTCAGCACCGCGAGATGCGACGACATGGTGTTGTGCGGAACCTCCATCCGCCGCGCCAATTCGCCGGAGGCCACGCCGTCCGGTTCACGGCTCACCAGCAGCTTGAAGGTGTCCATGCGCGTCGGCTGCGCCAGGGCGGCAAGGGCGTCGATAGCTTGAGCATTGTCCATATCCCCACATTTCCAGAATTATCGACACATGGCAAGCCGCTTCCCTTCGTTCCGCCCATGGGAGCCGGTGCCATTCCGGCCGGTCGCCGCAGATGCCGCAGGAGTGAAGCGCCTCGCGGGACGGACGGCCGCCTTCGCGGCCGCTCGCCGCACCTCCGGCATGCCTGCGCACTTGCGCTGCGGCGCAGCGTGCTTTAGCAAGCGCGCCCTTCCGCTTTTCGCATCATCTGAGGAGGTGTCATGACCGCCTGCGGCCTCGACTTCGGCACCTCGAACACCACGCTCGGCCTGCACGGCGCCGGCGAACCGCGATTGGCCGCGCTGGAAGGCGCGGCCGACACCCTGCCGAGCGCCATCTTCTTTCCACGCCAGGGCGAGCCCCTGGTGGGGCGGGCGGCGATGGCCGCCTATGTGGAGGGTCAGCAGGGGCGGCTGATGCGCTCGCTGAAATCGGTGCTCGGCACCTCGCTGATCGACGAGACCACGCCGGTGGGGCGCCAGCGGCTCGGCTTCAAGGCGGTGATCGGCACGTTCCTCGCCGAGGTGAAGGCGCGCGGCGAGGCGGCAGCCGGCAGCGAGTTGCGCCAGGTGGTGCTCGGCCGGCCGGTGCATTTCGTCGATGGCGACGCGGCCGGCGACGCCCGGGCGCAGGTGGTGCTCGGCAGCATCGCCCGCGACATCGGCTTTGCCGAGCTGTCGTTCCAGTTCGAGCCGATCGCCGCGAGCCTCGACTATGAGCGTCGGGTGATCGGCGAGGAACTGGCGCTGATCGCCGATATCGGCGGCGGCACCTCGGATTTCTCCATCGTGCGCATCGCCCGCAGTCATGCCGGCCGCGCCGATCGGGCATCGGACATCCTGGCGAATGAGGGCGTGCGCGTCGGCGGCACCGATTTCGACCGCCAGCTGTCCCTGGCCATGGTGATGCCGGCGCTCGGCCATGGCAGCCCGCTGAAGCGCAAGGGCCTGTCGATGCCGGTGGGCATCTATCAGGACCTCGCCACCTGGTCCTCGATCAACCGCCTTTATGACGGCCGGACCGCCCGCACCATCCGCGAGCTGGAGCGCGAGGCGGCGCGCCCGGATCTGGTGGCGCGCCTGGCGCGGGCGGTGGAGGACGAGCGCGGCCATGGCCTCGCCCTTGATGTGGAGGCCGCGAAAATCCGCGTCGCCGAGGCGGGCGAAACCGTGCTCGATCTGGCGGTGCTGGAAGCCGGGCTGTCGGTGGGCATCGCCCACGCCGATCTGGTGCGGCACACCGGGCTGCTGGCGGAGCGCATCGCCGGGCGAATCGCCTCCTGCCTCGCCACGGCCGGTCTCGCCGCCGGCGACATCGATGCGCTGTTCCTCACTGGCGGCTCGACACGGCTGTCGCATGTGCGCGCGGCGATCGGCGCCTGCGTGCCGACCGCGCGGGTGATCGAGGGCGACACGTTCGGCTCGGTCGGCACCGGTCTCGCCATCGAGGCCGGCCGGCGCTACGGCTGAGGTTCCGGGGCCCGGCCGCGGGCGGCAACGGCGGCAGCGCCTCCGCCGGGCGTGGCCTTTGCCGGCGCAGCTGACTATGGTCGCCCCTCCGCAGCGAATCCGTGACCCGCATGACAGCCGACAACACTTCCCTCGCCGCCCGCATCGCCAGTGAGATCGGCGCCCGCCCGCAGCAGGCGGCCGCGGCCATCGCCCTGCTCGACGAGGGGGCGACCGTCCCCTTCATTGCGCGCTACCGCAAGGAGGTCACCGGCGGTCTCGACGACACCCAGCTGCGCCGGCTCGACGAGCGGCTCGTCTATCTGCGCGAGCTGGAATCCCGCCGCGCCGCCATCACCGACTCCATCCGCCAGCAGGACAAGCTCACCCCGGAGCTGGAGGCCGCCCTCGCCGGCGCCGCCACCAAGGCGGAGCTGGAGGATATCTACCTCCCCTACAAGCCCAAGCGCCGCAACCGCGCCGACATCGCCCGCGAGCGCGGCCTCGGCCCGCTGGCCGACGCCATCCTCGCCGACCGCGCCGCGGGGCCGGCCGAGCTGGCAAGGGCCTATGTCGGCGGCGAGGTTGCGGATGTGAAGGCGGCGCTCGAAGGCGCCCGCGACATCGTCTCGGAAGCCTTCGCGCAGAATGCCGAGATCGTCGGCCGCCTGCGCACCTATCTGAAGGGCAAGGCCGACCTGCGCGCGCGCGTGGTCGAGGGCAAGCAGGAAGCTGGCGCCAAGTTCTCCGACTATTTCGACCATGTCGAACGCTGGGCGAATGTGCCCAGCCACCGGGCGCTCGCCATGCTGCGCGGGCGCAACGAGGAGGTGCTGGCGCTCGACATCGAGGTCGATGCCGAGGATCCCCGTCCGGTGAAGCCGGTGGTGGCGATGATCGCGGAAGGCTACGGCATCGGCGACCGGCTGCCCGGCGACCGGCTGCCTGGCGACGCCTGGCTGATGGAGGTCGCCGGCTGGACCTGGCGGGTGAAGCTGTCGCTGCATCTCTCGCTCGACCTGATGACCGAGCTGCGCGCCAGGGCGGAGGCGGAGGCGATCAATGTCTTCGCCCGCAACCTGAAGGATCTGCTGCTCACCGCCCCGGCGGGCACGCGCACCACCATGGGGCTCGATCCCGGCATCCGCACCGGCGTCAAGGTGGCGGTGGTCGATGCCACCGGCAAGCTCACCGCCACCACCACCGTCTACCCCTTCCCGCCGAAGAACGACGTCCGCGGCACGCAGGCGGAACTGGCGGCGTTGATCCGCAAGCATGGCGTCGAGCTGATCGCCATCGGCAACGGCACCGGCAGCCGCGAGACCGAGAAGCTGGTCGCCGATATGCTGGCCGGCATGCCGGCGCCCGAGAAGGGACCGAAGCCGATCAAGGTCGTGGTCTCGGAAGCCGGCGCCTCGGTCTATTCCGCGTCGGAACTGGCGGCGGCCGAATTCCCCGGCCTCGACGTGTCGCTGCGCGGCGCCGTCTCCATCGCCCGGCGGCTGCAGGACCCGCTCGCCGAGCTGGTCAAGATCGAACCGAAGTCGATCGGCGTCGGCCAGTACCAGCATGATGTCGACCAGTACCATCTCGCCCGCGCGCTCGACGCGGTGGTGGAGGACGCGGTGAACGCGGTCGGCGTCGACCTCAATACCGCTTCCGCCTCGCTGTTGGCGCGGGTGTCCGGCCTCGGCACCTCGCTCGCCGAGGCGATCGTCGCCCATCGCGACGCGCATGGCGCCTTCGCCTCGCGGCGGCAATTGCTCGATGTCGCGCGCCTCGGGCCCCGCACATTCGAGCAATGCGCGGGCTTCCTGCGCATCCGCGACGGCAAGGAGCCGCTCGACGCTTCCGCGGTGCATCCGGAGGCCTATGGCGTCGCCCGCAAGATCGTCGCCGCCTGCGGCCGCGACCTGCGCAGCCTGATGGGCGACAGTTCAGCCTTGTCCGCGCTCGATCCCCGCGCGTTCGTCGACGAGCGCTTCGGCCTGCCGACGGTGCGCGACATCATCGCCGAGCTCGACAAGCCCGGTCGCGACCCGCGCCCTGCCTTCCGCACCGCCACCTTCGCCGACGGCATCGACGAGATGAAGGACCTGAAGCCCGGCATGGAGCTGGAAGGCACGGTGACCAACGTCGCCGCCTTCGGCGCCTTCGTGGACATTGGCGTGCATCAGGACGGGCTGGTGCACGTCTCCCAGCTCGCCGACCGCTTCGTGAAGGACGCGCACGAGGTGGTGAAGGTCGGCGACGTGGTGAAGGTGCGGGTGCTGGAGATCGACCTCAAGCGCAAGCGCATCGCGCTGTCGATGCGCAAGGACAGCGCCGCGGCGGGCAAGGGAACGGACAGGGGAGCGGACAAGGTCCCGCCGGCGCGCGGCCCGCGCGATCATCAGGCCAATCGTGACAAGGGCGGCCCCAATCGCGTGGCCCCGGCGAAGCCGCCGCGTCCGGAACCTACCGGCGCGCTCGGCGCCGCGCTCATGGACGCGCTGAAGCGAAAGTGAGGCGCGGCAGGGCGGCTGTCGCGGCCGCCCGAAGCCCACCGGGTGTCACGCTCCCAGACCCTGTGGTTGATATCGAATGACGGGCGGACAGCGGCAGGGGCGGGTCTACAGTTCCGCGACCGCGGTCCACCTCTCCGTCGAAGCCGGACGTCCCCGGCTTCGACCTTGCCAGACCCCATCTCGGCAACAGCCAAGTTAGGACGGGGGAGAGCGAAGAAGCCGGCCTAACGAGGCTGACCCGACCAGCGGCACCTGGCTCCCCTGCCCCCGTCGACGACGGAGACGGAAAGCCAATGT
Organism: Ancylobacter sp. 3268; assembly: GCF_031456575.1. Lineage (NCBI taxonomy): Bacteria > Pseudomonadati > Pseudomonadota > Alphaproteobacteria > Hyphomicrobiales > Xanthobacteraceae > Ancylobacter > Ancylobacter sp. 3268. The sequence goes on from NZ_JAVDUX010000002.1 coordinate 194,734, forward strand.
GCGTCCTCTGCTCCCTCTCCCCGTCGGGGAGAGGGTCGGGGTGAGGGGTCTTCGACGGTGAGGGGTCTTCGACGGCAAGAGATCTTCGACGGCAAGATCTTCGACGGTAACGGACTTCCGGCGGGGAGCGGGCAGCGTCAGCGCCCCCCGCCTCCCTTCACACCTTGTATTCGTACAGCAACCTCGCCCGGATCGTGCCTTCCAGCGCGCGGATGTCGGCGAGCACCGCCTGGCTGTCGACCCCCGAGGCGTCGGCATCGAGCACCACATAGCCGACATCGGCGCTGGTCTCGTAATATTGCGCGGCGATGTTGACGTGATGGCGCGCCAGCACCTCGTTGAGCCGCCCCAGCATGCCCGGCAGGTTGCGCTGCACCTGGATGAAACGCGTGCCGAGCGGGCGCGCCGGCAGCTGGACCTGCGGGAAGTTGACTGCCCCCATGGTGGAGCCGCTGTCGCTGTAATCGACCAGCTTGCGCGCCACCTCGGAGCCGATGCGCTCCTGCGCTTCCTCGGTGGAGCCGCCGACATGCGGCGTCAGGATCACATTGTCGAGCCCCTGCAGCGGCGAGACGAAGCGCTCATTGTTGGAGCCCGGCTCGGTCGGGAACACGTCGACCGCCGCGCCGCGCAGCTTGCCGGCGCGCAGCGCGTCGGCAAGCGCGCCGATATCGACCACGGTGCCGCGGCTGTTGTTGATGAGATAGGCGCCGGTCTTCATCGCCGCGATCTCGTCGCGGCCGATCATGCCGTTGGTCGCCGGCGTCTCCGGCACGTGCAGGCTGACGATGTCGCTCTGGGAGAGCAGCTCGTGCAGTGTGCCGACCGGCTCGGTGTTGCCGTGGCGCAGCTTGTCGGTGTGGTCGTAATAGATCACCCGCATGCCCATCGCCTCGGCGAGGTTGGAGAGCTGCGTGCCGATATTGCCGTAGCCGACGATGCCCAGCGTCTTGCCGCGCACCTCCAGGCTGTTGTTGGCCGATTTGTCCCAGCGGCCCTCATGGGCGGCGCGCGAACGCTCCGGAATCCGCCGCAGCAGCATGACGATCTCGCCGATCACCAGCTCGGCGACGCTGCGGGTGTTGGAGAACGGTGCGTTGAACACCGGGATGCCGTGGATGCGGGTGGCGTCGAGATCGACCTGGTTGGTGCCGACGCTGAAGCAGCCGATGGCGATCAGCCGGTCGGCCGCCATCAGGCTGTCGGCGGTGATCTGGGTGCGCGAGCGGATGCCGAGCACGTGCACGCCCCTGAGCGCCTCCTTCAGCGCCTCGCCGTCGAGCGCCTTGGTCAGGCGGGTGACGTTGGAGTAGCCGGCGGCCTTGAAGATCTGCACGGCGCTGTCGTTCACGCCTTCGAGCAGCAGCACCCGGATCTTGTCCTTGGACAGCGACAGATGCGGCGATTGGGATGGATGATCGTGCACGATCTCGGTCCTTCGGCAAGGAATGGCAGCAAGGAATGGTGGCAACGATTGGCAGGAGGAGGAAAGCCGCGCCAGCTCCGGCTATGCGCCGCGGCTCCTCCACCCGGGGAGCGGGCGATCCGCGGGCGGGCGGGAACTTACCGCTTTTGCCGCCGCCGTCTAGGCTCGCAAGGGCGCGGGCAGCCCTGCGCTGCCGGCAGGCCTTGCGCCGGGCGGCGTCATCTTGCGCGTCCGGCCTTCCCGGCCGCCGCAAATCGCGCTAGCAGCGCTGATGTGGAGGCGACAGACCCGATGACATTCGAGACGGCGGCGACCCCCGAGGCGGCGATAGACCGGCTGGAGAGGCTCTACAGCGCGGCGCGCGAGGCGCTGCGGCACGATCTCCAACGCTATTTCGAGACCGGTCGGGCGCCGGATGCCGAGGAGCGCGACCGCTATCGCTACCCGCTGCTGCGCGTCACCTACGCGCCGGGGCGGGCCTCGACCGCGCGGGTCCAGCGCGGCTACGCCAAATTCGCCGTGCCCGGAATCCACCAGACCACGGTGACCCAGCCGGCGGAGTTCCGCGCCTATCTGCTCGACCAGCTGACGCCGCTGGTGGAGGAATTCGGCGCCACCCTCGAGACCGGCGTCAGCCAGCAGGAAATTCCCTACCCCTACGCGCTGGAGGGCGGCGACGAGCTCGGGCGCGGCAAGGTGACCGCCTCCGAGCTGGCGCGGTATTTTCCCACCCCGCTGCTGTCGCTGGTCGGCGACGAGATCGCCGACGGCACCTTCGACCTCATAGAGGGCGAGCCGCGCCCGCTGGCGCTGTTCGACGCCGTGCGCACTGACTATTCGCTGCGCCGTCTCGTCCACTACACCGGCACCGACTGGCGCGCCTTCCAGCCCTGGATCCTGCTGACCAATTATCACCGCTATGTCGACCAGTTCGTGCGCCTCGGCCTCGCCGAGATCGAGGCCGGCACCGCCGAGGCGCTGATCACGCCGGGCGGGGTGCGGATCGACCGCGAGAGCTTCGACGTCGCCGCGGTTGAGCGGGTGATGTCGGCGCCGTGGCACCGCTTCCAGATGCCCGCCTATCACCTCGTGCGGCCGGGCGGCGCCGGGGTGACGCTGGTCAATATCGGCGTCGGTCCCTCCAACGCCAAGACCATCACCGACCATCTGGCGGTGCTGCGGCCGCATTGCTGGCTGATGGTGGGCCATTGCGGCGGGCTCCGGCAGACGCAGATCATCGGCGACTATGTGCTGGCGCATGCCTATCTGCGCCAGGACGGCATCCTCGACGAGCTGGTGCCGCCGGACATCCCGATCCCGGCGCTGGCCGAGGTCCAGGTGGCGCTGCAACAGGCGGCGGCCGACGTCACCGGCGAGCAGGGCGACCAGCTGAAGCGGCGCCTGCGCACCGGCACCGTCGTCACCCAGGACGACCGCAACTGGGAGCTGCGCTGGGCCAAGGAGCGCCGGCGCATCAACCTGTCGCGCGCCATCGCGGTCGATATGGAATCCGGCACCGTCGCCGCGCAGGGCTACCGGCTGCGCGTGCCCTACGGCACGCTGCTCTGCGTCTCCGACAAGCCGCTGCATGGCGAGATCAAGCTCCCCGGCGCCGCCAACGCCTTCTATGAGCGCGCGGTCAGCGAACATCTGAAGATCGGGCTCGCGGCGCTGGACAAGCTCCGGCAGGCGGGCGCCAGCATCCATTCGCGCAAGCTGCGCTCCTTCGACGAACCCGCCTTCCGCTGATCCGCGGAGGACGCGCGCCGGTTCACTCCGGCTCCGGCACCTTGACGACCACGGTGTCGTCGGGACCGACCGGCCGCCCGTCCTGCGCCCGGATATCGAGCCGGACCGGCTGGCCGTCGGCGCGGTCGACCAGCCGCGAGCGGGGTTCCTGCGGCGCGAAGAGATGGCGTTCGCCGAACTGCCGCAACGCCACCATCACCGGGAACAGGTCCCGGCCCCTCGCGGTCAGGCGGTATTGAAGCCGCGCGCCGCCCTCCGCCACCGGCTCGGCGGCGAGGATGCCGTGCTCGACCAGCGTCCGCAGCCGCTCGGCGAGGATGTTGCGGGCGATGCCGAGGCTCTTCTGAAACTCGCTGAACCGCGTCATGCCGTCAAAGGCGTCGCGCACGATCATCAGCGACCACCAGTCGCCGATCACGTCCAGCGCGCGGGCGCTGGGGCAGGGATCCCCCTTCAGGCTCTTCCGCGCCACCATCTTCTCAACTCCGCCATCCGTCCCTCCACGGAATTTAGTTGCATGATTAAATCATATTGGCTATTGCCGATATGAGTTTCATTATAAAACCAATTACCCGGAGCGGTGAATGGAAATCCGTCGAGGCGCGGCGCCCGCCGGCGCCGTGGCCACCGCGGCGCGCGGTCGGGATCTGCCGTCCCTGCCGCCCGCGAGCGCCGTTCGGGAGACGCCGCCCGCCCCGCTCGGCCGTCCGGTGCTGCTGCTTTTCGCCCTTGCCAGCGGCCTCGCGGTCGCCAATGCCTATTACGCCCATCCGCTGCTCGACGTGATGGCCGATGATCTCGGCCTCTCCCACGCCATGGCCGGGCTGATTGTGGCGGCGACCCAGATCGGCTACGGGCTCGGGCTCGTCCTGCTGGTGCCGCTCGGCGACCTCCTCGACCGCCGCCGGCTGATCCTCGCCGAGTTCCTGCTGTCGGTGCTCGCGCTGGTCGCCGTCGCGGTCTCGACGTCGGCGGCGATGCTGCTGGCCGCGATGGCGGCGGTCGGGCTGATGGCGGTGGTGACGCAGGCGCTGGTCGCCCATGCCGCCGGGCTGGCGCGCCCGGCCGAGCGCGGCCATGTCGTCGGCGTGGTGACCGGCGGCATCGTGCTCGGCATCCTGCTGGCGCGCAGCGTCGCCGGCACGCTGACCGACCTTTCCGGCTGGCGCACGGTATATCTCGCCTCGGCGCTGCTCACATTGCTGGTGAGCGCACTGCTGTGGCGGGCCCTGCCGAGGCAGCATCCGCCGCGCCGGAGCGGGCCGGCGCCGTCCTATCCGCGCCTGATCGGCTCGCTGGTCACGCTCGTCGTCGAGGAGCCGGCGCTGCGCATCCGCGCCGTGCTCGCCCTGCTGATCTTCGCCGACATCACCACCCTGCTGGCGCCGCTGGTGCTGCCGCTCAGCGCCCCTCCCTTCGAGCTGTCGCATACGCAGGTCGGCCTGTTCGGCCTTGCCGGTGCCGCCGGCGCGCTCGGCGCGGTGCGGGCCGGGCGCTGGACCGATCGCGGCCACGGCCAGCGCGTCACCGGCATCGCGCTCGGCCTGATGCTGCTCGCCTGGCTGCCGATCTCGCTGCTCGACCGCTCGCTGCTGTGGCTGGTCGTCGGCGTCGTCATCATCGATTTCGGCCTGCAGGCGACGCATGTCGCCAATCAGGGACTGATCTACCGCGTCCGGACGGAGGCGCAGAGCCGGCTGACCGCCGCCTATATGGTGTTCTATTCGATCGGCAGCGCGCTCGGCTCCGCGCTGTCGACGCTGGTCTACGCCCATGCCGGCTGGGCCGGCGTCTGCCTCGCCGGCGCCGGCATCAGCCTCGCCGCGCTGCTGTTCTGGGCGCTGACTCTGCCGGCCATGCCGACCTCGCCGACTCCGGCCTCGTCGACTCCGGCCTCGCCGACTCCGGCCTCGACCTGACCCGCCCACGAAAAATCCCGGATCGGCAGGGCCGATCCGGGATCGATCTCAAGGCGATCCGTGGCGGTTGCCGCTCAGAAGCTGGCTTCCGTCACCTGGTCCGGGGTGGCCATCTCGGTGCCGAACCACTTCTTCTGCAGCGCGGCGAGGCGGCCGTCGTGCTTCATCTTGATCAGCACGGCGTCGACGGCGTCCATCAGCGACTTGGCGTCCGCGGCCTTGGTGCCGATATAGCCGAAATAGACCGGCTTGCCGAAGGGCGGCTCCACCACTTCGAACACGTCCGGCTTCTGCTTGGCGAGGAAGGCGATGTTCGGCAGCGAGTTCGCCACCGCGACGACGCGCCCGGCGCCGAGATCGGCATAGGACTGGCTGAAGTCGACATATTCCTGGATGGTCGGCGGCGTCGGCAGGGTCTTGGCGAATTCCTGCAGCTGCGCCAGCTGGGCGGTGGCCTTGGCCGTGCCCACCTTCTTGCCGGCGATGTCGGCGGGCTTGGTGATCGAGGCGTCGCCCTTCTTCTTCAGGATGGCGACGGTGGCGTCGGCGATCGGCGAGGAGAAGCGGTAGCGCTCCATGCGCGCCTTGGTGATGGTGGCGGGGCCGGCCACCATGTCGAACTTGCCGGCCTCAAGGCCCGGCAGCACGCTCGGCCAGGGCAGGTCGAGGAAGGTGATCTTCACGCCGAGTTCCTTGCCGATCTCGGCGAAGATCTCCTTGTTCATGCCGGCCTGCTTGCCGTCTTCGACGAAGTCGAACGGCGCGAATTGCAGCTCGGTGCCGACCGTGAGCTCGCCCTTGGCCTTCACCTTGGCGAGCAGGTCCTCGGCATGGGCGAGGCCGCCCAGCATCATCGAGGCGGCGACGCCGAGCGCGGCGAGGCGCAGGGCCTTGGTGACGGCGGAACGCCGGGTATCATGGGTCATCGGTCTCTCCTGTTCCCTTGGAAGTTGCGGAAGGCGCCATGCCGCCGCTCTTCTTTTGTGCATAAAGTATAGACATAAGGCCGGGCGCACCGCAACGCGGCGGCGGCCGGAACCTCACGTTGCGGCAACGTCTCCATTGCCCTGCCAGAACACGTTGCGCTCGAAGTAGTTCTGCAGGAACTGCCGCAGCCGGGGGTTCTCGTTCCGGCGGAACACCTCGTCCGGCGAACCCGAGGCGGCGATCACCCCATGGTCGATGAACACCACCGTGTCGGCCACCTGGGCGGCGAAGCCCATCTCATGCGTCACCACCGCCATGGTCATGCCCTCGGCCGCGAGGTCGCGCATCACCTGCAGGACTTCGCCGACCAGTTCGGGATCGAGCGCCGAGGTCGGCTCGTCGAACAGCATGATGTGCGGCTCCATGGCGAGCGCGCGGGCGATGCCGACGCGCTGCTGCTGGCCGCCGGAAAGCTGGCTCGGGTAGGCCTGCGCCCGTGCGCCGAGCCCCACCTTCTCCAGCATGGCCTGCGCCCGCTTCGCCGCGTCCTCGCGGGCGATGCCCCGCGCCAGCTTCAAGGGCATGGCGACGTTTTCCAGCGCCGTCATGTGCGGCCACAGGTTGAACTGCTGGAACACGAAGCCGACATTGCGCCGCACCCGCGCCACCTCGGCATCGGAGACGCGGCGGCGCCTGCCGTTCTCCAGCGCGAAGCCGAGCAGTTCGCCCTCGATGGTGATTTCGCCCTCGCTGTATTCCTCCAGGAAGGCGATGCAGCGCAGCAGCGTCGACTTGCCGGAGCCGGACGGCCCGATGATGCAGGTCACCTCCGATTTGCGGATGGCGAGATCGATGCCCTTCAGCACCTCGGCGGCGCCGAAACGCTTCCACACCCCGCGCACATCGATGATCGGGCGGGAAGTCGCGACAGGATGTGCGGTCATGTCCGCCCTTTCAGCTCTGGGTACGCAGCATGAAGCGGCCGACCCGCTTCTCCAGCCGCCGCGCCGCCGCCGTGACGATTTCGAGGAATGCCCAGTAGACCAGCGCCAGGAACAGCAGCGTCTCGGCGAAGGCGAAGGTGGTGGAGCCGATCGACTGCACCACCGAGGTCAGCTCGTTCACCGTGATCACCGACAGCACCGCGGTCTCCTTGGAGAGCAGCACCGTCATATTGGCGAGCGCCGGCAGGATGATCACCAGCATCTGCGGCAATTGCACGTGCCTGACGATATCGAGCCGGCCGATCCCCATCATCCGCGCCGCCTCGATCTGGCCGGGCGGCACGGAGAGGAAGCCGGCGCGGAAGATCTCCGAAAAATAGGCCCCGCCATAAAGCGCCAGCCCGGCGGTGCCGGCGGTGAGCGGCGTCAGGTCGAGGCCGAAGAACGGACCGCCATAATAGATGACGAAGAGCTGGATCAGGAACGGCGTGCCGCGCATCACCGCGACATAGAGCGCCAGCGGCGCCGCCAGCCAGCGAGTGGTGAACAGCTGGATCACCGCGACCGCCAGCCCGATGACGAGGCCGATGGCGGTGCCGGCGACCCAGATCAGGATGGTCAGCACCATCCCGTCGAAGATCTCGCGCCAATTGTCGGTGAGGATGGCGGGGTTGAAGCTCATCGCGCCTTCTCCAGCCGGAAGCGGCTCTCGGCGAGCTGGCCGGCGAGCGTGATCACCCCGTTGATGACGAAATAGATCGCCCCGGCGGTCAGGTAGATTTCCAGCGGCTGAAAGGTGGAGGTGGCGATGTTCTGGGCCAGCCGCGTCAGTTCGAGCACGCCGACCACCGAGATCAGCGACGAGGCCTTCACCATCATGGTGGTCTCGTTGACCAGCGAGGGCAGCGTGAACCGCACCGCCAGCGGCACCTCGATGCGGGTGAGGATCTGCGCCCGGCTCAGGCCCACCATGCGCGCCGCCTCGACCAGCCCGTGCGGGATGCCGAGAAAGCCGCCGCGCAGGATTTCGGCGATATAGGCACCGGTGCACAGCGCCAGCGTGCCCACCGCCGCCACCGAGGAGGGCACGTTCACCCCGATCAGCGGCAGGCAGTAATAGGAGATCAGCAATTGCACCAGCAGCGGCACGCCGCGAAAGAAGCTGACATAGAAGGCCGCGACGCCGCGGCCAAGGCGCGAGGCCGACAGGCCGGCGGCGCACATCAGCGTGCCGATGCAGAAGCCGATCGCCACCGAGCTCAGCGAATAGATCACCGTCCAGACCGATGCCTGCAGCAGCATCGGCAACGATTTGATGATCAGGTTGAAATCGAACATTCAGTTTCCCGGACAGCGACAGGCGAAGGCAGACAGGCAGGCGACATCCGACCGGCGTGCCGCCCCCGACCTGACGCAACGTAGCAAGATGCCCGCCAACTGAGTGTCCGCCGGCCCCTCACGCGGTCACGGCCCCGCCAAGCTGACGCCGCGCCCGCGCATGGCGGTTCTCCGGCACCGGAAGGCCGAGATTGGCGCGCAGCGTCGTGCCTTCATATTCATCGCGGAACAGCCCGCGCCGGCGCAGCTCGGGCACCACCAGCTCGGTGAAGTCCTCCAGCGCCGCGGGCAGCGTCGGGCACATGACGATGAAGCCGTCGGCAGCGCGGCCCTGGAACCACTCCTCCATGAAGTCGGCCACCACCGCCGGCGTGCCGGTGATGCCGTTGCCGGTGTGCTTCTCGCTGAACCGCTTGATCAGCTCGCCCACCGTGTGGCCTTTCATCACGAAGTCGGTCAGCTCGTCGAACAGTGCCTTGGAGCCCTTGGGCGCCGCCGGCAGCCGGTCCTTGGGGAAGGGTTGGTCCAGCGGCACGCCGGAGAGATCCGCCTCGAGGAACTCGGCCAGCATCGCCCGGCCGACATCCGGGTGCAGCTTGCCGGCGAGATATTCCACCCGCTCGCGCGCCTCCGCCTCGGTGCGCCCGACATTGATGACGACGCCCGGCATCACCTTCAGTTCGTCGGGATGGCGGCCGAACTTGCCCATGCGGTCCTTCAGCGTGGCGTAGAAGTCCTGGCTGCGCTTGAGGTTGGAAGCGAGCGAGAACACCACTTCCGCCGTCTCGGCGGCGAGCTCGATGCCGGCCTCCGAGCCGCCGGCCTGGGCGATCACCGGCCGGCCCTGCGGCGAGGCGGCGATGTTAAGCGGGCCGCGCACCTGGAAGTGCTTGCCCTTGTGGTTGAGCGTGTGAAGCTTGTCCTTGTCGTAATAGACGCCGGTCTCGCGGTCGAGCTTCAGGGCGTCCGGCTCGTAGCTGTCCCACAGGCCGAACACCACGTCGACGAATTCCTTGCCGCGCTCATAGCGCAGCGCGTGCGGGTCGAGCCCCTCGCGGTTGAAATTGTAGCCGGTCTCGTCATGGTCGGAGGTAACGACGTTCCAGCACGCCCGCCCGCCCGACAAATGGTCGATGGAGGCGAAGATGCGGGCGAGGTTGAACGGCTCGTAATAGGAGGTCGAGGCGGTGGCGACGAGGCCGAGATGCGAGGTGGAGACCGCCAGCGCCGACAGCAGCGACAGGGGCTCGAAGCGGTTCATCTTGGTCGGCAGGCGGCACAGCGCCTCCGGGTCGCCGATGGCGGCGGCCGGCGAATCCGCCAGGAACATGAAGTCCATCTTCGCCGCTTCCGAGATCTGCGCGACCTTCAGAAGGTGGCGGAAATCATTGGCGCCGTTCACGTCGCTGCCGGGATGCAGCCAGCCGGCCGGGTTGTAGCCGAATGTGTAGACGAAGGTACCGAGCTTCAACTTATCCGCGCGCGCCATGCTGCCACCTCCCTGAGCGCCGCCATCTTATTTGTATAGACGTATTTGTCGAGATTGCCGCGCATTTCCCACAACCAACATCGTCGGGTCCCGCCCGCCATGCCCCGGCGACGGGCTGGCGCGCGAGCGGGGCCGGCGCGCTGCGATAGCACGGCGGCGCCCGCCGCTGAAAGTCGGGGTCTTTGCGCAGCCGGACCCGCCGGGGCGGCAGGCGACACTGCCGGCTGCGACCGGCCGGCGAACGCAAAAAGGCGGCCCAGGGGCCGCCCTCTCGCACCATGTCGGAAGAGTGGGGACGGACGCCCGCCGGCGTCAGATCCGTTCGGCGAGCCGGGCGAGGCGCGCCTTCTCCACCGCGCGGGCGGCCAGAGCCTCGTCCAGCGTGACCGATTGGAAGCGCACCGGCTGGTGCGGTTGCAGCTGGCCGATCAGGTCCATGTCGGCGGAGATCACCGTGCCGATCATGAAATAGCCGCCCCCCGACACCGCGTCGCGGTGCAGCACGATCGGCTCGGTGCCGCCCGGCACCTGGATCGAGCCGTAGGGATAGCAGCTGTCGACGATGTTGGAGGGGTCGGAGCCGGCGCCGAAGGGCTGCTGGCGCGGCACGAAGTCGAACTTCTTGCCGCCGCGGAAGCGGTAGCCGATGCGGTCGGCCTCCGGCGCCACCTTCCATGTGTCCTCGAAGAAGCCGGCCTGTGCCTCTTCGGTGATGCGGTGCCAATACAGCCCCGGCAGCACGCGGATTTCCACCCCGCTCTCCTGCGCCGGCCGGCGCCCGTCGGGCGGCAGCGTCGTCCCTTCGCGTCCGGTGGCGGTCGGCGCCCCCAGCGGCACCACGTCGCCCGCCTTCAGCGCCCGGCCTTCGAACCCACCCAGTGCGCCGAGCGCATAGGTCGAGCGCGAGCCCAGCACCTCCGGCACGTCGATGCCGCCATTCATGGCGATATAGGCGCGCGCGCCGCCCTTCAGGAAGGCGAAGGACAGCACCTGCCCCGCCTTCACCGCAAAGGCGGTCCATAGCGGCTGCTCGACCCCGTCGAGCCTGGGCGGTAGCTCGGCGCCGGTGATGGCGACCAGCGCATCGGCGGAAAACCGCAGTTCCGGCCCGAGAAACACCGCTTCCAGCCCGGCCGCGCCGTCGGGATTGCCGACGAGGCGGTTGGCGGCGATCAGCGCGAACCGGTCCATGGCGCCGGAGAGCGGCAGGCCGAGATGGTAGAAGCCCGGCCGGCCAAGATCCTGCACGGTGGTGGCGAGGCCGGGCTTGACGACCTCGAAGGAGCGCTCAGCCATTGAGGGCCTCCAGCAGCTTGGCGTTGGTGCCGGCGGGATCGGCGGTGAAGGCGTCGAGCGAGAACGGCACCGGCACGATCTTCGGCACGAAGGTCCCGGCCTCGATCGCCGCGACGGTGGCGTCGTACTCCTCCCGCTCGATGGCGCGGAACTTGAGGATGTCGCCGGGGCGGAAGATCATCAGCTCCTTGAGATAGCTGATCTTTCCCGTCGGGTCGTAGATCGGCATCGGGGTGACGCCGAACATCTGGTAGCCGCCGGCGCCGCGCACCGAATAGATGCAGCCGAAGCAGCCGCCATGGCCGATGGTCAGGCGCGGCGTGTCGGTGCGCGGGCGCAGATATTTCGGCACCTCGATCTGCTTGTCCCGCTCCACCAGCTGGTAGGTGAAGGGCAGGCCGGCGACGAAGCCGACCATGGAGACGAACCAGGGCGAGGCCGCATGCGCTTCGATGAAGCTGGCGACGTCCGGATAGTTGTTCACCCGCGCCGCATATTCGAGATCGGTCGAGTCCGGATCCTGGTGGCGCTCGCGGAAGCGCATCAGCGTCTCGCGCGTCCAGGGGTCGTCATAGAGCACGGGGATCTCGATGATCCGGGTGGCGATGGTCTTCTCGGCTGCCTCGGCCGCCGCTTCGAAGCCCTTGAGCCGGTCCATCAGCTCCTGCGGCGCGATCACGTCCGGGTCGAACTTGATCTGGAACGAGGCGTTGGCCGGGCAGATCTCGGTGACGCCGGCAATGTTCGCCTCGCGCACCGCGGTGGTCATGGACAGGCTCTTGAAGAAGGCCTCCAGCGACATTTCCTCGTCGACCTCGACGAAGATGTGCTCGTCGCCGCCGAATGAATAGCGCGTCTGCATCGCCGGGCAATCCTCAGGCTGGAAGGGGAGCGGGGGAAGCGGGAGCGGCCAGCGGAGCGGCCGCCAGCCACTCCTCCAGCCAGCGCGTGTGCACCGTTCCGGCTTTTACCGCCGGGTCGGCGGCAAGCGCGCGGTGCAGCGGCGCGGTGGTCGGCAGGCCCTCGACCTTCAACTCGCCGAGCGCGCGGTCGAGCCGGGCGATCGCCGCGGCGCGGCTGTCGTCATGGGCGATCAATTTGCCGAGCAGCGAATCGTAGAAGGGCGGCACGGCGTAGCCGGCATAGAGCAGCGTGTCGAAGCGCACGCCGAAGCCGCCGGGCAAGGCGAGCGCCGCCACCGTTCCGGGCGAGGGACGGAAATCTGCCGCCGGGTCCTCGGCGCAGATGCGCGCCTCGATGGCGTGGCCGCGCAGCGCGATGTCCTGCTGCGCGAGCGCCAGAGGCTCGCCCATCGCGACCTTGATCATCGCCCGCACCAGGTCGATGCCGGTCACCATCTCGGTCACCGGGTGCTCCACCTGGATGCGGGTGTTCATCTCGATGAAGAAGAACTCGCCGGTCACCTCGTCGAACAGATATTCCAGCGTGCCGGCGCCGCGATAGGCGACCCGCTCGGCCAGCCGCACCGCCGAGGCGCAGATCGCCGCTCGCTGCTCGGGCGTCAGGCAGGCGGCGGGCGCCTCCTCCCACACCTTCTGGCGGCGACGCTGCAGCGAGCATTCGCGTTCGAACAGATGCACCGCCCGAACGCCGTCGCCGAGCACCTGCACCTCGATGTGGCGGGCGCGGCCGATGAAGCGCTCCAGATAGAGCCCGCCATCGCCGAAGGCGGCGCGGGCCTCCCCGCTCGCCTGCGGGAACAGCGTCGAGAGCTCGGCCTCGTCGCGGGCGACGCGGATGCCGCGCCCGCCGCCGCCGGCCGCCGCCTTGATCATCACCGGATAGCCGATGCGCGCCGCCTCGGCCTTCGCCACATCGAGATCGGCGACCACCCCCTCGGTGCCCGGCACGGTCGGCACGCCGGCGGCCTGCGCCTCCTGGCGGGCGCGCGCCTTGTCGCCCATCTGGCGGATGGTCTGCGGCGTCGGTCCGATGAAGACGAGCCCGGCCGCTTCCACCATCTCGGCGAAATCGGCATTCTCGGAGAGGAAGCCATAGCCGGGATGCACCGCGTCGCAGCCGGCCTCCAGCGCCGCGCGCACCACCGCCTCCTTGTTGAGATAGGACTTGGTGGCATGCGCCGGTCCGACCGGGGCGACGGCATCGGCGAGCCGGGCGGCCAGCATGTCGCCATCGGCGGCGCTCACCGCCTGCACGGTGCGCAGGCCCAGCTCGCGGGCAGCGCGGATCACCCGCACCGCGATCTCGCCGCGATTGGCGATGAAGATCGAAGTCACCGCCATGGTCAGGCGTCGAGGTCGTAGAGTGGCTGGCCGGCCATCACCGCGTCCTCGTTCTCGACATGGAAGGCGACGAGCGTGCCGGCTTCCTCGGCGACCACCGGCGTGAACGACTTCATCACCTCGATCAGGCCGATCGTATCGCCCACCGCCACCGCGTCGCCCTCCGATTTGAAGGGCGGCTCGCCGGGCGCGGCGGCCCGGTAGAAGGTGCCCGGAAGCGGGGCCTGTATCGTCTTCGCCATCACATGCCGTCCATCGAAGCTGCAGTCCAAAGCTGCGGGGAGAGTTGCAAAAGACGTTTCGGTCGAGAAATAGCATTAAGGAATTCGGGACATCAGAAAATCAGATAGCATGGCCGTGCGCCATGTCGGGCGCCATGTCGGGCGCCGCGCCGGGCGCCCGCTGCCGAGGAGCTTATGTCGATTTCGCTGAAGCAGATCCGCTATTTTGTCGCCGCCGCCGAAACCGGGCGGATCAGCCAGGCCGCGGTGGAGCTGAACGTCTCGCAGTCGGCGGTGACCGCCGCCATCCAGCAATTGGAGGCGATGCTCGGCGCCCGGCTGCTCGACCGCACGCCCACCGGGGTGAGCGTGACGCTGGAGGGCAGCCGCTTCCTGCTGCAGGGCCGGCAGATCCTCACCCAGGTGGCGGAGGCGGTGCGCGATGCCCGCCACTCCACCGTGCCGATCGCCGGCACGGTGCGGGTCGGCGTCACCTACACGGTGTCGGGCTATTTCCTGCCGCGCCACCATATCCGCTTCCAGTCGAGCTTTGCCGGCATCACCGTCGAATTGTTCGAGGCGCCGCGCTCGGTGGTGGAGCAGGCGCTGGTCGACGGCGCGCTCGACGTCGCGGTGCTGCTGGTCTCCAACTTGAAGGACGACGAGCATCTCGCCAGCCAGCTGCTGCTGCGCTCGGCACGCCGGCTGTGGCTCGCGCCGTCGCACCCGCTGACCCGGCCGGAACGGGTTCGGCTCGCCGATATCGCGCGCTATCCCTACGTCATGCTCACCGTCGACGAGGCCAAGCACACCGCGCTGCGCTACTGGACAGCGCAAGGGCTGGAGCCCAACGCCATCTTCCGCACCTCCTCGGTGGAAGCGGTGCGCTCCATGGTCGGCGGCGGCATGGGCGTTACCGTCCTCTCCGATCTGGTCTACCGGCCCTGGTCGCTGGAAGGCCAGCGCATCGAACTGCGCGAGGTGGCGGACGAGGTGCCCAGCATGGATGTCGGCCTCGCCTGGCGGCGCGACACCAGCTTCACCCCGGCGACGCAGGCCTTTTGCGATTTCCTGCGCTTCGCGGTGGCCGGCGACAGCGCCGGCCGCACCGCCACGCCGGACCAGCCCCGCCTGCCGCCACAGGACATCGAAAATTGAGATATCGGCTTCCGCTTAATACGATTTGACGCTCGCCGCCCGGCTTCGCCACGTTTCGTGCCCAGAGTGGACATGAGGAGCGCGCGATGGGCATCGTCATCAATTGCGATATGGGCGAGGGTTTCGGCCTGTATCGCTGCGGCGACGATGCCGGCATCATGCCGCACATCCATATCGGCAACGTCGCCTGCGGCTTTCACGCCGCCGATCCGGTGGTGATGCGCGAGACGGTGCGGCTCGCCGCCGAACACGGGGTGGCGGTCGGCGCCCACCCCTCCTTCCCGGATCTGCAGGGCTTCGGCCGCCGCGACATGGCGATGGGACGCGAGGAACTCGCGGCCTGCGTGCTCTACCAGATCGGCGCGCTGAAGGGCTTTCTCGACGCCGCCGGCCTGAAGCTCAACCATATCAAGCCGCATGGCGCGCTCTATGGCGCGGCGATGCGGCGGGAAGAGGTGACGCAGGCGATCGCCGACGCCGCCTCGGTCTATGGCGTGCCGGTGATCGGCATGGCCGGCACGCTGCATGAGGAGGTCTACCGTGCCCGCGGCCTCACCTTCGTGGCGGAATATTACGCCGATCTCGACTACGATCCCTCGGGAGCGCTGATCATCACCCGCGAGCACCCGGCACGCGATCCGGCCGAAGCGGCGCGCCGCGCGGTGCGGATGCTGGCCGAGGGCAAGGCCACCACCATTGACGGCCGCGACTTCGAACTGAAGGCGCAGACCATCTGCATCCACTCCGACACTCCCAATGCCGCCGAGTTGGCCCGGGTCTTGAAAGAGGCGGTGCGGCCCTGGCTCTCCTGAGCGGCCGGGCCGGCAACCGGGCGGCATGCGCGTCATGAGGGGATGCCGCGCAGGGGTGCCACACTCGCAGGGCCCACCGAAGCGCTCGACAGGACACACTTCGACTGCAACGTTTTGACTGCGACGTTTTGACTGCGACGTTTTGACTGCGACGTTTTGACTGCGACGTTTTGACTGCAACGTGCCGATCGAGAACCCGCCCCGGCACGTTGCGCTTCAGCGGCGATGCCGGTTCCGGGGGCGCCCCGGGGCCGCCCCGTCCGTGGATCGGAGGAGCATGACATGCGTGCCAGCTACTCGACCGATCAGGTGGCGCCGACCGTGCGGCGCCAGTTCTGGCAGGACGCCGTTTCCAAGACCTATTTCCCGCTCGATCTGCGCTTCGGCGCCGGCAACGAGTTTTCCGGCAGCCTCGGTGCCTGGTCGCTCGGCCCGGTCGCGGTGTCGCGCAACGTGTCGGACGGCCTGCTCTATCGCCGGCACCAGCGGCATCTCGTCGCCGAGCGCGAGGAATGCTACCTCATCACCGTGCCCGAGCTCGCGGAGATCCGCTTCGAGCAGGACGGCCGCCAGGTGCAGTGCCGCCCGGGCGCCTTCCTCATCGAGCGCAGCCACCTGCCCTATGAGTTCAGCCACCGCGACCCGGCGGCGCTGTGGGTGATGAAAGTGCCGAGCGCGGTGCTCCGCGCCCGCATCGCCCGGCCGGAGCGTCTCGCCACGCTGCAATTCGACGCCAGCCGCTCGGTGGGCGCCATGTTCGTCGACATGCTCAGGCTGACCGGCGCGCGCATCGACGAGATGGACGAGCCGGCGCGCGCCCTGATGGGCAAGCAGCTGATCGACCTGCTGGCCATGGCGATCGAGGCGGATGAGCGGGTGCTCGCCGGCCATTCCTCCACCGTGCGCAACGCGCATCTGCACCGCTGCGAGCACTTCATCCGCACCCGCCTGGGCGATGTCAGGCTGTCGCCGCAGATGGTGGCGGAGGGCTGCGGCATTTCGGTTCGCTACCTGCACCAGATATTCGAGGCGGAAAATATTACCGTCGGCGCCTATATACGCAACCAAAGATTGCTCGCCTGCGAGGCGATGTTGCGCGATCCTCTGTGCCGCAAGTCGATCTCCGAGATCGCCTATGAATGGGGCTTCGGCGACCAGGCCCAGTTCAGCCGCAACTACCGCGCCCGTTTCGGCTGCACGCCGAGCGAGGCGCGTTCCGCCTCCCGTTCCCCCGCAAGCTGATCGCGGGGGGTTCTCCCCGCTTCCCGAATTCCCGCCTCCAAGGTTCCGAGCATGTCCGCCAATTCGCTCCACAGTCTGGATGTCGCCCACCACATCCATCCCGTCACCAATCTGCGCCGGCACGAGCGCCAGGGGCCGATCGTCATCGACCGCGGCGACGGCATCTACGTCTATGACGACGAGGGCCGCGAATATATCGAGGCCATGGCCGGGCTGTGGAGCGTCGGCGTCGGCTTCGGCGAGCCGCGCCTCGTCGAGGCGGCGACCCGGCAGCTGGAGAAGCTGCCCTATTATCATGTGTTCTCGCAGAAGGCGCACGCCCCCTCGGCGCTGCTCGCCGCCAAGCTGGCCGAGCTCGCCCCCGCCGGGCTGACCAAGGTGTTCTTCACCAATTCCGGCGGCGAGGCCAACGACACCGTCATCAAGTTCGTCTGGTACTACAACAACGCGCTGGGCCGGCCGGAGAAGAAGAAGTTCATCTCCCGCGAGGGCGCCTATCACGGCATCACGCTCGCCGCGGCCAGCCTCACCGGCCTCGCCGGCAACCAGAAGGGCTTCGACCTGCCGCTGCCCTTCGCCCGCCACGTCTCGCGCCCGCATCATTACCGCAACGCCCTGCCGGGCGAGAGCGAGGAGGCCTTCGCCGACCGCCTCGCCAAGGAGATCGAGGATCTGATCCTCGCCGAGGGCCCGGAAACGGTGGCCGCCTTCATCGGCGAGCCGCTGATGGGCGCCGGCGGCGTCATCGTGCCGCCCAGGGGCTACTGGCAGAAGGTGCAGGAGATCTGCCGCAAATACGACGTGCTGGTCGTCGCCGACGAGGTGATCAACGGCTTCGGCCGGCTCGGCACCATGTTCGGCTGCGAGGCGCTCGGCATCGAGCCGGACATCCTGGTCTGCTCCAAGCAGATCACCTCCTCCTACCAGCCGCTCGCCGCCATCCTGATGAAGGATTCGATCTTCCAGCCGATCGCCGACCAGTCCGAGAAGCTCGGCATACTCGGCCACGGCTACACCACGGGAGCCCACCCGGTCGCCACCGCGGTGGCGCTGGAGAACCTCGCCATCATCGAGGAGCGCGGCCTCGTCGCCCGCGCCGCTGCCATGGGCGAGTACATGCGCGCCGGCCTCGTCCGCTTCGCCGACCATCCCCTCGTCGGCGAGGTGCGCGGCATGGGTCTGATCGCCGCCGTCGAGCTGGTGGCGGACAAGGCCACCAAGGCGCGCTTCGATCCGGTCGGCAAGGTCGGCCTCAAGCTGTTCGACCGCGCACACGACCATGGGCTGATCATCCGCGCCATCGGCGATTCCATCGCCTTCTGCCCGCCGATGATCATCACCGAGGAGCAGATCGACGAGATGCTGCGCCGGTTCAAGGTCACGCTCGACGAGGTCGCCGACTGGGTGAAGGCCGGCATGCCCGACGCCTGAGCGGCGCGCCCTTCGCTGCGAAATCGATGGTCCCGCCCCGGCTTCCGGGGCGGGATTTTCGTTGGCCTCGCCCATGGCTCTTCCACCGGGCGCCGCGACAGGGCAGCGCCGCTGACCAATTTCCAGGCACTCGCCCGCCAAGCCCGGAAAATGGGCCGCGACTGCTCTCAGACGCAAATCTTCCTGCACGGAGCGTCAAGAGCTCTGTCGCGAAACCACGTTTAATCCTTCCCGACACCTCCGACATCGCCCTCCCGCCGCCCTGCAGCCGGGGCCGGTTTCCCTCCGGCCGACCCGTGCTCATGCGCGGACGGCGCTGGCGGAGCGAGCGTAGGACAAGGAAGCGCAGCCCGTGCAGAATCTCCGCGTAGCCGTCGATGTGGGCGGCACCTTCACCGACATCTGCATCATGGACGAGGCGAGCGGCCGCATCCGCATCGAGAAGACCTCGTCCACCCGCGATCCCATCGACGGGATTCTGAGCGGCGTCGAGAAGGCCGGCATCGACCTCTCGAAGGTCGCGCTGTTCTCGCACGGCACCACGGTCGCCACCAATGCGCTGATCACCCGCCGGCTGCCGCGCGCCGCGGTGGTCGCCACCAAGGGCTTCCGCGACGTGATCGAGATCCGCCGCGCCAACAAGGAAGACCTGTGGGATGTCTACAAGGACGTGGTGCCGCCCTATGTGCCGCGCCGCGACCGCCTCACCGTGCCCGAGCGCGTCGACGCGGCGGGGCGGGTCGTCGAGGCGCTCGACGAGGATGCCGCCCGCGAGGTCGCCCGCATCCTCAAGAAGCGCGGCGTCGCCGCCGTCGCCGTCTGCTTCATGAACGCCTATCTCAACGGCGCCAATGAGCGGCGCATGCGCGAGATCCTGAAGGAGGCGATGCCGGACATCCCGGTGTCGATCTCCTCGCAGGTGCTGCCGGAGATCTTCGAGCATGAGCGCTTCTCCACCACGGTCGCCAATGCGGTGGTGAGCCCGGTGGTGGTGGACTACACCACGCGGCTCGGCGACCGGCTCGCCGAGGGCGGCTATACCCGCGACCTCTTGCTCCTGCACACCGGCGGCGGGGTGATGACCCCGGCAAGCGTCAAGGACTTCGCCGCCCGCCTCGCCGGCTCGGGCATCGCCGCCGGCGCCATCGCCAGCCGCACCATCGCCTCGCTATGCGGCTTCCCCAATTCCATCGGCCTCGACATGGGCGGCACCTCCACCGACGTGTCGCTCGCCTATGAGGGGCAGTCGCGCGTCACCAAGGACTGGTACATCGAGTTCGGCTACCCGATCCGCTTCTCCTCCATCGAGGTGCTGACCATCGGCGCCGGCGGCGGCTCGCTCGCCTGGACCGACCCGGCCGGCTCGCTGCGCAACGGCCCGCAATCGGCCGGCGCCTATCCCGGCCCGGCCTGCTACGGCAATGGCAACACCCAGCCGACCAACACCGACGCCAACGTCACCCTCGGCCGGCTCGGCACTTCGCTCGCCGGCGGCAAGGTGACGCTCGATCCCGCCCTCGCCCGCGCGGCGGTCGAGGAGGGTGTGGCGAAGCCGTTCGGCCTCGGCCTGCACGAGGCGGCCGACGCCATCCTCAAGGTCGCCAACGCCAACATGTCGGACGCGGTGCGGCTGATCTCGATCTCGCGCGGCTATGATCCGCGCGACTTCGCCCTCGTCGCCTTCGGCGGCGCCGGGGCGCTGCACGGGGTGGACGTCGCCCGCGAGCTGGCCATCCCGGTGGTGATCGTGCCGCCCAATCCCGGCGTCACCTCGGCGCTCGGCTGCCTCCTCGTCGACATGCAGCACGACTTTTCGCAGAGCTGCATGGTCGGCGCCGACGCGGCCGATCCCGCCGAGATCGAGGCGCTGTTCGGCGAATTGGAGAAGGAGGCGCTGGCCCGCCTCGCCCATGAGGGCGTGGCCGAAGCCGACATCGTGCTCCAGCGCTCCATCGACATGATGTATCGCGGCCAGTGGCGCTCGCTGGCGGTCAACGCGCCGCGGCCCATCGGCGCCGTCGCCGATCTGGTGGCGAGCTTCCATGCCGAGCACCAGCGCGAATACAATTTCCGCCGCGACGACGCGCCGGTGAGCTTCTTCCGCCTCAACCTCAAGGCCATCGGCATCGTGCCCAAGGCCGAGTTCGCCGTGCACGCACCGACCGGCGCCATTCCCGCGCCGGCCTCGCGCCGCCGGGTGTGGTTCGACGGCGAGGGCCTCGACACCCCGGTCTATGCCCGCGACGACCTGCCCTGCGGCTTCGCCTTCGAGGGGCCGGCCATCGTCGAGCAGCTGGATTCCACCACCGTCGTGCCGCCCGGCGCCCGCGCCGAGGTCGACCGGTTCCTCAACATCGTCATCCGCGTGAAGGGCTGAGACCGATGGCCGAGCTCGATCCCGTGACCTTCGAGGTCCTCAAGAACTCCTTCATCACCAGCGTCGACCAGATGGGCGAGCAGATCCTGCGGACCTGCTATTCCTTCGTGATCTACAACCACGACTTCTCCAGCGCCCTGCACGACGCCAGCGGCGAATGCGCCGCCCAGGGCAATGCCGATATCGCCGTCCACGTCGGCACGCTGCACTTCACCTGCAAGGAAGTGATGCGCCACTTCGAAGGCGACATGCACGAGGGCGACGTCTACGCCATCAACGACCCCTATGCCGGCGGCACCCACTTCTCCGACGTCCGCCTCATCCGGCCGGTGTTCGCCGACGGCAAGATCATCGCCTTCGCCCAGTCCAACGGCCACTGGTCGGATGTCGGCGGCTCGGTGCCGGGCTCCTTCGACGTCTCCGCCAAGGAGATGTTCAAGGAGGGCCTGCGCATCACCCCGGTGCGGCTGTTCGACAAGGGCCGCTTCTGCAAGGACGTCGCCCACCTCATCGCGTCGAACACCCGCGATCCCGCCTCGATCATCGGCGACATCCAGGCGCAGGCGCAGGCGACCGCGGTGTGCGAGCGCGAGATCCATCGTCTGGTCGGCAAATATGGCCGCGAGACGGTGGAGACCGGCCTGTCCGCCGTGCAGGACTATGTCGAGCGCTCCGCCCGCGCCCGCATCGCCGCGCTGCCGGACGGCGAATGGGAGACGGTCGACTTCATCGATCGCGACCCGGCCGGCGGCGAGGGCATGATACCCATTCGCATCAAGCTCACCATCAAGGGCGACAAGGCGATCTACGACTTCACCGGCTCGCACCCGGTGATCGGCTCCATCTACAATTCGGCCTTCGGCACCACCTTCTCGGCGGTGGCGGCGGGGATGAAGACCTTCTTCCCCGATCTGCCGCTCAATTCCGGCTTCTACCGCTGCTTCGAGATCGTCGTGCCGGAGGGCTCGATCGTCGATGCCCAATGGCCGATCGCCGTCACCGGCTTCCTGATGCCGTTCGAGAAGATCATGAACGCCATCTACGAGATGTGGTCGAAGCTGATGCCCGAGCGGGCGCTCGCCTGCGCCTTCAACCTCGAATATCTGCTCACCGGCGGCCGCGACGCGCGCACGCCGGACAAGCCGATCTTCATGTTCTACGACTGGCTGCCCGGCGGCTGGGGCGGGCGCAACGGCAAGGACGGCGCCAACGTCACCACCGCCTGCTTCGGCACCGGCATGATGGCGCAGCCGGTGGAGGGCCAGGAGCGCGCCAACCCGATCCTCACTACCGAATGCGAGATCCTGCGCGACAGCCCCGGCCCGGGCAAATGGCGCGGCGGCGCCGGGGTGGTGAAGACCTCGGTGATGCTCGAGGCCGAGAAGACCGTCATCTCCTATATCTGCGACCGCGAGCGCGCGGTGGTGTGGGGCATCGAGGGCGGGCTGCCCTCCATGCCGCACGGCCTCACGCTGAAGCGCGCCGGGGCGAACGAGGAGGAGCGGCTCGGCTCGATCTTCTCCGACGTGCCGATCGCCGAGGGCGACGTGTTCTCCCGCCCCACCGCCGGCGGCGGCGGCTTCGGCGATCCCTTGGAGCGCGATCCCGCCTCGGTGCTGGAGGACGTGAAGGACGATTACGTCTCGGTCGACCGCGCCGCCAAGGACTATGGCGTCGTCATCGAGACCATCGACGCCGAGCTGTGCGACTACCGCATCGACGAGCCGGCGACGCAGGCGCTGCGCGAGGCGATCCGCGCCCGCCGCGTCGACCAGGCGCGGCTCGATCCGGCGCTGGTGGCCGAGCGCTACCGGGCCGGCGAGATCGACGCCCTCGACGCCATCCGCCAGCATGCGGTGATCCTCGACTGGGGCACCGGCGAGCTGCTCACCGAATCCACCCGCCAGTTCCGCGACGTGTTCGAGCGCCGCTCGGTCGCCGGCTGGGCCGGCTGATCCTTATCGCCGCCCGCGAGGTGCGGCGGCGGAGTTCATCGCCGCCTCCGCGGCGCCACGCAGTGCCTCCGGGAGAGAAAGGCGGGCCCACCGTCCCCTCCCGTC
Source organism: Ancylobacter sp. 3268 (assembly GCF_031456575.1). NCBI lineage: Bacteria > Pseudomonadati > Pseudomonadota > Alphaproteobacteria > Hyphomicrobiales > Xanthobacteraceae > Ancylobacter > Ancylobacter sp. 3268. Next base: position 217,387 of record NZ_JAVDUX010000002.1, read on the forward strand.
CGACACCAACCAGAGGACGAGAACCATGTCTTCCCGCACGCATGCCCCCCGCACGACCTCCCTCGCCCGCCTGAGGCGGCGCGCCCTCGCCGGCGCCGCCCTCATCGCCTTCGCCGCCGCCTCGCTCTCCCCCGCGGCGGCGGAGGAGAAGTGGTTCCCGATGAAGATCTACGACTCTTCCTCGGGCACGCCCAAGCCGGCCGAGTACACCCCGCTCGCCAAGGCCGAGAAGCCCTACAATATCTGCGTGCTGTTCCCGCACATGAAGGACAGCTTCTGGGTCGCGGTCGCCTATGGCGTGGTCAAGCAGGCCGAGGCGTCCAATGTGAACATGAATCTCTACGAGGCCGGCGGCTACGAGAACCTGCCCAAGCAGCTGTCGCAGTTCGACGACTGCATGGCGGCCAAGGCCGACGCCATCATCGTCGGCGCCATCTCCGGCGCCGGCCTGATGAAGAAGTTCGAGGAAGCCAAGGCCAAGGGCATTCCGGTGGTCGGCGTCACCAACCCGCTGCCGCCCAACGCCCTGCCGGCCGCCAACTATGTCGACTTCGTCGCCATGGGCGAGGTCACCGGCGAGGGCCTGCTGGCGCAGTCGAAGCCGGATGAGGAACTCAACATCGTCACCTTCCCCGGCCCGGCCGGCTCGGGCTGGGCGGAATCCTTCAACGAGGGCTTCAAGAAGGCGGTGTCGAAGAACCCCAAGGCCAAGATCCTCGGCGAGAAGTTCGGCGATTCCGGCGTCGCGGTGCAGCTGCAGCTGATCCAGGACGCGCTGCAGGCCTATCCCTCGATGAACGTCATCTGGGGCAGCGCGCCCACCGCCGAGGCCGCCATCGGCGCCGTCGCCGAGGCCGGCCGCACCGACATCAAGGTGATCTCCTCCTATGAGAACCAGGCGATGCTCGACGCGCTGAACCGCGGCGACATCCTCGCCTTCGCCACCCAGTACCCGGTCGGCGAGGGCGCCATCGCCATCGACCAGGCGATCCGGCTGATCGAGAAGAAGCCGGTGACCGCGCTGGTACAGCCGGTGGCGGCGGTGATCGACAAGACCACCGTGCCGAAGCTGCAGATGGACCTCGTGCTCGCGCCGGCGAGCTGGAGCCCGGTCTACTCGGTCAAGGCGAAGTAGCACCCCCACGGGCGACAGCACCGCGTCGAGGCTCCGTGCGTCCCCCGCGCACGGAGCCTCGCATGGGCGGGCAACGGCTTCGATCTCCTCATGGGGTGAGGATTCACGTGCGTCTTTCTTACCCTCTCCCCGTTGGGGAGAGGTGGCCCCGCAAAGCGGGGTCGGTGAGGGGCGACACGATTGGGAAGCGAAGAAAACCCCTCACCCCATCCTTCTCCGTCAAAATCGGATGTATCCGATTTTGACGGAGAAGGAACAGGCCGCGCCCGGCACAGCCTGACATGCGGGACGATGGGAGTGGCATGCCCCCTGCAATGAAGGCGGCCGTAGGAGAACGGATGAACATCAGCGTAGAGGCCGGACAGGCCGCCCCCCTGCTGGAGCTGAAGGGCATATCGAAACGCTTCACCGGCGTGCGTGCGCTCGATCACGTCGATCTCGACGTCCGGGCGGGCGAACTGCACGTGCTGTTCGGCGAGAACGGCGCCGGCAAGTCGACGCTGATCAACGTCATCTCCGGCACCTTCCCGCCGGACGAGGGCAGCTTCCACTTCGATGGCGAGGAGATCCGCCACCTCTCGCCGCAGCGGGCGCGTGCCATCGGCATCAGCCCGGTGTTCCAGGAGTTCTCGCTGGTGCCGAGCCTGACGGTGGAGGAAAACCTGTTCCTCGGCCGCGAGGTCTCCACCGGCGGCGTGCTGCGCGCCGGGGCGATGCGGAAAAAGGCCCGCGCCCTCATCGACGAGCTCGGCTTCGATCTCGATCCGGGCCGGCGCGTCGACGACCTCTCCCGCGCCCACCAGCAGATGGCGGAGATCGCCAAGGCCCTGCTCGGCAAGGTGCGCCTGCTCATCCTCGACGAGCCCACCGCCTCGCTCACCGAGCGCGAGACCGGCCGGCTGTTCGAATTGATCGCCAAGCTGAAAGCCCAGGGCGTCGGCCTCATCTATGTCTCGCACCGCATGCGCGAGATCCGCGCACTGGCCGACAGGGTGACGGTGCTGCGCGACGGCCGCCACATCCGCACCCTCGACGCCGCCAGGGTCACCGATGGCGAGCTGGTCGAGCTGATGACCGGCCGGCGCATCGACGTGCTGTTTCCCGCCATTCCGCACGCCCCCACCGGGGTGGCTGTTGATGTCGAGGGCCTCTCCCTTGCCGATGGCTCGGTGAAGGAGGTGAATTTCCACGCCCGGGCCGGCGAGATCACCGGAATTGCCGGGCTGGTCGGCTGCGGCAAGTCGGAGCTGGTGCGGGCGATCTACGGGCTGGAGCCAATGAGCGCCGGCACGGTCCGCATCGACGGCACGCCCTATGACGCGCCGGCCCCGCGCGCCAGCCTGACGCGCGGCATCGCCTATTTCCCGGCCAACCGGGTGGCGGAGGGGCTCGCTTTGTCGCGCCCCATCCGCGAGAACGCCTCGATGACGGCGCTGGACCTGCCCGGCTTCGCCCGCTTCGGCCTGCTGCGGCCGGGCAGCGAGCGCAGCCTGGTCGGCGCGGCGATGGAGCGGCTGAAGCTGCGCCCGCCCAATATCGAGCGGCCGGCGGGGGCGCTCTCCGGCGGCAACCGCCAGAAGGTGATGCTCGGCCGGGCACTGACCCGCGACCTCAAGGTCTTCCTGTTCGACGAGCCGAGCGTCGGCATCGATGTCGGCGCCAAGCTCGAGGTTTATGAGTTCATGAAGCAGCTGGTGGAGGCGGGCGCGGCGGTCATCGTCGTGTCCTCGGAACTGCCGGAGGTGCTGGCGCTGTCCAACCGCCTCTATGTCATGCATCACGGCCGCATCGCCGCCGAGCTCGCCGGCAGCGAGAAGACCGAGCAGAACGTGCTGGCCTCCTTCTTCAAGGAACATCTGGCGACGGAGGCGGCATGAACGCGCAAACCTCCTCCGCCAGCGCCTCCTCCGCCAACGCTGCCTCGGCCAATGCTCCCGCCCTCGCCGCCCGCCCCGGCATCGCCGCCTCCGGCCGCGGCCTTCTCGGCCGCATCGGCTTCCTGCCGGCGCTGCTGATCCTGGTGGTGGCCGGCATGTCGGCTATCGACCCGCAATTTTACGGGCCGATCAACATCCTCAACATCCTGCGCAACGCCTCCTTCCTCACCATCGTCGCCTGCGGGCAGGCGCTGGTGATCATCGCCGGCGGCTTCGACCTGTCGGTCGGCGCGGTGGTGGCGCTGGCCAGCGTGGTGACGGCCAAGACCATGGGCATGCTCGCCGCCGCCTTCCCCGGCAACGAGGCCCTCGTCATTGCCGGCGGCGTCGCCGCCGGGCTCGGCAGCGGCGCGGCGGTGGGGCTGGTCAACGGCCTGTGCGTCGCCCGGCTGAAAGTCTCCGGCTTCGTCGTCACCCTCGGCACCATGTCGGCGACGGCCGGGGTGGCGCTGATGATCACCTCGGGCATCCCGGTCTACGGCATGCCGCAGAGCTTCGTGCGCGAATTCGGCCGGGCCCAGTTCCTCGGCCTGCCGACCGCGATCTATGTGGCGCTCATCGTGCTGCTGGCGATGGTGTTCGTGCAGCGGCGCTCCCTGTTCGGCCGCTATGTCTACGCCATCGGCGGCAATGCCGACGCCGCCATCGTCTCCGGCGTCGGCATCCGCCGGCACCTGGTCGGCACCTATGTGCTGTCCGGCGTGCTCGCCGCGCTCGCCGGCATCCTGCTCACCGCCCAGGTCGGCTCCGGCCAGGCGAGCTTCGGCGGTGACCGCATGATGCTGCAATCCATCGCCGCCGCCGTCATCGGCGGGGTCAGCCTGCGCGGCGGCGTCGGGCGGGTGGAGATCGTCGCGGTCAGCGCGCTGTTCCTCACCATTCTCGGCAACGCCCTCAACCTGCTCCACATCGATTCGCGCCTGCAGCCGGTGTTTCTCGGCGTCATCATGGTGGCGGCGGTGGCGCTGGACGAACTCGGCCGGCGGAGGAAAGCCCGTGTCTGACGTCTCCCCCTCCCTGCCCTCGCCGGCCGATCGCCGCGCCGCCCTGTCGGCCCTGCTGTGGCAGGCGGCACTGCCCATCGCCCTGATCGTGCTGCTGCTCGGCTTCGCGGCGGTGGATTCCGCCGTGCTCACGCCGGGCAATCTGGTCAACATCGCGCAGCAGGCGAGCTACCTCGCCCTGTTCGCCATGGCGCAGACGGTGGTGATCCTCACCCGCGGCTTCGACCTCGCTCTGGGACCAACCGTCTCCATGGTCAGCGTCGGCGCGGCGCTGGCCATGGCGGCCGGGGTCGCCGGCGGGCAGGAACCCGGCATCGTGCTGCTGATGGGGCTGGCGGCCGGCTTCGCCCTCGGCGCCGCCTGCGGCGTGTTCAATGGCGTCGTCGTCGCCTATCTCGGGGTCAGTCCCTTCGTGGCGACGCTGGGCAGCTACAACATCGCCATCGGCGTCGCCACCACCATCTCCGCCGGGCGGCCGGTGCAGGGGGTGCCGGATCTGTTCTCGCACCTGCTCTATGGCGGCAGCCTGTTCGGGGTGCCGGCGGCGATCGTCATCGCGGTGATGGTCGGCATCGGGCTGCACCTCGTGCTGACCCGCACCGTCTATGGCCGCGCGCTCTACGTCATCGGCACCAATCCCCGCGCCGCCGCAGTGGCGGGACTGCCGGTGAAGCGGCTCTTGGTGGCCACCTATGTGCTGTGCTCCAGCCTCGGCGCTCTCGGGGCGCTGATGATGACGGCGCGCACCGGCTCGGGCGAGCCCAATCTCGGCGGCTCGCTGTCGCTGCAGGCCATCGCCGCGGCGGTGGTGGGCGGCACCAGCCTCGCCGGCGGGCGCGGCGGGGTGGGCACAGCCGTGGTCGGCGCGCTGTTCGTCACCATCCTGTCGAACGGAATGAACCTCGCCCGCATCGATGGCTATGTGCAGATGGTGGTGCTCGGCGCCATCGTCATCGCCGGCGTCGTGCTCGACCGGCTGCGGCTGGAACGGCGCTGATGCGGGAAATCGGCCGCATCGGACAGATCGTCCTCACCATACACCTCACCCTACCGACCGGACATCGCCGCCACCGGCCCTCGGAGGTATCTCGATGATGCCACGGATTCCCCCTTCGCTCTACGTCGCCCCCTCCCTGGATACCGCCATCGACGCCCTCGCCGAGCGCGGAGCCGAGGGGGCGCCGCTGGCCGGCGGCACCTGGATCATGCGCGCGCCGATCCGCCATGAAAGCCTGCGCCCGGCTTATGTCGGGCTTGGCCGCATCCCGGAACTGACCCGGATCGAGATCGGGGACAGCCATGCCGCCATCGGCGCCGGCGTCACCCATGTCCGGCTCGCCGAGGCTCTCGCCGACGCACCGGACCTGCAGGTGCTCGCCGAGGCGGCCGGCCGCTCCGCCAATCCCGCCGTGCGCCGCGCCGCCACCCTCGGCGGCAATCTGTGCGCCTCGGATTTCGCCGCGGCCGACCTGGTCCCGGCGCTGCTCTGCCTCGACGCCGAGGTCGAAATCCGCTCGCGCGCGGGAACAGAGCGTCTGGCACTTGGAAAATTTCTCTCGATCCGCCAATCACTTGATCCGGGCCAGTTGCTGGCTCGCGTCCTCATTCCGCGCGCGCCAGGCCGGAGCGCCCATGCTCGCCTGCCGCTGCGCAAGGCGGGTGATTACCCGACCGCCATCGTCAGCCTTTCGGTGACGTCCGACGCCGCCGGGCGGGTCGCCCAATTCCGCATTGCCGTCGGCTCGGTGGAGACGGTGGCGCGCCGCTGGACCCGCCTCGAGGCGGCGCTCGCCGGCGCGCCGCTCAACGCCGGCATCGCGCATCGCCTCGCCACCGAGCTTGCGGGCGAGTTCACCGGCCGCGACGGGGTGGAGGCGCCGGGCTGGTACCGGGTCTCGGTGCTGCCGGCGCTGGTCCGCCGTGCCGTCGCCGCACTTCATTGATCCGGACAGGAGATCACCATGCCGATCCACATGACGGTCAACGGCGAATCCAGGCGCTCTCTCGCCAACCCGCTGACGCCGCTGGTCGACGTGCTGCGCGAGGAGTTTCATCTGACCGGCGCCAAGCCGGTGTGCCGCGAAGGTTTTTGCGGCGCCTGCACCGTGCAGCTGGACGGCGAGCCGGTGGTTTCCTGTCTCACCCCGGCCGGACTGGCGGAGGGATGCGAGATCCGCACCATCGAAGGGTTGTCGGCCGGCGGACGGCTCAACCCGGTTCAGGCGAAGCTCGCGGAACATGATGCCGTGCAGTGCGGCATGTGCTTTCCCGGCATGGTGGTCACACTGACGCATTTTCTCGCCCACACGCCACGCCCGAGCCGCGACCAGGTACGCGCCGCCCTCACTGGCAACGCGTGCCGCTGCACCGGCTATGAGCGCATCGTCGCCGCCGCGCTCGACGCCGCCGGCGCATGAAGGAGGCCGTGATGACGATCGATGCCGTCATGGAATTTCGCCGCCGCGACGCCGGCGACAAGCTCACCGGCCGCACGCGCTACACCATCGACCGCACCCATGCCGGCATGCTGCATGCCGCGGTGCTGCGCGCGCAGGTGCCGTCGGGACGCATCGTGCGCCTCGATGTGGCCAAGGCCGCCGCCCTCCCGGGCGTCCGTGCCGTGGCGACGGCGGCCGATGCGCCCGGACGCGTCGGCATCGGCATCGCCGATCATTCACTCTTCGCCGAGGATGTGGTGCGCTATATCGGCGAACCGTTGGCCGCCATCGCCGCCGACACACTGGAGCAGGCGCAGGCGGCGCTGGAGGCGATCGAGGTCGAGATCGTGCCGTTGCCGGCCGCCTTCACCATGGAGGAGGCGCTGGCGCCCGATGCTCCGCTGCTGCATGCGGAATGGCAGAACTACGAGGTGCTGCTGGAGGGCGGCGCGCGCGCCGGCAATGTCGCCTGGGAGGCGACGGTGGTGCGCGGCGACGTCGATGCCGCCTTCGCCCGGCCGGACGTTACCGTGGTCGAGAGCACGTTCCGCGTCGGGCGGCAGAACCACATGGCGTTCGAGCCGCGGGCGGCGGTGGCCAATTACGACGAAGCCCGTTTCCATATCGAGACCTCGACCCAGGTGCCCTGGACGGTACGCAACGCCACAGCGCGCTTCCTCGGCATTCCGGCCTCGCAGGTGCGGGTGACGGTGCCCCCCGTCGGCGGCGCCTTCGGGCTCAAATTCGACATCGCTATCGAGCCTTTCGCCGCGCTGCTGGCGAAGATGAGCGGGCGGTCGGTGCGGCTGGTCAACTCCCGCGAGGAGGAGATGCTCACCTGCCTGTTCCGCGAGAATGCCGAGATCCGCATCCGCTCGGCGGTGACGCCGGCCGGCGAGATCGCCGGGCGCGAGGCGGTGGTGCTGATGGATTGCGGCGCCTATGGCGGCGAGCAGATCTTTCTCACCACCATGACCGCCCACACGCTGGGCGGCAACTACAAGCTCGGCGCGACCCGCCTCGCCTCCCGCGCCATCTACACCAATACCGCGCCGAACGGCGCCTTCCGCGCCTGCAACGGCGTCTACAATACCTTTGCGCTGGAGCGGCACACCGACGAGATCGCCGCCGCCATCGGCATGGACCCGCTGGAGTTCCGCCGACGCAACGTGCTCGGCGACGGCGATTTCGGCGCAACCGGCCAGGTGTTCGAGGGCGACGTCTTGCGCCCGATGCTGGACCGCATGGAAGCGCTGCGCGCCGCCGCGCCCTCGCGCGACCCGCAGGACGGGCGCCTTTACGGGCGCGCGACCACGGTGGGCACCTGGTTTGTCTTCGTCGGCCCCTCGGCGGCGACGGTGAACATGAATGCCGATGGCAGCGCCACGCTGGTCACTTCCGGTGTCGAGATCGGCTCCGGCTCGATGATGCAGAGCCTGCCGCAGATCGTCGCCGCGACGCTCGGCATCCGGCCGGAGGATGTGGTGGTGCGTCAGGCCGATACCGATGCCGCCGGCTACGATGTCGGCGTCGGCGGCGGCCGGCAGACCGTCTCGCTTGGCGCCGCCAGCCTCCAGGCGGCGCAGGAGGTGCGCGGCAAGCTGCTGGCCTGTGCCGCACAGATGCTCGACGCCGCACCCGACGATCTCGTCATGGAGGACGGTCGGATGGAGATCGCCGGCCCCAATGGAGCTGGTTTCACAATCGCCGAGGTAGCGGCCCGCGCACAGGCATTGACGGGCCCGATTGCCGGCACCGGGGCGTTTACCCGCAAGGGCGTGCCGGCCATGCCCGGCTGCACCGCCGGGCATTTCATCGATGCCATCGACATTCCAATCTTCGCCGTCCACGACTGCGAGGTCGCCGTCGACCCCGACACCGGCCATGTCGAGGTGCTGAGCTATCGCGTGGTTCAGGATGTGGGGCGGGCGCTGAACCGCAGCGCCATTGGCGGCCAGATCCAGGGCGGCGTGGTGCAGGGCCTCGGCTATGCGCTGCATGAGGAAGTATCGATCGACGCGCAGGGTCGGATCTGCCAGAGCGGTTTCGAGACTTATCGCGTGCCGCTCGCCTCCGACGTCGTGCCGGTCGAGGTCGAGCTGTTCGAAGGCGCCCCATCCCTCGGGCCGCTGGGCACCAAGGGAGCGGGCGAAGTTCCTATCCTCAATGTCGGAGCGAGCGTCGCCTGCGCCGTGGCGAATGCAACCGGCGCCCGTGTGCAGGAATTGCCGCTGACCCCGCCGCGCGTGCTGGCCATGCTGCTGGGCAGGCAGGGCGAGCTCGCCTTTCCCCATATTCGACAGGCATGGGAGGACAATCTGGTGCGCCCCCACGGCGGCGAGGCGGGCTGAGGCCAACCCTCCTCCGTCCCGCACGGCCATCGGCCCGCCGATCTTCATGCCAGATCGTTGACAACGTTCAGAAAGCTTGCGGAACCGAAGCATGGATTGATAGGCTCCGGCCGTCCCCGGAGGCCGTGCACCATCGGCCTGCCTCCTTCATGCTCCTGGAGATCGCTCACCGTGGCAGCCAACCGCGGGACGGCGTTTTCCTGTAAGGTCATCCATGATTGAAGTCCTGCTGCTGCTGATCGGTGCCCGGGTCATTCGTGCCAAATGGTGGGTCATCGGCCTCGTCGGACTGGCATGGCTGCTGATGGGCGTCCTCATCCTCGTCAACGCGCTCAGCGACGAGCGGCGCATTCCGCCGGTCTGGTTCACCGTGCCGCTGCTGCTCGATGCCGGAGCCTCGCTGATCGCCGGCTTCACCGGCACCGGCACCCGACGCGCCCTGCGCTTCAGCAAGGCCGGCATCCTGGTCGCCATCTCCCTGCTCATCATTCTCCGCCCCTGGGGAAGCGATATGCTGGTCGGCCTCCTCGTCGGCACCTTCCTGGTCACCGATGCGAGCTTCCGGGCGGCCAGCGCCTGGGTGGTACGGTTCCCGCGCTGGCGGGGCTCGCTCGTCGCCGCAGGCATCGAGTTTCTGCTGGGTCTCTGGTCTTTCCTTCCCTGGCCGACAGGCTGGCAGGGCGAGGTGGGCGAGGATGTCGGCACGCTGATGATCGTCACCGCCTACGGCCTGCTCGTCACCGCGCGACGGCTCCGGCGCCTGCCGGAAAACATGCCGATCGCCCGCATCCTCAGCGACGGCTGGCCGCGCGGCGGTACGGCGGCTCCCGATACAGGGCAACTGCCCGCCGCTCCCGCCTACGGCACCGTCACCGTGCATGTGTGGACGCCGACGGGCGATCTGGTTGGGCTGAGCCGCGGCATCGCCCGCTATGTGGCGGCGCTGGACGAGCATGGCGTGGTCTCCACCGGCCACGCGGCGCTGGAAGCCGGACCGGACATCTATATCAGCCATTATCCGGCGGTGGAGATCGACCGCGACGGCGCGCAGTTCACCCGCATCCTGCGCGCCACCCGGGAAAACGACGTGCCCGGCAAGTTCCAGCCCAGCTACACCTATGAAAGCGCCGAATGGTGCCCCTCGAGCTGGCAGGTCGAGCTCGCCGGCCTCGATATCGAGGCGCTGCGTGCGTTCTGGGCGAGTTACCGCCAGGAAACCACCTACAATCTCACCAACCGCAACTGCTCCAGTTCGGTGGCTAAGGCCCTCGACGCCGCCGTCGAAGGCCTTTTTGCCGAAGAGGTGCGCTCGCCGTGGTTCCTCGCGCGGCTTTTGATGCTACCGGAGTTCTGGGCAGCCGGCGTCATCAGGCGCCGCGCCGAGCTGATGGCCTGGACGCCGGGCCTGGTGCTGGACTATGCGCGAGCCTTGTCTGCCATCATCGAGCTGCCGGAGCGCATGGGTCGGGGAATTCGGCGCGCCAAGGCTCAGCAAGCCGTTTAGGGAACCTGGACCATCGCCGCGCGCGGCCCTGGTCCGGAGGGGGAGATCGACGACATGCAGCCGGAAGCCGGAAGCACCATCCTGGCCCGTATCGCCATCATCGCCACCGCCACGATTTTCGGGCTTACCTATAGCCTGAGCGCTGCGCTGATCGCGCTCGATCTCGCTGAAAGAGGCCTGAGCGAAGCATTGATCGGTGCCAATGCCGCCATGCATGCGATAGGCGTGCTGCTCATGGCCTTTCTGCTGCCGCGCCTCACGGCATTTTTCGGCCTGCGGCGCTCGGTGATCGGCTCGCTGCTGCTGGCCGCGCTGCTGCTTTGCATTTTCCCCGCCATGCCGCTGGTCTGGCTGTGGTTCCCGCTGCGCATCCTGCTCGGCGCCGCCTCCGAGGTTCTCTTCGTCCTGTCGGAGACGTGGCTGAACGCCCTGAGTTCGGAGTCCTCGCGCGCGCGCACCATGGGGGCCTATACCGCCGCCATGTCGGTCGGCTTCGCCCTCGGCCCGCTGATCCTGTCGATTGCCGGCTCCGAAGGATTCCTGCCTTACGGAATCGGCGCCGGCCTCGCCGCATGCGCGGCGGCGTTTGTGATATCGCCCAGCATTGTGGCTCCCGTGATCGAGCAGCCGCATCACAGCAATCCGTTCCGCTACATCCGTCTCGCGCCGGTCGCCATGGCCGCGACGGCGCTGAACGCGGCGGTCGAAACCGCCGGCCTGACCTTCCTGACGCTCTATGCGATGTCGGTGGGCTGGCAGGAGGCGCAGGCGACTCAGCTCATGACCTGCATGATGTTCGGCGCCATCGTGCTGCAGCTGCCGATCGGCTGGCTGGGCGACAAGATGGACCGCCAGTCGCTCATCATCGGGCTCGCCGTGCTCTCCGCCATCGGCGCGGCGGCGTGGCCGTGGGCGCTTGAGGCCCAATGGGCGATCTATCCGCTACTGTTCGTCTGGGGCGGCCTGTTCGTCGGCATCTACACGATGATGCTGACCATCGTCGGCAGCCGCTTCTCCGGCAGCGATATCGTCGGCATCTATGCCGGCATGGGACTGTTCTGGGGCGTGGGCGCCCTGCTCGGACCGACCATGGCCGGCGTCGCCATGCAGGCGACGACGCATGGATTGGTGGCCTTCGTGGCGCTGGCCTGCGCCCTGTTCGCCATCGCCGCGCTGATGTTCCGCTCGCCGCCGGAAGCGACGACGCTGCGCACCGAGCCGTGAAGTTTCGCCGTCCCAAGACGGAACGCCGGATACTGGAGTTCGATCGTGAGTTTGAGTGATCTGTTCGAGAGCTGCGACGCCGTCGCGCTGGCCGATCTGGTACATCGGCGGGAGGTGACCCCCACCGAACTTCTCGACGAGGCGCTGCGACGGGTCGACGCTCTCAATCCGCGGCTCAACGCCGTCGTGATGCAGCGGGAAGACGTCGCGCGCCGCCTCATCGCCGAGGGGTTGCCCGATGGCCCGCTCAAGGGCGTGCCCTTCCTGCTGAAGGATCTGGGTGCCGAGGCGATCGACTTTCCGTCCAACAACGGTTCGCGACTGTTCGCCAATACGCATTATGGCCAGGATTCGGCGATCTATGTGCGGTTGAAGATGGCCGGCCTAGTCACCTTCGGACGGACCACCTCGCCGGAAGGCGGCGTCGGGCCGACCACCGAGGCGGCGGTCTATGGCGGGCCGACGCGCAACCCTTGGAATCCGGACCACACGCCGGGCGGCTCCTCCGGCGGGGCGGCGGCGGCCGTCGCCTCCGGCATGGTGCCCGTGGCGCACGGCTCGGACGGCGGCGGCTCGGTCCGCATTCCGGCTTCAAGCTGCGGCCTGTTCGGCTTCAAGGCCACCCGCGCCCGCCTGCCGGACGGCCCCTATGTCGGCGAAGGCTGGGCCGGTATGGCGATCGACGGCTTCCTGACCCGCTCGGTGCGCGACACCGCCGTACTGCTCGATGCCACCCACGGCTCCGATCTCGGCGCGCCCTATGCGGCGCCACCGCTGGAAGCTTCGTTCGGCGCCGCGCTGGGCCGGCAGGACAAGCCACTGCGCATCGCCTTCATCCCGACCAATCTCACCGGCGAGGCGATCCATCCCGACTGCCGTGCCGCCGTCGAGAAGGCGGCGCGGCTGCTGGAAGACTTCGGCCACCAAGTTGAGGAAGCTCGCCTCGATGCCGATACGTCCGGCATGATGGTCGCCTGGACAAAGGTGATCGCCTGCGGCACGGCACTTTCGGTCGAGAGCGCGGTGCGCCGGCGCGGCCGCCCGCTTGCCGAGGACGAGATCGAGAACGTCGCCCGCACCGCCATCGCCTATGCCCGCACGGTGAGCGGCGCCGACTACCTCGAGGCGGTCAACAAGGTGCATGCCTATGGTCGCGAATTGGCCGGCTTCTTCCAGCGTTACGATCTGCTGCTGACGGCAACCCTGGCCGAACCGCCGGCAAGGCTTGGGCGCTTCAACCACCTCGGCAAGAACTATGTCGACTACCGGATGGCCCCGGGAATGGTGTTCGCCTATTCGCCGTTCACCGCCGCCTTCAATGCCTCTGGCCAGCCGGCGGCCTCGCTGCCGCTGCATTGGACCGAGGACGGGCTGCCGGTCGGGGTTCATCTCGCCGCCGGCTTCGGCCGTGACGAATTGCTGCTCGGTGTCTGCGCCCGCATCGAGGAGGCGGCGCCGTGGTTCCAGCGCCGCCCGCCGATCAGCTACGCCGCGCTGCGCTCATAGGTGATCTGGCCGCCACAAAGCGTGGCGGCCACCTTCATCGCGTCGATCTCGTCGGGCGCGGTCGCCTCGATATCGCCGTCGAGTATGACGATGTCGGCCACCGCACCCGGCCGGAGCACGCCCTTGCTCGCTTCGGCAAACTCGGCAAACGCGCCGTCGCGGGTAAAGCCGGCAATCGAATCGACGAGGCTCTGCCGCTCGTCCGGCGCGCCTTCAAATACCGGGCCGCGCGTTACGGCGGTGCGGATGCCCAGCAGCGGATCGAGCGGCGCCACAGGCCAGTCGCTGGCGAACACCAGGCGGGCGCCAGTGGTGCGGATGGTCTGCCAGGGATAGGCCAGCATCATCCGCTCGCGCCCGATCATGGAGAGGATCGGCTCCGGCGGATAATACCCCCCCGGCGCGTGGGTCGGCTGCATCGAGGCGATGACACCGAGCTCGGCGAAACGGCCAAGGTCACGCGGGGCCAGCACCTCGATATGTTCGATGCGATGGCGGCTGTCGCGCGCGCCATTGGCGCGCCGTGCCGCCTCATAGCCGTTGAGCGTGCGGTTTACCGCCAGATCGCCGATGGCATGGACGGTGATCTGGAAGCCAAGACGGTCGATTTCGGCACAGATGGCGTCGAACTCGTCCTGCTCGAAATAAGAGGCGCCGCGCACGCCCGGCGAGCCGATATAGTCCTCGAACATGTGAGCGGTGGTGGATTCGACCACGCCATCCATGAAGATCTTCACGAAATCGGCCTTCAGCCGGTCGGAGCGCCAGCGCGACCGCATCTCCACCGCCTTTTCAAGCTCGGAAAGCGCCATGCCCGGCGTAAAACGAAACGGCACCCGCCCGCGCACGATCAATTCGCCTGCCGCCTCGATCTCTCCCAACAATTCCAGCTGGTAGAAATTACCGTCCATGTTGTGGAAGCTGGTAATGCCGAGCGAGGCGCAATAAGCGAGCCCCTGCTTGATGATCCCCTTGTCGACAGCGCGGTCGGCGGCGGTTGGCGGGGTCTTCGGCTCGTGACCGGCAAGGCCGAGCATTTCGCGACCGCCGGTCGGCGTCAGCGCCGAGATCGGCGCCATGGCCTCGAATTCCCGCAACTCGCCGGCGGCAAGCCCGTCGGCACCCATGACGATCTCGTTGCCTGGCGGCAAATCCCTCCCGTGGAGAATGCCGGCAGCCTCGAGCGCCTTGGTGTTCGCCCACATGGTGTGATGGTCGCTGGCGAACAAGGCGAGCGGCCGGTCCGGCAATACGCGGTCGAGCAGTTGGCGGGTGATCGGCTGATCGTCGCCGAACATGAAATAGGCCGCCTGCTCGGCGATCAGCACATTGGACGCATCGGAACGGGCCCGTTCGCGAATCGCCGTCGCAATCTGCTCGAAGCCGGCGAAGCCGGCGAGCGACAGGCTGGCGAGCTGGGCTCCGCCGGTGAAAAGATGAATATGGCTGTCGATGAATCCGGGCAGCACGCTGGCGCCACCGGCATCGATCCGCCGGACCGGGGAGCCGGCAATCTCCGTCACCTCGGCGCGCGAGCCGACGGCGAGAATGCAGCCGCCTCTCAGGGCGATCGCCTCGGCGAAAGGCCGTGTAGGGTCCATGGTGAGGATGCGGGCGTTCTCGATGATAATGTCGGCGCTCGGCAAGGGTTGCTCCTCAAATCGACTGGCCAAAAATATGATCACATTCTTAGCCGGCCTGCTTGCCCGCCGCCAAGCCGTCCCATAGGCTGGTTTCAACAACAACGGCCCAGGGCATCGCCCGAGGCCTCCAGAGAACGGCAATAACCAACGGGTGAATGATGCCGGAGCCTGCCACGGCACAGGACAAGCGCGTCGCAATCGAAGCCAAGGGAATCGTCAAGCAATTTGGGGAAGGCCCCGGCGCGTTGCGCGCGCTCGACAATGTGTCGCTCGCCATACGCGAGAACGAGTTCTTCACCCTGCTCGGCCCTTCCGGCTGCGGCAAGACCACTCTCCTCCGGCTGATCGCCGGCTTCGAGTACCCCTCCGAAGGCGCCATCCTGCTCGATGGACAGGATATTGCCGGCCTGCCCCCCTTCAAGCGGCCGATCAACACCGTCTTCCAGAGCTACGCCCTGTTCCCTCACCTCACCGTGTGGGAGAACGTGGCCTTTGGCCTGCAGATGCTCGGCCGGCCGAAGGGCGAGATCGCAGCCCGCGTGGCCGAGATGCTGAAGCTCGTGCACATGGAAGAACTTGCCCGGCGCCGCACCGACCAGATATCCGGCGGCCAGGCCCAGCGCGTCGCACTTGCCCGGGCGCTGGCGCCGGCGCCCAAGGTTTTGCTGCTCGACGAACCGCTCTCGGCGCTCGACTACAAGCTGCGCAAAGAGATGCAGATCGAATTGAAGCGGCTGCAGCACGAGACCGGCATCACCTTTGTCTTCGTCACCCACGACCAGGAAGAAGCGCTCACCATGTCCGACCGCATCGCGGTCATGTCGAAGGGCAAGGTGAGGCAGATCGGCTCGCCCTGGGACATCTACGACAAACCGGCCGAACGCTTCGTCGCCGACTTCATCGGCGAAACCAATTTCCTCACTGCAGCCGTCACCGGCATCTCCAACGGTGTCGCCAATGTGCGGCTGAAGTCGGGTACCGACATCCTTGCCACCATCGCCGAAGGCTTCCAGCCGAAGGGTGATGCCACCATCGTGGTGCGGCCGGAGCATGCGCGGGCCGTGGCGCAGGGCGGCCAGCTCTCCGGCATGGTGGAGAACATCGTCTATTTCGGCACCGACACGCATATCCATGTGCGTCTCGGCGAGGACGACCTGTTTACCGTGCGACAACAGAACAGCCGCGCCCAGTCCTGTGGCTTTGCGATCGGCGACCGGGTCGGCATCGAGATCGCGGCGGATGCCGCGCAAGTGCTGCGGGATTGACGATGGCAACCGCGGCAGAGATCGCCCAGCGCGCCGAGCACGAAAGCATCCGCCGCCGCTGGCTGTTGTCGGCGCCGGCGCTGATCATCGTCTTCCTCGCCGCCATCGGCCCGCTTTTCGTCATGCTTGCCTATTCATTCATGGCGAAGGGCGATTATGGCGATGTGAAGTTCGGGCAATACTCGCTCGACGGCTGGTTCTCCGTGCTGTTCCAGCGCGACATGTTCGACGACACCGTCACCTTGGCCGACGCGCACCTGTCGATCCTGTGGCGCTCGGTGAAACTGTCGATCATCACCACGCTTGCGACCTTGGCGCTGGGCTTCCCCACCGCCTATTTCATCGCCACGCGGCCGCGCCGTTCCCGGGAAATCTGGGTATTCCTCATCACCATCCCGTTCTGGACCAACCTGCTCATCCGCACCTTCGCCATGCAGCAGGTGATCCGCAACGAGGGTATCCTCAACACCATATTGCGGGGGCTCGGCGTCATCGATCAGCCGCTGCAGATCATGTACACCGACTGGGCGATCCTGTTCGGCATGGTCTATGTCTATCTGCCGCTCATGGTGTTGCCGCTCTATGCCAGCATGGAGAAGCTCGATTTCCGGCTGATCGAGGCCGGCTACGACCTCTACGCCAGCCGCTGGGCGGTACTGCGACGGATCATCATTCCGCTGGTCAAGCCCGGCATCGTCGCCGGTTCGATCCTCGTCTTCGTGCCCTCGCTCGGCGCCTATGTGATTCCACGGGTGCTGGGTGGCGGCAAGAACCTGATGCTCGGCAACCTCATCGAGTTGCAGTTCGGCGCCGGCCGCAACTGGCCGCTCGGCGCCGCCATTTCCATCACCCTGATGGTGCTGGTGATGGTCGCCATGCTTTTTTATGTGCGCAACGCGTCGCGCACGGGGGCGGGACATGGCTGAATTCCGCTTGACCAAAGCCCGCTTTGACATCCGCGCCCAGCCCGGCTTCGCCTTCCTCGCCCTGTTCACCTTCGCACTGCTCTATCTGCCGATCATCACTCTGGTGGCCTATGCCTTCAACGATTCGGAGTCGCTGACCGCCTGGGGCGGCCTCTCCTTGCGCTGGTTCGCCGATGCCGCCGCCAATACGGCGGTGCAGGATGCGGCCTGGCGTTCGCTCGTCATTGCGCTGAGCGCGGCCATCTTCGCCACGACCGCCGCGACCATGGCGGCGATCGCCACCACGCGCACCGCCGCCTATCGCGGGCTCGGGGTCAAATATGCTTTCATCAACCTGCCCTTGATGGTGCCAGAGATCGTCACCGCGGTCGCGCTCCTCATCGTGTTCGCGCGCGTCAAGGTATGGACCGGCTATTCCGGGCTCGGCTATCTGATCCTCGCCCACACCGCGTTCTGCATCCCCTTCGCCTACCTGCCGATCCGCGCCCGGCTCGAAGGCATGGACAGCGCTCTCGAACGGGCCGCCGCCGACCTCTACGCGACGCCATGGAACGTGTTCCGCCGGGTGACGCTGCCGCTGCTGCGCCCCGGCATCATCGCCGGCTTCATGCTGGCCTTCGTCATTTCGCTCGACGACGTCGTCATCACCGAATTCGTCAAGTCGGGCGGCCAGGACACCCTGCCGACCTATATGCTCGGGCAGCTCCGCCGCGCCGTGACGCCCGAGGTCAACGCCATCGCCACCGCCTTCCTCGCCTTGTCGGTGCTGCTGGTGACAGCCTTCTTCTTCATCAACCGCAAGAAGACCTGACAAAACCAGGTCTCACGACAACCTGACGGAGACGGGAACCATGAACTGGAAGATGACGGCGGCAGGCGCGATGGTCGCGATCCTTGGCTTTGCCGGCAGTGCCGCAGCCGAAGGTGCACTCAACATCTACAACTGGGGCGATTACACCAGCCCCGAGATGATCAAGAAGTTCGAAGACAAGTACAAGGTCAAGGTTACCGTCACGGACTACGATTCCAACGACACCGCGCTCGCCAAGATCCGCGCCGGCGGTCATGGCTTCGACATCGTCGTGCCCTCGGCCAATTACGTGCCGATCTGGATCAAGGAAGGCCTGCTGCTCGAGGCGCGGCCGGACCAGATGTCGAACTTCAAGAATGTCGACGAGCGCTGGGTGAATGTGCCGTGGGATCCGGGCCGGCACTACACGGTTCCGTGGCAGTGGGGCCTCAGCGGCATCGGCGTCAACAAGAAGGTCTATGGCGGGGACGTCAATACCTCGGCGATCTTCCTCGATCCGCCGAAGGAACTGATCGGCAAGATCAATGTCGAGCCGGAGATGAGCGACGTCCTGTTCGCCACCATCAAGTATCTCGGCGGCGACTGGTGCACGACCGACAAGGAAATCCTGAAGAAGGCCCGCGACACCCTGGTGGCCGCCAAGCCGAAATGGCTTGCCATGGACTACAGCGTAACCGAAAAGCTGCCCTCGGGCGATTATGCCGGCGTGTACTACTGGAACGGCGCCATCCTGCGCTCGCGCCTGAAGAACCCGGATATCGTTTTCGGCTATCCGAAGGAAGGCTATCCGCTGTTTATGGACAGCGTCGCGATCCTGAAGGACGCCAAGAATGTCGAGAACGCCAAGCTGTTCATGAACTTCATCATGGAGCCGGAGAACGCCGCGCTGATTTCGTCCTTCGCCAAATATGCGAATGGAATCAAGGGGTCCGATCAGTTCCTGCCGGCCGACATGAAGGACGCGCCCGAACTCGTCATCCCCGAGCAGTTCAAGAAGGCCGGCGAGTTCCTTGCCACCTGCGCGCCGGAGGTCAACGAGCTCTATACCCGCATCTGGACCGACGTGAACAAGTAATGTGATGCCAGGAGGCCGGGCGATGCCCGGCCTCTTCTTTCCGGCGCGGCGCTATTCCTTGCCGCCAGCCTCCGCATAGGCCTTTTGCAACTTGTCGAGCTCCGGGCAGCCGGTCCGGCAGAAGATCTTCAAGGTGACGAGATTCTCCTTCGCCTTGTCGAGCCTGCCAGTGGCGATGAATAATTCGCCTTGATATTCAATGGCCTGGCGATGTGTGGGGTCGAAATAGATCGCCTCGCGGTACCAGCGGTCGGCTTCGTCATAGCGCTTCAGCTGCCGCAGGCTGTAGCCGAGCAGGTTGAACACGTCGGCATGGCGCACCCGCGTCGCGAGGTCGCCCAGCTCGGCGGCCGCTTTTTCGTAGTCGCCGGAATAGATTAGCGCGCGGATCGGGGCGAGGTCCGGCAGGGCGTCGGAGGGCGGGGTATCGACCGCGCCCGCCGCCGTGGCGGCACCCATCATCAACGCCAAGACGCCCGCACGGGCAAACCCCACCCAGCCCCGCCAGCGGGTATGGTGAGGTGTACGATGAGGCCGGATGCCGGGCCAAGGCGTCCGGTCCGTGCGGAACGCTCTCCGCGCGGCATCGGCAGGCATGACCGCGCCGCCCATACTGCCGCCCATGCCGCCGCTCATGCCGCCGCCACATGCACGGCGACCTCGCCCATCTCCCGCAGGATGTCCCGCTTGATCGCAGCGAAGACGGCGCTGCCGCGGTCGCGCCGATGCGGCAGGTCGACGGTGATCTCCTTGACGATGCGGCCGGGATTGGCGGTCATCACCAGCACCCGGTCGCTGAGATAGATCGCCTCGTCGACATCGTGGGTCACCAGGATCATGGTGGTCTTCTCGATGCGCCAGATGCTGAGCAGTTCCTCCTGCAACCGCAGCCGGGTGAGCGCGTCCAGCGCCCCGAGCGGCTCGTCGAGCAGAAGGATTTCCGGCCGGCCGACAAGGCCGCGGGCGATGGCGGCGCGCTGCGCCATGCCGCCGGACAGCTGGTAGGGGTAGACCTTCTCGAAACCGCGCAGCCCCACCAGCGCGATGTGCTCGGCGATGGTGCGCTTCTTCTCCTCGGCGCCGAGACCGGCATTCTCCAGGCTGAGGCCGATATTCTGCTCCAGCGTCAGCCAGGGCAGCAGGCGATGGTCCTGGAAGACGATGCCGCGATCGAGGCTGGTGCCACGGATCGGTTCGCCATGCAGGCGGATGGTGCCGGCATAGTCGTCGTCGAGCCCGACCACCAGGCGCAGTATGGTGGACTTGCCGCAGCCGCTCGGGCCGACGATGGACACGAACTCGCCATTGGCGACGTCGATATTGATGCGATCGAGAATCTTCAACGGGCGGCCGTCGACGTCGTAATGCTTCTCGACGTCGCGGATTTCGAGGTTGCCGCGTGCGGTCATGAGGTGAGAGACTCCAGCGCTTCGTCGAGATAGGAGGCGTCGGCCCAGTCGCGGCTGTCGAAATCACGGCTGATGTAGCCGTGCTCGACCAGGAAGCGCTTCTGAAGGTCGATGCCGGCGAGCTTGCGCGGCGTCAGCGCCGGCAGGAAATCGGTGCCGGCGATGGCGGCGGCGGTGTCGGCGACACGCGGGTGATAGGTGACGCGGTGCAGGATCGCCGCCCCGGCCTCGCGATTGCCGTCGAGCCAGCGGGCCGCCCGCGCGGTGGCACGCAGGAAGGCGACGACGATGTCACGGTTCGCCCTGGCGAAATCGGTGTTCACGGTGAGCGCATAGGGACTGTTGGAGACCTGCAACGCCCAGTCGGGATGGCGGGAGAAATCCTCCACCTGCTTGAACCCGCCGGTCCGCTCCAGCCCGAGCGCGCGGCCGTGGCTTGCGAAGATGGCATCGACCTCGCCGGCCTGCAGCGCCCGCGCTTCGGGCGTGAAGACGAGATCGCCGCGCCGCTTCGCCCATAATTCGGACGGACGCGAGGCCTCGCCGAAGCCGCGGTCGTCATTGGCGATATCGACGATCTCCACATCGGCGCGTGACAGGCCGGCGAGCGCCAGCGCTTTCAGGATCCCCTGCTCGGAGGTCGCCCGCCACCAGTCGATCTTGGCGGGGTTGGCGCTGCGCGACAGCCCGAAGCGCCGGCCCTTCAGCGCCGCGACCCTGCGGGCGGCATCGTCCGCCCGCACCACGATGGTGCCGCCGTGCTGCGTTTCGGTGAGGCCGATCAGCGTGGTGTCGACATTGTCGGCCTTGGCCCAGATCGAGGGGATATTGCCGCCGTCGCGGAACAGATGCGCGAAGCGATGGCTGAAATGCGGGAGATAGCCCTGTTCCACCGGGAGCGAGCGCAGATAGGACAAGGACGCGCCGATCCGGCGCAGCTCTTCCTCGATCCATCCGAACTCCTGCGCCACATTGGACGCCACGAAGGTCGGACAGATGGTGTACCAGGCTTCGCGGGCGCCGACCTTGACGGGGGCGGGTGCGGAAGCCGAAGGGCGTTCGAGAATGTCGACCATGATTTCCGTCCCCCGCATCAGCCGCGCCGCAGCGACGTGACGGCCTCTTCCAGATAGGAAGAATCCGCCCATTCGTTCACGTCGACATCCCCCGCGATGTAGCCATGCGCCCGCAGGAAATCCGTCTCCAGCCGCAGGCCGGCAAGGTTCTGCGCCGACAGGTTCGGCACCAGATCGAAGTCGCGCAGCGCGCGGGCGATGGCGTCGCGGTCGGCATAGATGGTGGTGCGGTAGAAGATGTCGGCCGCCGCCTCCGGATGGGCGTTGATCCAGCGGCCGGCCCGGATGGAGGCGCGCAGCCAGGCCACCACGATATCGCGATTGGCCTTCGCGAACTCAGTGCTTACCGTGAGGGTACGCGGGGCGTTGGCGATGCGCAGCGTCCAGTCCGGGTAGCGATCGAGATCCTCGATGACCCGGAAGCGACCGGTCTGGGTGAGACGGATATCGACGCCGATGGAATAATCGTAGATGGCGTCGATGGTGCCGGCGTCCAGCGCCCTCGCCTCCAGGGTCAGTTCGTCCTGCCTGGTGGCGCGGCGCTGCGCCCAGATGCCGGCCGGGGTATCGGCGGGCGCCTCGGTGTGGGCGTCGGCATCCTCGATGTCGACGATCTCGACGTCCCTGCGGTCAAGCCCGTGGAGCGCAAGGACGGCGAGGATGCCATGCTCGCCGGTGGCGCGGCGATGGTCGATCTTCTCGTTGCGCTGGCTCTTGTAGAGGCCGAAGCGGCGGCCCTTGAGGTCGGCGACGCGGTGGATGTCGGAATCGGTGCGCACCAGCACCTTGCCGGCCGGCTGCGCCTGGGTGAGGCCGAGCAGCACGGTGGGGCGAAGATCGGCCTTCGACCAGATCGCCGGGCTGTTGCCGCCATCGCGCAGCAGTCGGCCGGAATCGTGGTTGTAGTGCGCCGGCCAGGCGACGTCCGAGAGCGCCGAGCGCAGATAGGTCGGCTTCGCGCCGACCCGGCCGAGTTCGTCATGGATCCAGCCGAGCTCCAGCGCCACGTTGGACGCCACCAGCACCGGGCAGATGGTGTAGATGAGCTCGCGCAGCACCGGGGTGGCGTTGGCCTCTATCGAACGGTCGACGGCGATGGTCATGGCGTTGTGTCCTGTGAAAGTTGGGGTGCCTCCCTCTCCCCGTCGGGGAGAGGGGTGGGGTGAGGGGTCTTCGAGGCTTCCCCATCGCGCGTCCCCCCTCACCGACCCGCTTCGCGGGCCACCTCTCCCCAATGGGGAGAGGGCAAGTCAAAGAGACCGTGGGGATTTCTCAGCCGTCGAAGCCCTGCTTCCAGCGCAGCACGAAGCGTTGCAGCAGCAGCATGAGGCGGTCGATCACGAAACCGACGAGACCGATGATCACCATGCAGACGATGAGCTGATCGGTCATCAAGAGGTTCTGGGCGCGGAAGATCAGGTAGCCGAGGCCCTCCTGCCCGCTGAGGCCTTCTGCGGTGACCACCAGCGCCCAGGCGACGCCGGCGGCATAGCGCAGACTGACCATGATGCTGGGCACCGCGCTCGGGATCACCACCCGGCGGATCAGCTGGCTGCGCGTCAGCGTGAGCACCTTGGCGAGCTCGATATGGCTCTTCTCGACATTGCGGATGCCCTGCAGCGTGTTGAGGAACACCGGGAAGAACACCGACTTGGCGATGACGAGGATCTGCGCCGGGGCACCGAGGCCGAGCCACAGCACGATGAGCGGCAGCCAGGCGACGCCGGGGATGTGGCGGATGCTGTCGAAGGTGGGGCCGAAGAAGCGCTCGACATTGGCGGACAGCCCCGCCGCCACGCCGAGCACCACCGCGGCGATGGAGCCGTAGACGAAGGCCTGGCTGACAATGTTGATCGAGCGCAGGAAGTCCTGATGCAGCGACTGGCGCGTCACCATGGCGACGAAGGCTTCCACCGTCGCCAGTGGCGAGGGCAGGAACACCGCCGGCACCCAGGACAGCCAGGAGGCCAGCGACCAGGCGATCAAAAGCCCGATCGGCAGGATGACGCCGATGGAGCGGCGGCCGGCGGGACGGCGCGCCGTGCGGGCCGGAGACGGGGCCTGCGCACCCGCATAGGGGTGGCGGACGCCGAAAGTGGAGGTGGTTGCGTCGGTCATGATGATGCCGGCTCGCCTTTGGCGGCCGCCACGCCGCGGACGGAGGAACCGCCCCGGCGTGGCGTGGTCCGCGCCGCGTCAGTAGATGGAATATTCGCCGCCCTTGAAGAACTTGCCGTCGACGAAGGTGGCGATGTCCTGCTGGCTCAGCTTGCGGTCGGTGAAGACGTCGTCGCCATGGGCGATGTACCAGTCCTGGAACTCGCCGATCGCCTTGCGGACATTGTCGGCCGAGGTGTCGCCCTTGATGAACTCGTAGCCCGAGGGATCGACGATCTGGAACTTGGCGATATCGAGCGGCACGCGGGTGCCCTTGGAGATGATCGCCGCCGCCTCGTCGACATTGTCCTGGATCCACGCCGTGGCGCGGCGATAGGAAATCAGGAACGCCTTCACCGCCTCGGGATACTGCTCGGCGAAATCGCGCATGGCGAAGAACGAGACGCGGCCGGCGCCGTTCTCATAGACGCCCCTCTCCACCGTGCGGCCGACGATCTTGACCTTGCCGGAGAGATAGAGCGCGGCGCCGGAATTGTTGCCGATATGGGTGGCGAGGCCATCCACGGCGCCGGAGAGCAGCGCGGCGTTGCGGGCGCCGTTGTTCTCGACGCCCTCGTAGCGGATCTTGCCGGCCTTCAGGCGGGTGTCGAGCGGCAGGCCGGCGGCCTCGAAGGATTCGAACACCGAGGTGTAGGAGCAGCCGATGCGGTTGGAGCCGTAAACCTTGCCCTCCATGTCGGCGATGGAGTTCACCTCGTTATTGTCGGCACGGGCGAGCAGCGGCGTGCGGTACTTGTTCGACGCCTCCGACACCCAGACCACCACGGCATCGAGGCCGTTGGCCCGGTGCGCGGTGGCCGGGTACAGCATGCGCTGGGCGATGGCGATCGAGCCGCGGTTGAGGCCGGCGGATTCGGCACCCGACAGCTCGGCGGCGCCGGAGGCGATGAGATTGACCTCCTTGACGCCGATCTTGTCGAACTCCTCCTTGAAGATGCCCTTCTCCTGCGCCACCACCGACCAGGGATTGAGCTGGAGGTTGATGAAGGTCAGCGGCTCGGCGGCGTTCGCCAGCGGCGCGGAGACCGCGAGCGCGACCGCGACCAGCGCCGCCTTGCCGAGGCAGGCCCGGAGGAATTTGCCGCGCGAATTTTGGGGCGCAACCTTGCTCGAAACCTTGCCGAAGCCGCGACCGGCGGCCGAACCCAACCCGTTTTCCACGTCCGTCTCCGTATTTGAACGTCGTCTGAAAGAAGATCACGTGACGTTAAGCAGAACGGTCAGGAACGGGAACAGATCTTCATCCAATGATTCCGGCAGATAGAGAAATTTATACTCAATAATCGGCCCGATAGGGATTCACCATCCGCCCGCATGACGTAGAGTTGCGGCATTGGCGGGACATCAGAACGGCAGGACGGTTCGCGACGACAGCACCTCCATCGAGAAGCGCGACGTGACGTTCTTGGGCGAGGCGCCCTCGATCAGGCGATTGTAGAAATCGTCATAGGCCTGCATGTCGGGCACGACGACGCGCAGCAGGTAGTCGATGTCCCCCGCCATGCGATAGGAGTCCATCACCTCCGGCATCGATTGCACGAGGCGACGGAAATTGGCCGCCCATTCGCGGGTGTGGTTGATCGCCTCCACCGCCACGAAGGCGGTGAGGCCGAGCCCGACCTTGCGCGAATCCACCAGCGCCACCCGGCCCTTGATGATGCCTTCCGCCTCCATCTTGCGGATGCGGTTCCAGCACGGCGTCTGCGACAGGTTCACCAGCCGGGCGATCTCGGCGATGGGCTTCGAGGCATCGGCCTGCAGGATGCGCAATATATTGTGGTCGATCTTATCCATTTCCCCCTCCTTCCCGCCGCCCCCGGCGAGCAGGGGCGGCTTGCGATCACTTGAACGGGAAACCCAGCGCCTCGAGTTGGCGGCGCAGCACGTGCCGCCCCTTCAGCGAGGCGACGGAATGCAGCCGCTGCAGCGCCAGCCGAGTCCAGGGCGTGGCGTCGAGCCCCTGCGCGGCGCGGAACGCCAGGGCGTGCCGGTCGGCGCGGGCCAGCACCTCCTCCTCGCCGACGGTCGAATAGACGTCGCGGTGCAGGACGCCCGGCTGCGGGATGCGCGGCTTGACGTCGGTCACCACCGCGGGGTCCGGCCGGCCGATGGCGAGACCGACCACGGCATAGGCGCGCGGCGGCAGCTTGAGCGCATGCGCCACGGCGGCGGCATCGTTGCGCAGCGCGCCGATATAGACCGCGCCGAGCCCGAGCGACTGCGCCGCCACCAGCGTGTTCTGCGCCGCGAAGGCGGCGTCGAGCGAGGCGATGAGGAAGCTCTCGGTGTAGTCGAGCCCGTCGCTGGCGAGGCCTTCGCGCTCGGCGAGGCGCTGCACGCGGGAGAGATCGGCGACGAAGACGAAGAACAGCCCGGCGGTCTCGATATGCTTCTGGTTGCCGGCGATGGCGGCGAGCCGTGCCCGCAGCGCCGGATCCTCGACGGAAATGAGGCTAAAGGCCTGCACATTGGAGGAACTCGGCGCCGACTGCGCCGCCGCCACCAGCACCTCCCGCGTGCCCTCGGCGAGCGGCTCGGGCGAGAAGGCGCGCACCGAACGGTGGTTCAGCAGCACGGAAAGCGTCTCGCTCCACGGCAGCACGTCGGCGGCGGCCGGCTCGCGATAGCGCTTGTGCAGCGCCTTGGGCGCCACGGCCTCGGCATCGCGGAAATGCTCGGCAGGGGTGATCTCGTTCATGGTCTTGTCTCCGAATGGAATTGTCAGGCCACCCGCCGGGCCGACTCCGCCTCGGCCCGGCGGGCGAGAACGGCGGCCAGCCGCGTGGCCTGGTTGATCTGCTCCTTGAGCGAGCTTGCCTCGAACAGCTCGCCGCGCAAGGGATGCCCGACCGCGAACAGCGTGTCGGAGATGCGTCCCTCGCTGTCGACGAGCGCCAGCGTCGCCGGATCGGCCCGCACGCCGACACCCACGGGGTGCGGCACGGCGGCGCCCCGGCGCAGCAGGTTGCGCACCAGCGGGTCGTCGATGCGGGTCCAGTCGAATTCGAAGCCGAGGCTGCTCACCACCCGATCGGCGTCGAGGTGGAGCGGCGCGCCGCCGCCCTTGGGACACAAGACGACGCGTAGGCCGGCACGCAGGCCGGCGTCGCCCGGCACGATCCCGGTGACGGTGCCGGCCAGATGGCGCAGCCGGCCCTCGGCCTGGGCCCGGGCGAAGAAGGCGTAGGAGGATGGCGCCCCCCGGTGCATGGCGAGGTTCCAATAGGGCAGCAGGCGATGCGCCAGCCGGACCCGCTCGCGATCGGCGAGCCCGGCCCAGATCGCCGCCGCATGCTGGCGGAACAGCGGCGGGAGGCTCTGCCAATCCCGCTCCGCCGCCGCCACCGCCCGACGCTCGCGCCGGATCCAGCGCAGCACCGAGCGCGCATTGCGCGGCAGCTCGGCTGCCTGCGGCGTGCCGGGCCATGGCGCGACCTCCCGGCGTGGCGCCACCAGCAGCCCCCGGCGGGAGACAATGGTGTAGCGGCCGCGAAAGCCGCGCTTCTCCAGGCTCACCACGGCATCGAGCATCGACAGGCCGGAGCCGAGCAGCAGGACATGCGACGCCTGCTCCGCGCCGGCGAAGGCGCCGGGGGCGAAGATGTCGCCGACATAGGCGGGATGGCCGAGAAGCCCGGCGGCGAGCGCCGGCTCGCGGCGATGAAGCCCCGTAGCCAGCACCACCCGCCTGGCGGTAAGCGTGGCGCCGGAAGCTAGGGTCAGCGTGGGACCGTCGACATCGACCACGCGGTCGCGGCGATGGGTGAAGCGCACCCGTCCGCCGGCCCGTCGCACCGCTTCCGCCAGTTCGCGCTCGAGATAGGCGCCGTAGAGCGCACGCGGCGGCGAGCTCTGGGCGATGTCGCCGGCCGGCGGCGACCAGCGCCCGGCCTCCGCCTCGGCGCTCAGCCAGTCGAGGAAATGCCGTTCCGGCTGGTTCTCCAGCAGGGCGAAGCCGCCGGCAAGACCGTTGACGACGTGATCGGGCTCGCTTGTGGCATAGGCGATGCCGCGGCCGAGCCGCGCCGCCGGCTCGACCACCGTCAGGTCGAGCGGCCCGGCGCTGGAGGCGATGAGGTGCAGCGCGGTGACCGCGCCGGCGAAGCCGCCGCCGACGATGGCGATGCTGTGGGGAGCCGGAAGCGTCATGGCGGCGTTCAGGCGCTGGCGCGCAGAGCGTCGCCGGCGAAGCGGCTGTCGGGGCGCGGCAGGCCGTAATGGTCTCGCAGGGTGCGGCCGCTATATTCGGTGCGGAACAGCCCGCGCCGGCGCAGCAGCGGCACCACTTCGTCGGCGAACACGTCGAACCCGCCGGTCAGCCAGGGCGGCATGATGTTGAAACCGTCCGCCGCGCCATTTTCGAACCACAGCTGGATCTCGTCGGCGATGCGCTCCGGCGTGCCGGCGAGGACGAAGTGGCCGCGCCCGCCGGCAAGGCGGTTGATCAGCTGGCGGATGGTCGGGTTCTCGCGGTCGAGAATGCCGACGATCAGCTGGAAGCGGCTCGCGGCCCCTAGGGTGCCGTCGATATCGAGCAGGTGGCGGGGGAACGGGCCGTCGAGATCATAGCCCGACAGGTCGATGCCGGTCATGCGCCGAAGCTGGTGCAGCGAATATTCCGGCTGGATCAGCGCGTTGAACTCGTCCTCCAGCGCCTTCGCCTCCGCCTCGGTCGAGCCGATGAACGGGCTGAGACCGGGCAGCACCTTGATGTGCTCCGGCCGGCGGCCGAGCGCGGAGGCCCGCGCCTTGATGTCGGCATAGAAGGCCTGCGCGCTGCCCAGCGTCTGGTGCGCGGTGAAGATCGCCTCGGCATAGTGGGCGGCGAAGGAGCGGCCATCCTCTGAGGAGCCGGCCTGCACATAGACCGGCCGCCCCTGCGGCGGGCGTGGCGCGTTGAGCGCGCCCTTCACCCGGAAATGCTTCCCGGCATGCTCGATGGGGTGGATGCGGGCGGTGTCGGCGAACAATCCGCTCGCCTGATCGGCGATCACGGCCTCATCTTCCCAGCTGTCCCACAGCTTGGTGACAACCTCGACGAATTCCCGGCTCCGCTCATAGCGCTCGGCATGCACCGGATGCTCCACGAGGCCGAAATTCTGCGAGGCGGCGGCCTGCGAGGTGGTGACGATGTTCCAGCCGGCACGTCCGCCGCTCAGATGATCCAGCGAGGCGAACAGGCGGGCGAGGTTATAGGGCTCGTTATAGGTGGTGGAGGCGGTGGCGATCAGCCCGATATGGCTGGTCACCGCGCCGATGGCGGCGAGCCAGGTGATCGGCTCGACCCGGTAGCGGGCGGCGTAGCGGATATTGTCGGCGAGCACCGGGCCATCGGCGAAGAACAGCGAATCGATGGTGGCGGCTTCAGCCCGCTTGGCGAGGTCCTGATAGTAGGTGATGTCGTTGAGCCGGCTGATATCCGTGCCCCCGTAGCGCCAGGCGGCCTCGTGATGGCCGCCGGGATAGACGAAGAGGTTGAGCGACAATTGGCGGCGCTGGCTCATGGCACTTCACCCTGTGGAACGGTTTGCAGCCCCAGAGGGCGCGTGTCGGCATAGCTCTCCATCGAACGCGGCCATTGTCAATATATTCTATCATTTTTATCTACTATAGCGTCTGCAGAAAGGCGACGAGGGCGGCGCGCTCGGCCGCATCGAGGTCGCGCGGACGCAGCAGCGCGTCACGGCGGGCCGCCCCGGCATGGAGCGGGCTTCGGGCTTCCGCCTCGTTGCGCACCCAAACATCGCCGCCGCCACGGGCATAGAGGTTCACCACGGCTTCGAGGCTGGGGAACAGGCCGTTATGCATATAGGGCGCGGTGCGGCCAACATGGCGCAGGCTCGGGGTGCGGAAGCGGCCGGCATCCTGCATCTCGCCGGTGAGACGGAAGCGGCCAAGATCCTCGCGCGGCTCGCCGAAGGCCGACAGGCCGAGATTATGGGCGCCGCCATCGGCGAGCATGGGGCCGGAATGGCAATTGGCGCATCCGGCCTTGGTGCGGAACAGATGCAGGCCGCGGATTTCCTGGTCGTCCAGGCTGGCATAGTCGCCGCCGAGGAAAGCCTCGAAGCGGGTCGGCGCATCGAGGCCGCCGAGATAGGCGGCGAGCGCGGCGCCGAGACGGCCGGCGTCGATCCCATCCTCGCCGAAGGCGGCGGCGACGAGCGGGCGGTACTCCGTCAGCCCGGCCACCCGGACCGCGACGGCGGCGGCATCGGCATTGGCCATCTCGTCGCGATGCGCCAGCGGGCGC
The DNA here is from genome assembly GCF_031456575.1 of Ancylobacter sp. 3268. NCBI lineage: Bacteria > Pseudomonadati > Pseudomonadota > Alphaproteobacteria > Hyphomicrobiales > Xanthobacteraceae > Ancylobacter > Ancylobacter sp. 3268. The sequence goes on from NZ_JAVDUX010000002.1 coordinate 247,122, forward strand.
AGCGACTGGGCGGCGAGCGAGCGCTCCATCCCTTCCCAGCCGAAGCCCGCATGACGGGCGACGCCGAGCAGCGAGGGGGCATCGCGCGGCGCGGCGGTGGCGGCCGCCGGCCGCAACGGGCGCGGATCGGCGAAGCCATGGGCAGGATCGTGGCAGCTCGCGCAGCTCATCGCCCCGGAGGCGGAGAGCCGCGGATCGCCGAACAGCGCCGCGCCGAGCCGGGCAAGTGCCGGATCGGGCGGCGGCAGCGGCGCGGGTACGCCGAAAGCGACGAAATCGGCGCCCGGCTCCAGCTCCGGGGCCGGCCAGTGCGCCGGGGGGCGGGCATAGAGTGCGCGCAGCGACGCGGCATCGGGTGCATCCGCGCTGCGGCTGCCCGCTGCGGCGGCGCCGGAGAGGCCGAGCAGCAGCGCCGCCGCCAGTGCCCGGCAGACCCGCCGCCTCACGAGGTGCCGAGCAACCGCCGCAGCCGCGCCAGCTGCGCCTCGAGCGGGGCGCGATAGTCGATGGCGTCGGCGATCCGGCCCTGCGCATCGACCAGGAACAGCACGGCGGTGTGTTCCATGGAGTAGTTGCCGTCCGGCTGCGGCACCCGGCGATAGGTCGCCTTGAAGGATGCCGCGGCCGCCGTCGTCTCCGCCTCGCTGCCATAAAGGCCGGTGATGCGCGGATCGAAGGCGCCGAGATAGGCGGCGAGCTGGTCCGGCGTGTCGCGGGCCGGATCGACGGTGACGAACAGCACCTTCAGCCGGTCCGCCTCCGGCCCGAGCTCCGCCAGCACCTGCGACAGCTCGTAGAGCGCCGTGGGGCAAACCTCCGGACAGGAGGTGAAGCCGAAGAACAGCACATAGGGCCGGCCGCGCAACGCGCTCTCGTCGAGGTACTTGCCGTCATGGGTGGCCAGGGTGAAGCGCGAGGGCGTCTCCTGCGCCGCGCCGGGAGAGGCGAACGCCGACAGGGCCAGGCACAGGGCCAGGAACCCGGCCACGAGCGGGGGCAGGCCCTTGATCAGTGACAATCCGGCGCGTCCTGCTCCAGATAGACCTCCAGCGCGACATTCGTCGCCCATTCGCCGATCTTCCGGTCCCAGAACGGGGAATCGGCCAGCGCGGCCAGCGTCGAGCGCAGCGCCTCGGCCTGCGGCGTGCCGCTGGCCGGCAGCGCCACGACCAACGGTGTAGAATCGCGCGCTGGCAGGGTGGCAGAAAATTTCTTCCATTCGGCTTCTCCAAACAGCCGACGCAGCACCACCTCGTCATGGATGGCGGCGTCGCATGCGCCGGTGCGCACTTGCATCAGGGCGAGTGCCGGCACCGGCTGGACGATCTCCCGCCCGCCCGCGGCGCGCACCAGGCGGCGGGCGCGTTCATTGGAGGCGACCACGCACACCTTGCGGCCGGCGAGCCCCTCCCAGGAATGAATGTCGGTATCGGTACGCATCGCCACCGACAGGCCGGACCGGTAGCCGCTCGGCAGCAGCTCGATGCCCGAGGGCGGCGCCCCGTCCTGCGGCGCCACTGCGAGGTCGACACGGCCGGCGGCGAGCGCTTCCGCCGCCCGGTCGCCGATGTCGACCAGCTCGACCTTGCGGCCGAGGCGACGGCCGATCTCGGCGGCGAGCTCCAGATCGAAGCCGTCCTGGGTATAGAGCCGCGCCGCCGGCACGTCGGCCGTGGGCGGCACATGGGCGACGCCGATCCGCAGCGGCGGCGCCGCGGCCGACGCGCTCGCCGCCAGCAGCATGAGCGCCGCAGCCCAGCCCGCCAGAGCCAAACCCGCCAGAGCCAAACCCGCGAGGCGCACGCGCTGCAGACATTTTCCGACGCTCGCCTTCACCCGCTCCTCCGCTGCGTTGGTGTCGCCGCCAGCCTGCCCCGGCGCCGGGAGAAAAATCATCTCTCTGCCCGCATCCATTCGGCGGGCTGATCCAAATCCGTGCGCAAGGACCGAAAACGCCTCCGCTTTTCCGCTCCTAGGCTGATCACTGCCTTTCCCGCCCTGCGCGAGGGAGGCGACCGCCACCTCCATCAGCCCGGAGATCCGCCATGACCGTCCATGCCACCACCGCCGCCTTCGCCGCTGCGGGCGACGCCCCCGTGCCGACGATTTCCGCCGAGGAGCTGCGCGCCGCGGTGCTCGGCCCGGAGGAGGTCGCGGTAGTGGACGTGCGCGAAGGCGGGCGCTTCGAGGCCGGGCATGTCTCGGTGGCGGTGCCGCTGCCGCTGAGCGAGATCGAGCTGAAGATTGAAGCGCTGCTGCCGCGCCGGTCGATCCGACTGGTCGTCACCGACGACGACGGCGGCGAGATCGGCGCACGCGCCGCCCGCCGGCTGGCGCAGATCGGCTATTCCGATGTCCGTCTGCTGGCCGGCGGGCTCGCCGGCTGGCAGGCCGCCGGATTCGAGCTGATCACCGGGCAGTATTCGCTCAGCAAGGCGCTCGGCGAGTTCGTCGAACGCCGCTACCACACGCCGCGGATCTCCGCGACCGAGCTGGCTCGGCGGATCGAGGATGGCGGTGTGGTAGTGCTCGACACGCGGCCGATCGAGGAGTTTCACCACATCAGCATTCCCGGCGGCGTGGCGGCCCCCGGCGTCGAACTGCTCTACCGCATCTTCGACGCCGTTCCCTCGCCCGATACCCCGGTGGTGATCAATTGCGCCGGCCGCACGCGGGCGATCATCGGGGCGCAGGCGCTGCTGAATGCCGGCTTCCCCAATCCGGTGGTCTCGCTGGAGAACGGCACCGCCGCCTGGCTCCTCGCCGGGCTGGAACCGGCAAGCGGCGCCGACGCCAGGCTGCCGCCGCCCGGCCCCGAGGGGCTCGAACGGGCGAAGGCGGCGGCCGCGCGGGTGGCGGAGCGCTTCGGCGTGCGGCGCATCGATGCAGACGGACTGGCGGCGCTACGCGCCGAGGCCGGCAGCCATACGCTGTATCTGTTCGACATCCGCACGCCGGAGGAACACGCCGCCGGCCATCTCCCCGGCACGATTTCCGCCCCCGGCGGGCAGCTGGTGCAGACCACCGACAGCTTCGTCGGCACCCGCGACGGCCGGATCGTGCTCGTCGACGACGCGGACGGGGTGCGGGCGACGCTGACCGCCTCCTGGCTGATCCAGCTCGGTTTCGAGCACGTCTTCGTCCACGCCGCACCGGCGGCGGCACTGACGGAGGCCGGCGTCGCGGCGCCCCGCATCGCCGGCGGCGAGCCGGTGGTGGCCGGGGTGTCGCCGCAGCAGGCCGACGCGCTGATCCAGGACGGCGCGGTGGTGCTCGACGTCGAGCCGGCCCCGCCCTATTTCCGTCCCCGCCGCTATGTGCCGGGTTCCTTCGTCGCCCGTCGCTCGACGCTGGCCAGCGGCCTCGCCCAGCTGCCCGGCGCCGGGGCGATCATCCTCACCTCGGCCGATGGGCGGCTCGCCGCTCTTGCCGCCTCCGAACTGGAGAAGCGGACGGCGCGCCGCGTGGTGGCGCTCGAAGGCGGCACCGATGCCTGGGTCGCCGCCGGCCTGCGGCACGAGACCGGCCTCGACCAGCCGGCGCTGCGGGCGGAGGAGGCGCTGGCTCCGGCGCCGACGCTGGAGGAACGGCGTGTCTCGCTCGACGCCTATGTGCGCTGGGGCGACGTCATCACCGAGCAGTTGGAGCGCGACGGGCTTGTGCGCTTCCGCGCCTTCGGCTGAATCCTCCCGCCGGGCGGCGAATCCGCACACTCTCCCGGAACACCGGCGCGATCCTCACGTTGAGGATCGCGAGGACCGTGCAGGAGAGCCGCCTATGGCGCCCCGTGCTGTGTGGAAAGGCTATCTGCGGATCGGCGAACTGAGCTTTCCGGTCGCGCTCTACACCGCGGTGTCGACCGCCGAGCGGGTGAGCTTCCACGGCTTCAACCGCAAGACCGGCAACCGCCTACGCCGCATCTTCGTCGACCGCGACACCGGCAAGGAGGTCGCGCGCGACGACCAGGTGAAGGGCTACGAAGTCGCGCCCGACAGCTATGTGGTGTTCGAGCCGGAGGAGATCGCCGCCACGGTGCCCGAGGGCGACAAGGCGCTGGCGGTGAACGCCTTCATCGCCTGCGCCGAGATCGACGATCTCTATTTCGAGCGCCCCTATTATCTCGCCCCCGCCGGGCCGGAGGCGGCCGAGGGCTATGGCCTGCTGCGTGAGACGCTGAAGCGCCGCAACGTCGCGGCGCTGGCCAGTGCGGTGCTGTTCCGGCGGGTCCGCACCGTGCTGATCCGCGCCCATGAGGACGGGCTGACCGCGACGCTGCTGAATTTCGACTACGAGGTGCGCGCCGCCGCCGAGGCCTTCGCCGACATCGCGCCGATCCGCATCGACAAGGAGATGCTGGACCTCGCCCGGCACATCATCGCCACCAAGCAGGGGCGGTTCGACCCCGCAAGCTTCGACGACCGCTACGAGGCGGCGGTGGTGGAGTTGGTGCAGGCCAAGGCGGCCGGACGCACGGTGAAGCCGCCCAAGGCGAAGAAGCCGGAGAAGGTGGTGAGCCTCATGGAGGCGCTGCGCCGCAGCGCCGGCATGGAGGCCTCCGAGCCGGCGGGCAAACCGGCCAAGTCGGGCAAACGTGCGGCGCCGCGCGCATCCGCGGCCCGCGCCAAGGCGGGCGGCGCGGCACCGCGCAAGAAGGCGAGCTAGGCGCGCCATGGCCCTCGACACCTATCGCCGCAAACGCAATTTCGACGCCACCCCCGAACCGCGCGGCCGCGCCGCCCGCCGGATCGGCCACAGCTATCTCATCCAGAAGCACGCCGCCCGCCGGCTGCATTACGACCTCCGGCTCGAGCTCGACGGCGTGCTGAAGAGCTGGGCGGTGACGCGCGGACCGAGCCTCGTTCCAGGCGAAAAGCGCCTCGCGGTGGAGGTGGAGGACCACCCGCTCGACTATGGCAGCTTCGAGGGCACGATTCCCAAGGGCGAATATGGCGGTGGCACCGTGCTGCTATGGGACACCGGCAGCTGGGAGCCGATCGGCGACCCGCATAAGGGGCTGAAGAAGGGCCATCTCGAATTCCGCATCGACGGCGAGAAGCTGCACGGCCGCTGGCATCTGGTGCGCATGCCGCGCAAGGCCGGCGAGAGCCGGGACAATTGGCTGCTGATCAAAAGCGAGGACGAAGCCGCCCGCGACGCCGGGGCACCGGACATTCTCGAGGAACGCCCGGAATCGGTGAAGACCGGACGCGACCTCGACGCCATCGCCCGCGAGGCGCCGGGCTGGTCGTCGAGGACGGGACGGCTGAAGCCCGATCCGCCCGCCGACCCCGCCCTCGCCTCGGCAAAGGCCCAGGCCAGGAAGACGGGCGGCAAGATGGCGGGGGGCAAAACGGCGGGGGCCAAAACGGCGGCGAGCGGGGCGGGGCGGAAAAGCGCCGCCGCCGTGCCCTTGCCGGACTTCGTGGCGCCGGCGCTGGCGACGCTGGCGGCCAAGGCGCCGGTCGGCGCCGGCTGGGTGCACGAGATCAAGTTCGACGGCTACCGGCTCGAGGCGCGGCTCGATCATGGCGAGGTCCGGCTGCTGACCCGCAGCGGGCTCGACTGGACCGGTCGTTTCGGGGCTGAGCTGGTGGCGGCACTGGCGCGATTGCCGGCCGAGACGGCGCTGATCGACGGCGAGGTGGTGGTGGAGACCGGCTCGGGCGCCTCCAGCTTTTCGGCGCTGCAGCAGGACCTCTCGGAGGGGCGCAGCGACCGGATGCGCTTCTACGCCTTCGATCTCCTGCATCTCGACGGGCGCGACCTCACCGCCGACCCGCTGATCGCGCGCAAAGCCGCCTTGCAGGAGCTCCTCGCCAGGGCCGGCGGCGACGGATCGCTGCCGCTGCGCTTCAGCGAGCATTTCGAGGAAGACGGCGCCACCATGCTGCGCCATGCCTGCCGGCTGAGCCTCGAAGGGCTGGTCTCCAAGCGCCGCGACGGCCGCTACCGTTCCGGCCGCAGCAAGGACTGGCTGAAATCGAAATGCGCCGCGCGGCAGGAATTCGTCATCGGCGGCTATGTGCGCTCCTCCGTCTCCGCCCGTGCCATCGGCTCGCTGGTGCTCGGCGTGTTCGAGAACGGCCGGCTGCGCCATGTCGGGCGGGTCGGCACCGGCTATTCCGCCCGCATGGCGGAAGAGCTGTTCCGCCTCCTGCAGCCGCTGATCCGCGATGGCAGCCCCTTCGCCGATCGGCTGACGGCCGAGGAGAAGCGGGGCGCGGTGTTCGTCGAGCCATCGCTGGTGGCGGAGGTGGAATTCCGCGGCTGGACCGGCGAGCAGCATCTGCGCCATGCTTCCTATCGCGGGCTGCGCGACGACAAGCCGGCCGCCGAGGTGGTGCGGGAAGAGGCCGACCCGGGAAGCAAAGCTGGGGGAGGCAAGCCTGACGGAGGCAAGCCGATGGCCGACAGGTCGATGCCGGCGTCCAAGGTGACGCTCACCCACCCCGACCGGCTGTACTGGCCGGAAGACGGCGTCACCAAGCAGGGGCTGGCGGATTACTACGCGCAGATCTGGCGCTTCATCGCCCCCTTCGTGGTGGCGCGGCCGCTGGCATTGCTGCGCTGCCCGGACGGCATTGCCAAGGCCTGCTTCTTCCAGAAGCACGCCTGGCGCGGCATCAACAAGGCGATCCGGCAGGTCTCCGACCCCAAGGACAAAGGCGGCGATTCATTGCTCAGCATCCGCGACCTCGACGGTCTGATCGCGCTGGTGCAGGCCGGCACGCTGGAGATCCATCCCTGGGGCGCGCCGCTCGGCGGGCTGGAGAAGCCGGACATGCTGATCTTCGACCTCGATCCCGGCGACGGGGTGGGGTGGCCGCAGATGGTGGCCGCGGCGCGGGCGGTGCGGGACAGGCTGCAAGCCGACGGGCTGACGGCGCTGGTGAAGACCTCGGGCGGCAAGGGGCTGCATGTGGTGGTGCCGCTGGCGCCCAAGGCGGGCTGGCCGGCCGCCAAGGCCTATGCCAAGGCGCTCGCCGATGCGATGGCGGCGGAGCAGCCGGACGATTTCATTTCGGTGGCGACCAAGGCCAGGCGCAACGGGCGCATCTTCATCGACTATCTGCGCAATGCGCGCGGGGCCACCGCCGTGGCGCCCTACTCCTCCCGCGCCCGGCCGGGAGCGGCGGTCTCCCTGCCGGTCGGGTGGGAGGAACTCGACCAGCTGACCGGCGCCGCACAGTTCACCATCGCGAACGCACCCACGCGGCTCGCCGAGCGCACGGCCGATCCGTGGGAGGATTTTCGCGCCGCGGCGGTGCCGTTGCCGGCAGGTAAGCGCAAGTCCTGACGCCACCAGATCCTGACGCCACCAGATCCTGACGCCACCAGATCCTGACGCCACCTGACGGCAATCGGCGGATCAACTGCGCCGCGTCGCCTTTTCGGCGGCCAGGCTGCGCTTCAGCGCCTCGGTAATGCTGACGACATTGCCTCTCGTCGCCTCCGGCGCCGGTTCGGAAGCCTTCTTCGCCGCGGCCGGGTGCTTGCGCTTGCGGGCATTGATCAGCTTGCGCAGATTTTCCTGCACCGGGTCCCGCAGCATTGCGGGGTCCCAGGCGCGGCTGCGCGCCGCCACCAGCTCGCCGATCAGCTTGAGCGCCGCAGCGTCCGGCTTGCCGGAGGGTGCCGTACCGAAATAATCGGCGGCCGGACGCACCTCGTCGCCATAATGCAGCGTCCACAGCACGATGCCGCGCTCGCGCGGCTCCAGCAGCACCGCCCGCTCCCGCCGATACAGCACCAGCCGGGCAATGCCGTTCATCTTCGACGCCAGCATCGCCTCGCGGATCACCGAGAAGGCCTCGGCGCCGACCTTGTCGGCCGGAGTGAGGAAATGCGGCTTGTCGTACCAGATCGACGCGACCGAATCCGCCGGCACGAACATGTCGATGTCGATGGTGCGGGTGCTCTCCAGCGCCACCGCGTCGAGTTCGTCCTCCTCCATCAGCACAATGCGGCCGGGCTCGAGCTCGTAGCCCTTGACCTCGTCCTCCTCGCGCACCGCCCGGCCGGTCTCGGCGTCGACGTTGCGGGCCTCGACGCGGTTGCCGCTGGCACGGTTGAGGGTGTGGAAGCGGATCTTTTCGCCCTCGCTCTTCGCCGGCGCCATGGTGACGGCGCAGGTGACCAGCGACAGCTTGAGATAACCTTTCCAGAAATTGCGCCGAGCCATCGCGCCTGCCTCAATTGATCCAGGCGACGACGAGACCGCCGAACACGGTCGCCGCAGCCAGCCAGAAGAGCACGCGGGCGGCCAGCGGCAGCGGCGTGTCGGCGGCATGAGGAGCACGGTGCGCGCCCGGCGCCGCGCCGGCCCGATCGGAGCGTGGAGCGGGCGGCACGCCGTTGCCGCCGCGGCCGCGCCGGAGATCGTCCCGCACGCGGTCGGCATGAAACTGCGAGATGGTCGACATGGGATTGGTCATGGGATCGGCCTCCTTCGATCCATACCCCGCTAACGGCCCAGCGCCGATCACGTTCCACGGCGCCGCCGATGGCAGGTTGGCGAGATCGACCGCCCCGCCGGACCGGCCGATGCCTGCCACCCTGAAATATGGGATGCCCGCCTGCTTCCGGAACCGCCGCTTTTGCGAGCAACGCACGGCGCGCAATCCGGGCTCGCATTTCCCGCTGATGCGGACCGAGGAAAGCGGCGGCTCCATGAAGGGGCGGCCATGATCCGGTCCTCGATTTATGAAGGGCAGATATAGGTCCATGCCGTTTCGGCCGACTAATGACCCAGCGGTACCTCCTCTATATCCCCATCAACGGATCAGGATCAGGACGGGATACCGCTCATGAATATCGAAAGCTCGACGATCGATCGGATCGAACTCAGCCCGCCGCGCCATGTGAAGGCGCGCGCCGCCACGGTGGATCTCGGCGCGCGCTTCGTGGCCTGCCTGGCGATTGGGCTGCTGCTGTCCGGCGCCGCCTCGATCTCACAGGCGGTCTGCTCCTACAACCGGATGGTCGTCTCGGCGGCGGCCGCCACGGAGACGGCGCCCGATGCGCCGGTGGTGATGGCGGCCGGCCCGGCACAGCCGGCGCTCCAGGCGGCGGGGGACCTGTCCGAATCGCTGCCTTGCGACGATGCCGGCCATGTCGCCCCGGCCCGGATGGCCGCGCTCTGACGCTGCCGCTTTCGTCGGTTTACCGCCGAGCGGATGCCTGATCCACGGCGGGATGGTCCGGCACGAGCAAAGCCGCGCCAGCGTCAGCCTGGAGCCGCGCCAGCGTCGGTCTAGAGCCGCGCCAGCGTCATGCCGAGCTTGCCGTCGGCATATTTCTCCAGCGCGGCGATGGCGCCGTCATTGGCGCCGCCATCATTGAAATCGCGGAACAGCGACGCGCCCTCATTGGTGTCCGGCAGACTCGCCAGCCGGTAATCGGGATGCACCACATAGACCGGCACGCCATTGACCGCGCTGTGCCATTTGAACCAGAGATCATCCGCTGTCGGCGCCGCCTTCATCGCGGTGATCATGTCGAGCACCGCGGGATGGAAGAAGGACGGGTGGTAGAGCACGCCGTCCTTGCCGGTCGGCAGCAGGAACACGCTCGGATTGTCGGTGATGGTCTGGCTGGTCCAGTAGCGATAGGGCAAGAAGCCGCCATCGCCCTTCACCATGCGGTGGCCGCGAAACGCCACGATGCAGCGGTGACGGCGATAATAATGCACCAGCGTCGACAACCAGTGCGCCGGATAGATGGTGTCGTCGTCGGCAGTAGCGATCAGCGCTTCCTGCGCCAGCGGATCGGCGAGGATGGGCAGCAATTTGCGGTATGGCCCGGAATTGGGCACGCGGAACCATCTCAGCCGCCGGTCCGCCGCCAGCTCGCGGCAGGCCGGCGGGATGTCCTCGATGCCCTCGTCCAGCAGATAGGGATCGCGCGAGGTGAAGACCCGGATCTCGAAATCCGGGTAATCCTGTAGCAGCAGGCTCGCCAGCGTCAGATGCAGCTTGTCCTGGCGGGCCCGGATCGAGGTGAGCCCAATGATGACCTTTTCCATGTTCTCACTCCGAGCCGAGGCATGCTGAACGGGAGGGCGATGCCGAACGCCGCCGTTCACGACAGCAGGTTTTCCGCCCGCAGCGGCCAGGGGATCGGCACGCCGTCCGGCGTTGGGTCGACGCGGCGGCCGGCGAGCACCGGCACCCGGACGCGCCGGGCGAAGGCATCGCGGAACAGGCCGAGATAGCCCGGCAATGTGCGGTTGACCGCATTGGACAGGCTGGCGGGCGTGGCGAAGCAGAAGGTGAGCGGGCACTCGACATGCGCATGCGCATGGGCGCCATAGGCCGCCTCCAGCCGTTCGCGGAACTCGACGTCGCCGCGCGAGCGCACCGGCGCGAAGCCGCCGATCACGCCGAACACCTCGCGGCGGAACATCGAGGTCATGGTGCCGTCGCCGAGCAGTTCCAGCGTGTGCTCGAACTGCAGGCGGGCCAGCCGGTCGATGCGCAGATGCGCGTTGGTGCACAGTCTGAGGATCGGCGAGCGCGCCAGCGTGCCGACCTGCACTTCCAGCCGCTGCGGATGCGCGTAGTCGTCGCCATCGTGAATGGCGACGAAATCGCCGGTGGCGATCTCCAGCGCGCGGTTGCGGGCGACATAGGGGCCGGAATTGCGCGGCAGCCGCAGGAACACGATGCGCGGATCGCGGGTCGCCAGTTGCTCGATCGCCGCCGCCGGCACCTGGTCGCTGGCGTCGTCGACGAGGATGATCTCGAGGTTCCGGTAGGTCTGGCGCGTCAGCGAATCGAGTGCCGAGGCGAGCAGCGCCGGATCGGGATTGTAGACGCTGACGATGACGCTGATCCGGCCGTGGTCGCGGGTCGCCGCCGGCAGCGGCGGCCGGGCGGAAAAGCCCTCGAACAGTTCGCCGATGGTCTCGCCGGCGAAGGGCAGCGGCGTCACGCCGTGATCCAGCCCCCAGCGCGCGCAGGCCCGCTCCAGCGGCTTCATGTTGCGATGATAGCTGGCGGCGACGATGCCGTTGGCATCGTTGGTCGATTCCAGGCTCTCAATGCCGGCGCCGTCGAAATGGCGGATGGCGACCCGGTCGTCCAGCAGCACGGCAAGCGCCAGCATCTGCTCCGCCGGCGCGCCGGTCGGGTAGCGTACCGCCCCGGGGGGGATACCCAGCCGGGTGATCTCATAGGTATAGGTGCGCAGCTGCGCCAGCAGCTGGCCGGTATCGCGGCGCTCGGCGAAATGCAGGTTGAGCAGGCGGGTGAAGCGCGCGGCGTCGCCGGCGAGCAGCGCCGCGATCAGCCTGTCGGGCAGCGGCGCCGTGAAGCGCACCGTCGCCTCCTCGTCGTCGCGATGCGCGAGCACGGGCTGATCGGCATCGGCGCCGGCCAGCGCCGCGCCGATGACCGCTCCCACCTCGGCATCGCCGAGGAGTTCCCGATGGGTCGAACGCTCGATCATGCCGACCAGCAGCGCCATGGTGCGCGCCGAGGCGTAGCGCCCGCAGGCGGAAACCAGCCGGGCGACCGACCGGTCGTGCGGTTGCAGCAGGATCTCCGCCGCGCTCGCCATTAGCACCGCGGCGAGATCGGCCGGCGGCAATGCCATCGCCGCCGCCTCGAACAGCGGCAGCACCAGATCGGGCGAGCGCGCCGCCAGCGTCGCGACATGCAGCCCGAGCGCCCGGCCGGCCACCTCCTGCAGCCCGACCACCTTGCAGCAATCGAGCAAGCCGAGAATCGCCTCGTCGTCGAGGCGCAGCAGTTCCGATGGCCGTACGAGGCAGTCGCGCAGGTAATTTTCCACCGCGGCCACATGGCCGCGACGGGCACAGCCCTGCAAACGGGCGAAGATATCGGCCGTCGGCGCCATGCCCGTGCCCGCTTCGGCACCAAGCCCGAGCGCGTTGATGAGGGCGACGTCGGCCGCAGGACCGGGCGGCTGGAACATGCCGACGGATTCGGCCGCGCCCGCCCAGTTCTCCAGCACATGGGCGGCAAAGCCCATCTCCCGCGCGGTCACCGACTGCGCGAAGTGCCGCAGCAGCGGCTTGGCGGCGGCATCATTGACCAGCGCCAGCGCCGGATCGCCCTCCCCGACCAGACGGAAGGGATGCGTGGTGGCCATCACGATGCCGGCCGCGTCATCCGCAGCGAAGCGGCGCGCCGTCTCGATCAGGTCCGACAGCCGGTAGCAGCCGCGCGCGCGCAGGCCGAGGAAGCCGCTCAGCACCGCCGAATTGGCGGAGAGCGTGAACTCCCCGAGCGCGGGATTGTAGCGTAGCGCGCTGGTCACCACCGAGCGCTCGCCGGCCATGAGGAACTCGCGCCGGCAGCGCCGGACATAATCGGCCGGATAGTCGAAGGCGCGGCTCATGAAGATGACCGGCGTCGTCTCCGGCAGGCCGGCGTCGAGCAACTCGGCCCAGGCAGTGTCGTCCGGCGCGGCGATGACCCGGGCACCGGGCGGCAGCGCCAGCTCGGCATCCGGGCCGAAATCGTGGACGACGACGCAGCTCGGATCGGCATAGGCCGTCGCCACCGTGGTCTCGGCGCCGAGGAGGAATTCCGGCCCGCTCCAGGACGCCACCAATGCCGGGGCCGCTTCCACCAACGCCTCGGCAGCGGCGGCCGCGTCGGCGCAGACCCGCACCGCCCCATCGGGCTCGCGCGGCAGGTTGCCCGTCGTCACCACGTCCGCGACCCCGCCGGCAAACCGCAGGACGGCGCCGATGCCCGGCCCCCTGGCGGCAAGCAGGCGCGGCCAATAGCCGAGCGCCGGCACCGGCAGCTTGCGCGGCTCGCGCAGCACCACGAAGCAGCGGCATCCCTTCGCCGACCGCTCGATGAAACCGGCGAGTGCGGCGGCATCCTGCGCCGGTGCCTCGGCGGCCGGGATCACCCGGCAGCCGAGCCCGGCCAGGGCCACGAGATGCGCACGCTCCTCCGCACCGAGATCATCACCCGGCACCACGATGGCGATGTCGCCATAGGCCGGACCGCCTTCTTCGCCGGGCGGCAATTGTTCGAGCGTCATCCACAGCGCCACGGCGTCGAAGGCCGAGGCGGCGGCAAGCGGCGTCGCGGGCGCGGAGGCGGCCAGCAGCGGAGCATAGGCGGCCGGCAGATCGCCGCGGCCGGCGAGATCGGTCTCGTCGGCCTTCGCCTCCACCGCCCGCAGCCGCCAGGCCTCCAGCAGCGCGGTGACGAAGGAACGCGAGGCGCCCTCGCTCCACTCGGCGACGAAGGCCTCGTAATCGTACCACCGGGTACGCAGCGCGAAATCCAGCGCCAGGAAACGGTGCAGGGCGGCGCGGCCGCCGCCGCGGGCGATCGAGCGGGCGACGAGATAGGCTTCGGTGATGCGACCGGCGGCGACGAGGCTGTCGATCTCACCGACCCGGCCGACGGTGACGCGGATGCTGGCGAGGTCCACCACCTGCGGCCGGTCGGGCACCAGCGCGCCGCCGCCGACCACGCGCGCCTCCACCAGCGCCAGCGAGGCCTTGCGCAAATTGAGGCTCGACAGATCGAAGCGGAAGCCGACCGGCAGCTCGAACTTGAACTGCGCCTCGCGCGGCTGCACCGGCTGGCTGGCAAAGCTGCGCAGCACCGGCGTGCCGTCGATCAGCAGTTCGATCTCCAGCGGATCGGAGGGATTGGCGAGGTCCACCGCCCAGCCCTCGACGATGGCCGGCGGGGTGAACCGCCAGACGCCGGCGAAGTCCGGGCGGGCGGTGTCGCCTTCGGCCGCCGCGCCGCCGCGGGCGAGGTCGCTCAGGCGCTGGCGCACACGCGGGCTCAGCAGCGGCAGTGCTTCGCCCGGCACCCGGCCGGGCGACCCCTGTGCCGGCGCCGGCGTCTCGGCGACGCCGGGAGCGCCGGCGAGCGGCACCGCATGGGTGCCGATGCGCAGATGGGTCAGCCGGGAGAGTGCCTTGGCGGCATCGAGCTTGCCGAGGCGGGCGCGAGCGATGAAGGGGCTGTCGTCGACCGTGAGTTCAAGGCTGTGACGCGGCGTCTGGTCCTCGAGCAGTTCCACCTTCACCCGCGGCGGGATCGGCGCGCCGGACGTCAGCACCAGCACGGCATCGCCACTGGCGCCGGGCTCGATGCGGGCGGCAAGGCTGTCGCGGACCGGATGCCGGCCGTCGAGCGCCAGCGTCAGCCCGCGCACCAGATTGGCGACCTCGATCCGCGAGGTGAGCCAGGAATCGGCGGTGGCGGTGGACGGCAGGCTGAATTCGAACCGCCCGCGCGGCTCGCCGCCGGGACGGGTGGCGACGGACTGTACCTCTGCCCCATCAATGACCAGGCTGAGTTCCACCGGCAGATCCGGTGCCGAGGTTTCCACCGCCCAGCCGGAGAGCCTGCCCTCGGCGGCCGGCTGCACCTCGCCCAGCAGGCTCGGCGCCTCGGCCTTGGCGAGCTTGAGCTTCTTGCTGCCGAGCGCCACCCGCTCGCCTGCCAGCACATAGACGGCGAACCGGTGCTCGGCATCGTCGAAGATGCCGGCCGGCAGCGCGTTGAAGCGGAAGCCGACATTGCGCCGCGCATCAAGCTGCACCGGCTGGTCGGCCTCCTGCCGATCGACCAGTATGCCGTCGATCTCCAGCTCGACGACGAGCGGACGCCCCATATCGGTCACCCAGCCGACGACGCCGGCGGCGCCGAACTCGGCGACCTCGCCATAGCAGGGACGGCCCTTGACCATGAAGCGGGCCTTGTCGGTGCGCAGCCAGCCATCATGGATCAGGCGGCCCGACTTGCTTTCCTTGAGCGTCAGGCGATGGGTCTCGCCGTCCCAGAACTCGAGCGGCAGGCCGGTGTGGAAGCCCACGCGCAGCGCGGTGCCGACCTGCCCCTCCACATCCTTGCGCACGACGTCGCAGGCGACATCCTTTGCCGGTTTATGGTCGACGAACATCTGCAGGACCAGCGACTGGGCGAGATCCTCGGAATCATAGGCCCAGCCGGTGACGCGCTCGGCGGTGAAGGTGGTGATTCGCGCCCGCAGGCGCCCGTCGCGCTCGCCGACATTCAGGGCGAACTGGCCGCGCGGCACGAGGGAGCCGTCAATGGCCGCCGTTATCTCGACATCGTGCTGTCCGGGAGGAATGGACGGCGGCGGGACGAAGACAAAGCCGTGATTGCCGTGGCCGCCGAATCCCTTGGCAAGATCGGGACGGTGGACGTTGGCGGGGATTTCGAATTCATAGCCAGCGATCGAAATACGAACGATCAGCGTTGTTTCCGGTGAATCAGTATCGAGCAGCCAGCCCCAGATTTCACCTGTGGGCCGGACGCCGTTGACATCACCCTTAATCAGCATGAACAACTCCTCACAAGCCGCTGCCAGCTATAGCAACAGCCGGCGGCAGAACCAAGCAGCGGGAGCGCCTGTCCCGGCGGAGGCACGCGCGCCGCGCCGGGCGCCCGCCCCGAGCCTCGGCACCCTGCCGATCTCCACGGCACATGCGCGATGCCGGGGCCGAGCCCGGCCCGGCTTGCAGGACGCCGCGCCGGTCTCTAAACATCGGCGTCATCCCACAGATGACCCCTGGTGATTTACGAACGTGATTTCCCGTTCCCGTTGCGTCGTGTCTCGGCAAGGCGAGCGGGGGATTTCCAACCCGCCGACCACACAGACAGCGACTTGAGCTTTCCCCGTTTCTGGTGCGTGCCATGAGAACAATTCTGCACGTGGGAACCCACAAGACCGGGACCACCTCGATCCAGCAGTTCGGCAACCGCAGGGCGCAGCAATTGCGCGAGGTGGGGCTGTGGTACCCCGGCTACGACCTGATCGGCCTGAAGCGGCACCCCGGCCATCACGATTTTTCCCATGCGGTGGCCGGCACGCTGTCGACCCTGAGCTTCGAACAGGCCAACGAGTTCATCGCCGCCATCGCTCAGGGCGCCGGCGACGCCAGCCATGTCCTGCTCAGCGCCGAGCCGATCTATCGCCACCTCATTCCCGCCAAGACCAAGAACAGCGCGGAATACTGGGCCGCCCGCGACGCCTACATCGCCCGGCTGGCGGAGGTGACCGCGCCGTTGCAGCCGGAGATCCTGATCGTGCTGCGGCGGCAGGACGATTTTTCCCGGTCGCTGTATCAGGAGAACGTCAAGGCCCGGCATATGAAGCAGGACTTCCGTAGCTTCCTGAAGACCCGCCTGCCGAATTTCCAGTATCTCGAACAGATCAATCTGTTCAAAAAGTACTTTAAAATTGTCGATGTTGCTATTTTCGAGGATCTGGCGGAAAATGGGGAATTGATACGTGATTTTTTCCGCCACATTGGTATCGAAATAGGCAAGATTGACAAGATAGCGGAATTCAACGAAAGCCTCCCTATTGAGCTTGTGGAATTCAAGAGGCAGCTGAACATGACCGGGCTGTCGAAGCAGCAACTGGCTTCGATTTCGCGCGTCTTGTTGGATATTGGGCAACGCACCGACGAGTTTCCGAGGCGTCCGGATCTCGACTGGATTCCCGCCTCGGAGATGACGGCATTCATGGATCGTTTTGCAGAGGCGAATGCGCAGATTTTCGCCATGATGAAGAATCCGCCCCGGCGCGACACGCTCTTCCCTCCCGGACGGGCGCGCACGGAGGTTTTCGGGGAACTCTCCATGGAGCGTTTCAAAGCTATCAACGCACTGGTATTGCAGCGAGTACTGGCGGGGAGCGCGGCTTAAGCCTCCCGGTATTTGAGCACCAAAGATAGAACCAAAGGTATTTGCAGGCTTGTGAGGGACGAACACGGGCCGGACGAACGGCACGGATCTTGATTGTCGGCTCGGCGGACAGGCCCGCAGCTTTGGGCCGCGGGAGACTGGTGCGCCGCCGTCGATGTTATATGTTCTCAACGGGGCGTGGGTATGCGGGTTGAAATTGCAGGGGCGAGCTGCTTGGTGGCGGGGAGGGAGTCGGAAACGTTCTGCCGCAGCGAAACGTCCGTTGTTCGGTACTAGAGAGTGAGCGGCTGGATGGCTCGTGGCGTCAATCGATCTCGGCCCGAAGTGGCGGTCCTCGGATATGCCTGCAGGCTTCCGGGTGCGCAGTCGCCGGAAGAGTTCTGGAATGTCCTGGCCAGGGGCGAGTGCACCGTTGCCGACAAGCCGGTCGGGCGCTGGGACGTCGATCGCTTCTTGCATCCCGGTCCCGCGCCGGGCTACAGCTATACTTTCGCCGGCGGCTATCTCGACGACCCCCTCGGCTTCGATGCCGGCGTGTTCGGCGTCTCCCCGCGCGAGGCGGCGCAGATCGACCCGCAGCAGCGCCTGCTGCTCGAAGTGGTGTGGGAAGCGCTGGAGAGCGCCGGCATGGTGCCCTCGCGCCTGAGCGGCAAGGGCATCGGCGTCTATGTCGGCGCCTCGAATGTCGATTACCAGACGCACACATCCGTCGACCTCGCGGCGATCCAGAGCCATTTCATCGCCGGCAACTCGCTGTCGATCATCGCCAACCGGGTGTCCTACGCCTTCGACTGGTCCGGCCCGAGCATGACCATCGATGCGGCATGCGCCTCGTCCTTCGTGGCGCTGCACCAGGCGCTGCGGGCGCTGCGCGACGACGAGATCGATCTCGCCGTGGTGGCGGGCGCCAACCTGCTGCTCTCGCCGGCGCCGTTCATCGGCTTTTCCGCCGCACGCATGCTCTCCCCGACCGGCCGCTGCCGGCCGTTCTCCGCCAAGGGCGACGGCTATGTCCGCTCCGAGGGCTTCGCCGCCATCGTGCTGCGCCGCCTCACCGACGCGCGGGCCAATGGCGAGGCGGTGCGCTCGGTCATCGTCGCCTCGGGCATCAATTCCGACGGCCGCACTGTCGGCATCTCGCTGCCGTCGGCGGCCGGCCAGCGCCAGCTGCTGGATTCGGTCTATGACTCGCTCGACCATCCGGTCGACCGCCTCGCCTTCGTCGAGGCGCACGGAACCGGCACCCCGGTGGGCGATCCCATCGAGGCCGGCGCGATCGGCGCCAGCATCGCCAGGAGGCGGTCGGCGCCGCTGCCGATCGGCTCGGCGAAATCGAATTTCGGCCATCTGGAGCCCGTCTCCGGCCTGGTCGGCCTGCTGAAGGCGTCGATGGCGCTGCAGCATCGCTGGCTGCCCAAGACGGTATTCCTCGACGAGCTCAATCCCAATATCGACTTCGCCGCGCTCAACCTGGCCCCGACCAGCGAACCGCTGGCGCTCGCGCCCGGCGACGAGCCGCTGCTGGCCGGCGTGTGCAATTTCGGCTTCGGCGGCACCAACGCCCATATCGTGCTGCGCGGCCCCACCCCCGGCGAGGCGGCCGGCGCCGCCCCGGCCCGGACGGCCGGAACCGGCGCGCCCGCCGCGACGGCGGCGCAGCTGCTGATGATCTCGGCACAGAGCCCCGACGCGCTGTCCGCGCTGGCGCATCGCTATGCCGAGGCGGTGGAGCGCGCGGCAACGCCGCTGCCGCTGCTGGCCAATGCGGCGGCGCATCGCCGCGAAGCCATGGAGCACCGGCTGGCGATCCCGCTCGGCACCACCGCCGAGGTGGCGCGCGCCCTGCGGGAAGCCGGCGACGGCGCGTCCCTCTCGCTCGGCGCCAAGGGCGGCACGGTGAAGAGCGGCGCGGGGAAAGGCAGCGATCCGCGCGCCGATGGCAAGATCGCCTTCGTGTTCTCCGGCAATGGCTGCCAATGGGCGGGCATGGGTCGCCGCGCCTATGCGCTGAATCCGGCCTTCCGCGCGCAGATCGACCGCATCGACACCCTGTTTGCGCCGCTTGCCGGCTGGTCGATCGCCGAGCGGCTCGACGACGCTGACCTCGCGGCGCGGCTGAAGGAGACCTCGACGGCACAGCCGCTGCTGTTCGCCATCCAGTCGGCGATGGTGGCGGCACTGGGCGCCACCGGCGTCGCCCCGCATATGGTGCTCGGCCACAGCGTCGGCGAAGTGGCGGCGGCCTGGGCCGCCGGCGCGCTCGGCCTCGAGGAGGCGGTGCGGCTGATCCATCTGCGCAGCCTGCACCAGGAGCGCATCAAGGGACAGGGCCGCATGGCGGTCGCCGCGACCGGCGCCGCCGACGTGCAGGCCTTCCTCGACCGCCACGGGCTGGACCGGGTCGCCATCGCGGCGGTGAACGGGCCGGCCTCGGTGACGCTCAGCGGACCGGCCGAGGACATCAAGACCGCGCAGCAGCGGATGCGGCAGGAGCGCATCCCGGTCATCCTGATGGATCTCGACTACCCGTTCCACTCGGCGCTGCTCGATCCGCTCGAAGCCGAGATGATCGAGGATATCGGCGAGCTGCATGCGCGCAAAGGCGACCTGCCGTTCCTGTCGACCGTCACCGGCGACGTGATGGACGGCACCGCCTGCGATGCCGCCTATTGGTGGCGCAACGTCCGCCAGCCGGTGCTGTTCTCCGCCGCGGTGGAGCGTGCCGCCGAGCTCGGCGCCGCGATCTTCCTCGAAGTGTCGCCGCGCCCGATCCTCACCGGCGCCATCTCCGAGACGCTGAAGGCGCTGGACCGGCCGGGCGAGGCAATCGCCGGCCTCGCCGACGACGACGGCAAGAGCGGGGGCGATGCCGACCCGATCTGGGAGATCACCGCGCGTCTCGTCACCCGCGGCGCGGATGTCGACCAGACGACGATCTTCGGCACGGAGGCCGCCAACACCGTCGACCTGCCGCTCTATCCCTGGCAGCGGGCGCGGCACGCCCTGCCGCAGACCTCCGAGCGGCTGAAGTTCTTCGGCGCCAACTTCACCCTGGGCCAGCGCCGGCATCCGCTGATCGGCTCGCGCGTGACCGAAGGCGCCAATGAGTGGCGCCAGGCGCTCGACACCAAGATGCTGCCCTATCTCGCCGACCACGTGGTCGACGGCACGCCGCTGATGGCCGCGGCCTGCTATCTGGAGATGATCCTCGCCGTCGGCCGCGACATCCATGGCGCCGTGCCGCTGGCGGTGCGCGACCTCGATATCGAACGGCCGATGAGCCTCCCGCCGGAGGGAATGCGCGAGATCTCGATGCGCTACACGCCGGAGACAGGCGTGGTGGAGATCTGGAGCCGCCGCCGCCTCAGCTCCGACGACTGGGTGCGCCACGCGCATGGCCAGGTGCTGGCCTTCACCGGCACGCCGGGACTGCCGCCGGAAGGCCCCGGCCCCGACCGCAAGCCGGTGTCCGGCCCGGACGAGGTCTATGCCGCCACCCGCGCCGCGCGGCTGGACTATGGCCCGAGCTTCCAGCGCGTCATCCGCCTCGACCGCGATGCCGATGCCCAGATCGTCGAGATGAACGAGGCGCAGACGCCGCTCGGCGCCTTCGCGGCCGAACATGTGCTCGACCCGACCGGATTCGACGCCAGCCTGCACGGCCTGCTGCTGTCCCGCGCGGCCACCGCCGAAGGCGAGGTGCGCTGCGACCTGCCGGTGCGGCTGCGCGCCGTCACGGTGCTGAAGCCGCACAGCCCGATCCGCAAGGCGATCGTGCGGCGCACCGTGGAGACCAGCACCTCCACCACCGTCGACATCGCGCTCTACGCCCCCGATGGCGACATCGTCGCCCTGTTGGAGGGCGTGTATCTGCGCGCCGTGGTGCTGTCGCGCCGCAGTGCCGACCAGCGCGTGCTGCGGCTCGACGAGGTGATGAGCCTCGCCCATGCCGCGCCGCCGGTGCTCGACCTCGCCCATGCCGCGCCCGCCATCGACGCCGCGGCATCGGAAGCTGCGGCACCGGATGCCTGGCTGCTGCTGCAGGCCTTCACCCTGTCCCTGGCGCGGCGCTGGCTGGAGCGCGAAGGCACCGCGCCGCACGGGGTGGCGGAACTGACCGCCTCGCCGGTCGCCCAGCGCGTCGCCGCCCTGGTGGCGCAGTTCGAGGCCCGCGACGGCCGGCTCGATCTGCCGGAACCGGAAGTCATCCTCGCCGCCATGGTCGAGGGCATGCCCGCCGCCCAGGCCGAGATCATCCTCGCCTCGCACGCGCTGGCGCATCTCGACACCGCCTGCCGCACCGGCGAGGCCGCGGCGCTCACCGCGTCGCAGAAGGAGCAGGTGAAGGCCGAGCTCGCCATCTTCACCGCCGGTCGCGAGCGGCTCGCCGCGACGCTGGCCGCCGCGGTGAAGGCCAGCGCGCCGGCGCCGCTGCCGGTGCTGTGGGCACCGCCCTGGGACCTCGGCCTCTGGCGCCTGCTGGTGCCCTATCTGCGCGACGACGCCATCCTGCTGTCGCTGGCGACCGACAAGCGCGAGACCTTCGACGCCTTCCTCGCCCATCACGGCCGCGGCCTGACGCTTGGCCATGTCGACCTGGCGGAACCGCCGGCCGGCGCCGGCCGCTTCGACCTGCTGATCGGCGGCGACGCCGGCGCCACCCGCTCGGCCGCCCGGCGGGTGAAGCCCGGCGGGCTGGTGGCCCAGCTGGCGCCGAAGCCGGATCCGGTGGCGGAGCTGCTGCTGTCGCTCGCCGGCCTGTCGGACGAGAGCGGGACGGGCGAACGCGGTGCGCCGTTCCATATCGGCCTGCTGCGCGACCAGTTCCGCTTCGAGGATGCGCTGCCGGAATGGAGCGACGGCTTCACCCGCCTCGCGGTCGGCCGCATCGCGCCCAAGGAGACCGAGCCGGTCGCCCCGGTGTCGATCATCGTCCATGGCGCCGCCGGCGCCGCGGCGCAGGCGATCCTCCACGAACTGGCCGACCTCGCCGAGGTGAGCGTGGCCGGCGAGCGGCTCGACGATGCCGACATCGAGAACGCCACCGATCTCCTGCATTTCATCGACACCAACCTTGGCGCCGCCCAGGCGAGCGAGACGCTGAAGCAGCGGCTGCTCGGCCTGGTGGCCAGCCTCGGCACGGTGGCGGCCCGGACGGAGCACCTGCGCTACTGGCTGGCGCTGGCGGTCACCGCCGGCGACGGCACGCACCCGGCCGGCGAGCCGCTGGCGACGGCGCATGCGCTGCGCGCTTTCGCCCGCGTCGCCCGCAACGAATTCCCGATGATCGACATCCGCGTCGTCGAATTCGATGCGCAGGTGGCACCGGCGACGGTGGCGCTCGATCTCGCCGCCACGCTGCTGCAGAACTCGCCGGAAAGCGAACTGCGCATCGCCGGCACCGGCGTGTTCGTGCCGCGGGCCCGCCGCGGCGCCCGCCAGCGCATCCAGCCGGTGTCGGACACCGCGCGGGCGGTGCTGCGGCCGAAGAACGCGCTGTCGACGCAGGACAACGCCTGGAGCCTCGAGGCGCGGCCGGCCCCGGCCGGCGACGCGGTCGAGATCGAGGTGGCCTATACCGGCCTCAATTTCCGCGACGTGATGGTGGCCTTCGGCATCCTCGACGAGGACCTGCTGTCGGGCGGGCTGACGCGCGCGGCCTTCGGCTTCGAATGCTCGGGCACGGTGACCCGCGTCGGCCCGGACTGCCGCGACTTCGCGCCCGGCGACCGGGTGATGGCCTTCACCTCAGGC
The DNA here is from genome assembly GCF_031456575.1 of Ancylobacter sp. 3268. Classification (NCBI taxonomy): domain Bacteria; kingdom Pseudomonadati; phylum Pseudomonadota; class Alphaproteobacteria; order Hyphomicrobiales; family Xanthobacteraceae; genus Ancylobacter; species Ancylobacter sp. 3268. Next base: position 269,564 of record NZ_JAVDUX010000002.1, read on the forward strand.
GCCTTCGCCTCGCATGTCGTCGCCGCGCCGGCGCATGTGCAGAAGGTGCCGGACGGCCTGTCGCTGGAGGAGGCCGCCACCATACCGGTCGCCTTCGCCACCGCCTGGTATGCGCTGGAGGAGGCCGGTCGCCTGCGGGCCGGCGACCGCGTGCTGATCCACGGCGCCGTCGGCGCGGTGGGCATGGCGGCGATCCAGATCGCCCGCCGGCGCGGCGCCACCGTCTATGCCACCGCCGGCACGCCGGCGCGCCGGGCGCTCGCCTGCGCGCTCGGGGCCGAGCAGGCCTTCGATTCCCGCTCGCTCGACTTCGTCGACGCGCTGCTCCAGATCGGCGGCGTCGACGTGGTGCTGAACTCGCTGTCGGGCGAGGCGATGCGCGAGGGCGTGCGCGTGCTGCGCCCGTTCGGCCGCTTCCTCGAACTCGGCAAGCGCGACTACCTCAACAACACCACGCTGCAGCTGCGGCCTTTCGTGCACAATCTGAGCTATTTCGGCATCGATCTCGACGAGTTGCTGAAGCACGACACCGCCAGCGTCGGCCGCATCATGGGCGCGCTCGGCGAGCATCTGGCGGACGGCTCGCTGCGGCCGCTGCCCTATCGGCGGTTCCGTGCCGACGACGTGGCGGACGCGCTGCACCTGATGCGCAGCGCCGAGCATCTCGGCAAGCTGATCGTGCGGCCGGCGCACATGGGCGCGGTGGATCCCGGCGTCTTCCGCGCCGCGTCCGACGGCGTGCATCTGGTGGTCGGCGGCACGGCGGGCTTCGGCCTCGCCACCGCCTTCTGGCTCGCCGATCGCGGCGCGATGCATGTCGCGGTCGCCTCGCGGCGCGGGGTCATCGATCCGGCCTTCGCCGACAGGGTCGCCGGCTATGCCGCGCGCGGCGTCACCTTCACGGCGTTTCCGCTCGATGTGACCGATGCCTCGGCGGTGACGGCGCTGGTCGGCGACCTCAAGGCGCGCTTCGGCCCGCTGCACGGGGTGATCCATACCGCTCTCGTGCTCGAGGACGGCATGATGTCGAGCCTCACCCCGGCCAGCCTCGACACGGTGCTGAAGCCCAAGGTCGACGGCGTGCTGGCGCTCGACAAGGCGACCCGCGCGGCGCCGCTGGACTATTTCGTCGTCTTTTCCTCGGCGACGACGCTTATCGGCAGCCCCGGCCAGGGCGCCTATGTCGCCGCCAACGCCTTCCTCGAAGGGGTGGCGCGCCGGCGCCGGCAGGAAGGCCTGCCGGCCATCGCCATCGGCTGGGGCGCGATCTCCGATACTGGCGTGATCGCCCGCGACGCCGAGCTGGCCGAGCGGCTGCGGCGCACCACCGGCGTCAACGGCATCACCTCCGCCGACGGCCTCGCCCAGCTCGGCCGGCTGCTCGCCGACCAGGACAAGCTCGGCGCGGTGCATTTCTTCGCCGATATCGGCCATTCCATGGTGGCGGAAAAGCTCGCCATCCTCACCTCGCCGACCTTTGCCGGGCTGCTGGGCGGGGAAAGCCGCGACTTCGAGGAGGGCGAGACCGATTTCGCCAGCCGGCTCGCCGGCAAGTCGGAGGCGGAAGCCAAGCAGATCCTCGGCGAGGCCATCGGCCGGGAGATCGCCAAGATCCTGCGGCTGGCGCCGGAGGCGGTCGACGCCAAGCGGCCGCTCGGCGAAATGGGCATGGATTCGCTGATGGCGCTGGAGCTGCGCCTCGCGCTGGAGCAGAGCTGCGGCATCGAGATGCCGATCATCTCCATCAGCGACCGGACGGTCGAGGACATCGTCGCGCAGGCGCTGCCGCTGCTGCAGGGCGACGGGCAGGATGCCGCCGAGACGCCCTCGGAGGCCGATGCCATCGCCGCGGCCAAGCTGGAATCCTACAGCCTAGCGCCGAGCGAGACGGAGAGCACCGCGGCGGCCATCGCCCAGCTGGACTATAGCGGAGAACGTCTGACATGACGGGGCGGGACACGCCGGACCGGCTGTCGCAGGGACAGGTCGGGGCCCTCATCGCGCAGATGCGCTCGGTCAAGGCGGCGGACACCCCCGGTGCCCCGCCTGCGCTGCCCAAGGCCAGGAGCTTCACCCAGCTCGCCGCCTATCAGGCCATGGCGCAGCAGAAGGCGGTAAGCGCGACGCTGGGGCTGACCAGCCCCTATTACCGCCAGCACGAGACCAAGGCCGGCCGGTTCACCCAGCTCGGCGACCGAAAGGTCCTCAATTTCACCTCCTACGATTATATCGGCCTGAACGGCCATCCGGAGATCTCCCGCGCCGCCGCGGAAGCCATCGAGAGCTTCGGCACCTCGGTGTCGGGCAGCCGCATCACCTCCGGCGAGCGGCCGGTGCATGCGGCGCTGGAGCGCTCCCTCGCCGCGCTCTACGAGGCCGAGGATGCGGTGGTGTTCGTGAGCGGGCACGCCACCGCAGTCTCGGCCATCGCCGCGCTGCTGGGGCCGAACGACCTGCTGCTGCACGATGCCTGGATCCACAATTGCATCGTGGTGGGCGGGAAACTGTCCGGCGCGGCGCGGCGCAGCTTCGCCCATAACGACCTGGGCGAGCTCGAAGCCATGCTCGCCGCCGAGCGCGGGCGCTTCGACAATGTGATGATCGTCACCGAGGGCCTGTTCTCCATGGACGGCGACGGCCCCGACCTGGCGGCGCTGGTCGCGCTGAAGGAGCGCTACGGCTGCTGGCTGATGGTGGACGACGCCCACGGCCTCGGCGTGCTCGGCGCCACCGGACGCGGCATCGCCGAGCATTGCGGCGTCGATCCCAAGCGCATCGACATCTGGATGGGTACGCTGTCGAAATCGCTGGCGAGCTGCGGCGGCTATGTCGCCGGGTCCGGGCCGCTGGTCGACCTGCTGAAATTCGGTGCGCCGGGGCTGGTCTACAGCGTCGGCATGCCGGCGGCCACCGCCGCCGCCGCCAATGCCGCCCTCGCGGTGATGCTGCGCGAGCCGGAAAGGCTGCGCCGGCTCAAGGATAACGGCCACGCCATGATCGCCCGCCTCGCCGCCGCGGGCCTCGACCACGGGCTAGCCTGGGGCTACGGCATCGTGCCGGTGATCATCGGCGATGCGCTGCAGACCATCCTGCTGGCGGAGCGCCTGCTGGAGCGCGGCGTCTACGCCTTCCCGGTGCTGCCGCCCGGCGTGCCCAACCACTCGGCCCGGCTGCGCTTCTTCGTCTCCAGCGAGCACACCGCCGAGGACATCGAATACGCCGTCACCGCGCTGGTGGAAGAAAAGCGTGCGCTTGCCGAAGCCGGCCTGTCGATTGCAAATCTTTCGCAATTGCTGGCCCAGCGAAATGGTGCGACGCGCACGCGCTAGGAAAGTCCCGCATGTCCGGTCCGGTGAGGACGCTCCTTTTCCTGCAGGGGCCACCGTCGCATTTCTGGCGTGAGCTGGCAGCCTCATTCGAGGCCGCCGGCCATCGCGTCATCAAGGTCAATTTCTCCACCGCCGAGCGGCTGTATTGGGGGCGCCACGACGCGATCTCCTATCGCGGCCGCCTGCAGGACTGGGGCGACTGGCTCGCCGAGCGGATCCGCTGCGAGGGCGTGACCGACGTGGTGTATTACGGCGACCAGCAGCCCTATCACCGCATCGCGGCGCATGTCGCCCCGGAACTCGGCGCCACGCCCTATGTCATCGAGTTCGGCTATTTGCGGCCGGCCTGGATCACGCTGGAACGCGGCGGCATGGGCGGCTGGTCGCATTTTCCCAACGATCCCGCCGGCATCCGCGCCATCGCCGCGCAGGTGGACAACGTGCCGGAAGAACGCGTCTTCCCCTATTCCTTCGCGCAGGAAGCCTTCAACGAGGTGTTCTACCACCTCGTCAACTACTTCTATTTCTACTTCTTCCCGCACTATCAGGCCGACCGCTTCTACAATCCGGTGCTGGAATATGTGAGCGCGCCGCTGCGCTGGTTCCGGCAATGGCGGCGCAGCCGCAAACACGCCGCCGCGCTGGCCGCCTCGATGGCCCGGCCCTTCGTGCTGATCCCGCTGCAGCTGCAGAACGACTACCAGATCCGCTACAACTCGCCCTATTCCGACCAGCGGCAGATGCTGCGGGAGGTGTTCGCCTCCTTCGCCCGGCATGCCCCGCCCGAACTCGGCATCGTGGTGAAGCAGCACCCGCTGGATGTCGGCCTGATCGACTGGTGCCCCGAGGTGATGAAGCTGGCGCGCGAGGCCGGCATCGCCGACCGGGTGACCGCGATCGATGGCGGCGTGCTGTCGGAGATGCTGGAGCGCGCCGAATCGGTCGTGGTGATCAATTCGACGGTGGGCCTGCACGCGCTGCGCGTCGGCCGCCCGACCAAGGTGATGGGCGTGGCGCTCTACGACATCGAGGGACTGACCTCGGATGCGCCGCTCGACCGGTTCTGGAGCGATCCCGGCCGGGTGGACATGGACTTGCTCGACGCCCTGGTGCGCGGCCTCGCCGGCACCATCCAGCTGCCCGGCTCGTTCTACAATCCGGAAGGCAGCGCCCATGCCCGCGCGATCATCGTCGAGCGGATATTGGCCGGCACGGTCAACGGCGCGGGCGCCTTCGTCGATCCGCCGCCGCGCCTCGGCGCCACCCATGCCGCCAATGCGCGCCGGCGCGAGAGGCTGAGGCAGAACAGCCCGGAGCGCAGCCGGCTTGAAGGCGGCCGGCGCGCCGACAGGCGGGTCGCCGCAGGCGCTACAGCATCATCTGACGATAGCGCTCGATCGCCTCGTTGAGGTCGTCGAAGATCAGCAGCTTGCCGTTCGCCAGGATCATCCCGGTGTCGCAATATTCCTTGATGGTCGACACCGAGTGCGACACCATGATCAGGCCCGAGCGCGCCCGGCGCTCGGCGAAGGCGGCCGCGCAACGCTGCTGGAAGCGGGCGTCGCCGACGGCGGTGGTCTCATCCACCAGATAGACGTCGAACTCGACCGCCATGGAGACGGCGAAGGCCAGCCGCGAGCTCATGCCGGACGAATAGGTGCCCACCGGCGCGTCGATATCCGGCCCGAGCTCGGCGAAATCATAGACGAAATCGAGGGTCTGCTTGAGATTTGCGCCATAGACCCGCGCCAGGAAGATCGCGTTCTCCCGGCCGGTCATCTTCGGATGGAAGCTGCCGGAGAAGCCGAGCGGCCAGGAAATCCGGGTGTTGCGCCAGATGCGGCCCTTGTTGGGCTCTTCCGCGCCGGCGACCAGGCGCAGAAAAGTCGACTTGCCGGCGCCGTTCTGGCCGAGCAGCCCGTAGCTGCGGCTGGGATTGAAGGCGACGGACACATCTTCCAGCACCATCTTCTTGCGGAAATTGACCGTGTAGTACTTGGTTACGTGATCAACAATGATCATGGTCAACCATCCTCATTTGCTGCCACTCAATTGCTGCCTGAAGCGGATGAAGGCCGTGCCGCCGCCCCACAGACAGATCAGCGCCAGAATGCCGAGCAGGATATTACGCGTGCGCTTCGGCCCCGAGGGCTCGTCCGCCAGGCTCGGCTGAACGAAGGTGTTCAGATAGAGCTGCTGACGCTCGCTGTTGATGCGCGCGCGCTCGAAATTCGACGCGGCGAGCGTGTACATGCGTTCCGCCAGCGTCCGGTTGAGCTCAATCTCCTCGAAACGGGTGATGACGCTGGAGATGGTATTCTTCCCCCCTTGCCCGGCCGGCGAAGTGAGCTGCCGCTCCAGAATGTCGATCTGCTCCTGGGTGGCCTCCTCGCGCCATTTCAGCAGCTGAAGCTGCGGCGCATTGGCGTTCAAGGTGCGGGAGCCGGTCGAGATTTCCTGACGAAGCTTGAGTTGCTCGGCCTTGAGGGTGGCGATCAGGCCCTGAATGCCCTCGGCAGCGGTGGTGGGGTCCAGCATGCCGACATCGTTGCGCCAGTCCTTCAGCGCCGAACGCGCCTCGCGCAGCCGCTCCTCCGCCCGCGCGACCTCATGCTCGCTCGACGAGATCAGGTCGCGCCGGGCGCGTTCGCCCAGCTGGTTGACCAGCTGCTCGCTGAGATCGACCACGGCACGGGTGATGGTGACCGCGTCCTCGGGCGAGAACGCGTTGACCCGCACGGTGATGATGCCCGACGGCATTTCGACCGCGGTCGTCACCTGGCGGCGCCAATAGCTGACCGTCTCTTCGATCGGCGCCCCGGCCGGGAGCCGGCTGAACCAGTCCACATCCGACTTGTTGAACAGGCTGGAGAGCTGGATCTTCTGCTCGAGCGCCTCGACGATGGCCCGGCTCTTCAGATATTCGACGACGATGGTCGCATCCTGGAACTGGGTGACGGAAGGCAGGCCGGTGAGCGCCGTCACCGTATCGAGCGAGGTGGTATCGCCCGCCCGGACGGCGAAGCGCGCCTCCGAGTAATACTGACTCGAGGCGATGAAGAGATAATAGATGGTCAGCAGAATAGACGGCGCGACGACGCAGAGCAGAAAGCTCGTGCGCGTCACAACCTGCAGCGGCGCCGCAAGCCAGGGCATGCGACGCACGAACAGCGCGGCCTTGCGCTGCCCGGCCGCCATGTTGCGCACGCGCGACTGACGGGCGGCGCGCCGCAGATCGTCCGACAACCTAGAGCTGAAAGCCAGGAGTTCGTTGCGACGAGTCGTGTCAGTCATTGGATGCGAGGCTGACTCGACACTCATGTGAATTCAGGGCTTTCTGCCAGAGGGGGGTAAAAAACGACCCACATAGATCTAAACAATATTGTCGAATACATCATAATATGTGACGAGCCGATGTGCCATTTGACGAAAGGCGCGGCGGCGGAAGAACAGCTACCGATGCACTTTACTCCAAATTGGGCGCCAGATAAAAGCTGAACGCAAGGGGCCGTCGTCAAGGCGGGTTCCGCCGTTGATCGACAGGAGCATGGCGAGCAGGTGGGGAGCGGGTTCCGTATGCTGTCTGGCCAGTCCGCCGTTAAGGGGCCGCCCGTTGGTCAGGGCATAAAATCCCAACTCGTCACCGGCAATCTCGAGGCGTTTTCCGCCTTCGGCGTCGGTGGCTGGGTGATCGCCAAAAATCCGTCCATGGGCCCGCTGTCGGTGCATGTCGTCACCCCCCGGAGCTTCGACATCGGCACGCCGACGCTGCCGCGCCCCGATGTGGTGATGGGTGGCTATGATACGCTGCATTGCGGCTTCAGTTTCCCGCTGACGAACTGGCTCGGTCTCGGCATTCAGCCGGACGATACTGACGAAACCGTGACGCTGCTGGTGATGCAGGGCGGGACGCCCTGCTATCGGGCCAACTTCAAGATGGCCCCGGCCAGCCTGCTGGTGCCGCAGTTCCGCTTCAACGTGGAAACCTTCGCCCGAACCCATATCTCCGGGTGGATCGCCTCCTCCGATCCCAGCCCGCTGGCGGCGGTGCTGGTCAATGAGCGCGGCGAGGAGCACCGCTTCGCCCCGGCGATGGAGCGGGCCGATCTCGATGCCGGGGCGCGCGCCTTTTGGGAGGCGCTGCCGCTCACGTTCCTGCTGCGCCAGAGCCGGCTGCAGCTGCTCGCCGAGCAGAGGGGCAGGCGCGTCCCCATCACCGAACTGCGCCCGTCCAACATCGTCACCTTTCTCGAGGAGCTGGACGCCGAGCAATTGCGGGTCGGGCCTCGCCCCGACTTCCTCCGGGGCTGGGCGGTCAATCTGCTGAACCCGGCGCGCCGGCCGAAAGTGGTGCTGAGCTCGGGCGCCGCCGAGATCTGGTCCGCCCACGCGACGCTCTACCGCCGCGACCTCACGGCCCAGACCGGCATGGACGGCTTCTGCGCCTTCTCCGCGCCGCTCGGCATGATTCCCGCCGAGGCGCCCTGGAAGCTCTCCGTCCGGGAGGGGGACGAGGTCCACGTGCTCGCCAGCTCCGAGGAGGCCTGATGTCCGCTTCGATCGCCATCGCCACCGCGGATTTCGCCGGGCCGGTCCGCAATGGCGGGGTCGGCACGGCGCTGCGCGGCCTGGCCGAAACCCTGGTCGATGCCGGCCACAAGGTGACGGTGATCTACGCCAACCCGAATTACGAGGTCGGCGACGGCGCCATGTGGCGCGACGCGCTCGGGCGCGAGGGCATCGGGTTCCAGGAGCTGGATCCCTCGGTGCTGGAGAATGTCGCCGTGCCGGCCATGGCGGGGGGCGGCTCGGACCCGCTGCGCTCCTATGCGGTGTACCGCCATCTCCGCGAGACCCGTTACGACATCGTCCATGTCGCCGACTATCTGGGCATCGGCTATTACCCGGCGCTGGCCAAGCGGGCCGGCCTCATCGATTGCGGGCCGATCGTGGCGCAGCTGCACGGGCCGACCGCCTGGTCGATGCGCTGGAGCAACGCGCCGGTGGTCAGCCCCAACGTGCTGTTCCGCGAGGCGATGGAGCGCGGCTCGGTGCAGCACGCCGACGCCATCCTGTCGCCCAGCGAATACATGCTCTCCTTCCTGCGCGCGGATGGCTGGGCGATGCCCCCGACCGTGCGGGTGATCCAGAACGTGCTGCCCAGGGCGCACAGTCAGGCCGGCCACAATGCGCGCGCCGCGCAGGCCCCCGGCACCCCCGGAGCGGTGCCGACCCTCGCCTTTTTCGGGCGCCTCGAGCACCGCAAGGGGCTCAACCTCTTCATCGATGCGCTGCAGATGCTGCAGCAGCGGGCCAGCCGGCCGTTCAAGGTGCTGCTGCTCGGCAAGATCAACGACCCCGCCTATTCGGCCGATATGTTCGGGCTGCGCATGTCGAAGCTCGACATCGAATGGGAGCTGCTGGACGGCCTCAACGCCAACGAGGCGCTGGACCTGCTGCAATCCACCGGTGCGCTCGCGGTGATGCCCTCGCTGAGCGACAACATTCCCTGCACCATCCAGGAATGCCTGGCGCGCGGCATCCCCTTCCTGTCGACGCAGGTGGGCGGCGGAGCCGAGCTGGTCGATCCGCGGGACCGCGCCAACTGCTTCGTGCCGCCGACCGCCTGGGACGTCGGCGCCGCGCTCGTCCGGTTTGTCGAGGCGGGGGGCGGCGTGCAGCGCGGGCACATCGCCGCCACCGAGGCCGCGCGCCAGCATGCCGATTTCACCCGCGAGCTGCTGGAACAGGAGGCCGACCGGCGCCGCACCGTGGTGGCGGCAACGCCGGTCGTATCGGACATCTCGGTGTGCATCACCCACCGCGATAATCCCGCCGGCCTCGCCCGCGCCATTGACGGCTTCGCCCGCCAGACGCTGAAACCGCTGGAAGTGGTGGTGGGCGACGATCATTCGGCGACGCCGGAGGCGCAGGCCTTCCTCGCCGCCTTGCCCCAGCGTCGCGACCTGCCCTTTCCCGTGCGGGTGGCGCGCTCGGACGGCGCCCGCTTCCCGGCGGCGGCCCGCAATGCCGCGGCGCGGGCGGCCCACGGCAAGTGGGTCAAGTTCCACGACGACGACAACGTCTCCAAGCCGCAGGAACTGGAGGTGTTCGCCCGCGCATTGGCGGCGGGGGATTTCGACCTCGTCACCTGTGCGCTCGACTTCGTGGCGAGCGACGCCGACATGGCGGAGGAGCGCTCCTACCGGCGCTTCCTGTTCCTCGGCGAGGGCGGCGCCGCCTGCTTCATCTTCAACGTGATCGGCGACACCAACTTCATCGCCGACCGCGAGAAGTTCCTGGCCGCCGGCGGCTTCGTCGAGGACGGCTTCCTCTACCACGCCGAAGACTGGCGGGCGCTGGTGCAGGCCAAGCTGCACGGCCTGCGCATCGGCACGGTGCCGGAAGCGCTGGTCTGGTACAAGGCGGAGCCGTGGCGCAACCAGACCAACTGGCGAAAGGGCGACCTGTGGGGTGCCCGCACCCGCATCAGCGAGCTGGTGCGCCAGCATCACGGCAACGAGGTCGCCTCGCTGCTGCGCCTCACCCAGGGGCTGCTGTTCACCCCGACCGCGCGGCAGGCGCCGGTACCGGCAGAGACTCCGTCCCAGACGCCGGCAGCGTCGCCACGTCAGGGATAGACGCGAGGGCGATCAATCGCCGGGCCGGCCCGATCCGATCGCCCGGATCAGCTGTTGCTGCCGCGCCCGCAGCAGCGGCGCGATCAGACTGTGGAAAAGGTTGACGAAGGCGGTCGGCAGGCCCGGCGCGACGGCGAAGCGGCCAGCGAGCGCGCCGGCGATGATCCTGCGGGCCACCGCATCCGCCTCCCATTCCCCGCTTTCGCCAGCGAGGCGGCGCGCAACCTCCGGCTTGGTCCGCCGCTCGGCCTCGAGCTGCGGTGTGCGGGTATCCGGCGGATAGGCGACCGTCACGCCGATGCCGAGCGGCGCCAGCTCGACGCGCAGCACCTCGGCGAGGCCCCGCACCGCGAATTTCGACGGCGCATAGGCCGAATAGCCGTAAATGCCGAACAGCCCGGCCCCGGACGAGACGAACACCAGCCGGCCGGTACCGGCCGCCGCCATGTGGCGCGCCGCGGCATGGGAAAGATACAGTGAACCGAGATAATTGGTGGCGAGCTGCGCCTCATGGGCGGCGAGCGGCTGGTCGAGAAACAGGCCGGGCTCGGCGATGCCGGCGCTGTTGATCAGCCAGGCCGGCGCGCCATGGCGCCCCACCAGTGTGTCCACCACCTCGGCGCAGGCGCCGGCGTCGCGAACGTCGAGCGGGTGACAGACCACCTGCGCCGCGGGATGATCGCGCCGAATCGCCGCCGCCGCATCGGCGAGCCTCGCCGGATCCCGCGCGAGCAGTGCCACGCGATATCCCCTCGCCGCCAGCTGCGCGGCGCAGGCCAGGCCGATGCCGCTCGACCCGCCGGACACGATGGCAAGGGGAGAGACAATGGCATCGGCCAGGGTGTCGGCACCGCCATCGGCACGGGCTTTGCGAGAACCAGTTGCGCGTGCAGATTTGGCAGGTTCGCGGCCCGGCTGCATTCTCGGCCCTGCTGGAGCGGACATGCAGGCTGGATTACACCATCGCTGCGGTGCGAAGGAAGAGCTTTCCGATCGGGTGACGCTGCTGCTAAACACGCGGAGGGCGGAGTGCGTGATGGCCGAGAGGCACAGAGTATGGTCGAAGCAGAAGGGTCGCCGCGCCGGCGTGTGCTGGTGCTGGTGCGCGGGGCCAATCCCAGCTGCGACTATTATCTCCTGCCGCGACTGGCGCGGATGGATGTGAGCGTCGAGATGATCGACACCCGCACCTGCCGTCCCGGCGCTATCGCCCTCGATGGCGCCGTGGTGATCATCTGCCGCTATCTTCCCTGGCACTGGCTGCGGGCGCTGCAGGCTGCCCGCCTGGGCGGCCTCGCCGCCTTCGTCGATGACGACTATGCGGCGATGCTGCGCGACGGCAGGCTGCCGTTCGGCTATCGGGCGCTTGTCGCGCTGCAGGGACTGCTGCCGCTGTGGCTGTTGAAGTCCGGCGCCTTCCGGCTCTGGGTTTCCACCCCCACGCTCGCCCGCCGGCTGGCGTCCTGGCATCCGCTGGTGATCGAGCCGTCGCCGGGAGCGGGCGACCTTGCCGCCGCCCTGCCGCCGCCCTCCGACCTGTTGCGCTACCATGCCCAGCTCAGCCATCTGGACGACCACCCGCTCGCCGCCGAGATCGTCCGGCGCGTGCTGGCGAGACGGCCGCAGACGCGGGTCGAGGTCATCGGCCCGCCCGCCGCCGCAGCGTATTGGCGCTTCTCGGACCATGTGCGCTTCCTCGGCGAAATGGACTGGCCAGCCTATCGCACCCACACCACCGGCGCCGGCGGCATCCTGATCGCGCCGCTGCGCGACACCGCCGTCAACCGCTCGCGCGCGCCGACCAAGGCCATCGATGCCGCCCGCCTCGGTGCCGCGGGGGTTTTCGGCGCCGGCCCCGCCTCGGCGGCGCTGGCGGGCACCGTGCCGCTGCTTGCCGACGATCCGGCCGCCTGGGAGGCGGCGCTGCTGGCGCTGCTCGACGATCCCGCCGCACGTGCCGCCAATGCCGCCGCCCTGCGCGCCACCGTCGCCGATTGGGGCCGGCGCGCCGCGCCGCTGGCGCTGTAAGGGGCCGCGGCATGCTGGAAAACGCCTCGGGCCTCTCCATTGCGCTGATCGTGCATGCCTTCATGCCCGACCAGAATTACGGCACCGAAATCTACACGCTCGAACTCAGCCGGGCGTTGAAGCAGCTCGGCCATCGCCCCACCGTCATCGCCGCCCGCCGTCACGGCCCGGCGGAGATCCAGCGCGAGGAATGGGACGGCGTCACGGTCATCCGCGTTCCCGCGCTCAGGACCGATACCCGCGCCACCTTCGACGATCCCGCGCGGGTGGCGATCTATCGACAGCTGTTCGAGGAGCTGCAGCCGGACGTCGTCCATGTCTGCCACTTCCTATACCACACCACCGCGATGCATGCGGCTGCACACCAGCTCGGCATACCGCTCGTCGCCACCTTCACCGACTTCCACGGCTTCTGCCATACCGGGCTGCTGAGCACGCCCTCGGGCGCGCCCTGCGCCGGTCCGTCATATCTGCGCTTCGGCTGCCTCGCCTGCGGCGTGCACGAGAAGCAGCGCACCGCCCCCGCCGGCAGCTGGTGGAAGCTGCTCGGCCGGTGGCCGATGCCGCAATTGGCGGCGCTGTCCGCCCTCATCTACCGCCCGGTGATGCCGCGCGGCCTGCGCGAGGAAATCACGGCGGTACGGGCTCGCCCGGACATATTGAAGGAGGCGCTGAACAGCTACCGCGCCGCCATCGTGCCGACGACCTTCACCGCCGAGCGCTATCGCGACAACGCCATCACCGTGCCGATGACGGTGTCGCGCTTCGGCGTCGACATTGACCGCACGCCGAAGCCGCCGCCGCCGCCGGGGCCGCTGCGCATCGGCTATATCGGCCAGATCGCGCCGCATAAGGGGCTGCACGTGCTGATCGAGGCGGTGCGCGGGCTGACGCCGGCCGGCGGGCAGCCGGCGCCGGAGGTCGATGTCTGGGGATCGCTCGACCAGCACCCCGCCTATGCCGGCAGGATCGCGGCGATGGCGGCCGGCATGCGGGTGCGATTTGCCGGCTCGTTCGAGCCCGTAGACATGGCCGGCATCATGGCCGGCATCGATGTGCTGGTGATCCCGTCGATCTGGCACGAGAACAGCCCGCTGACCCTGCTGCAGGCGCTGGCGACCCACACGCCGGTGATCGTCTCCGACGTGCCGGGCATGCGCGACTTCGTCGAGCCGGGCGCCAACGGCGCCACCTTTCCGGCCGGCGACGCCGATGCTCTCCGGGAGAAGCTGCGCCCCTTCGTCGACGACCCGACGCTGGCGCCCCGCCTCAGCCGCCGCATCGATTATGCCCGCACCTCGCTGGACATGGCCCGCGACGTGCTCGCAATCTATCGCTCCTGCGGTATCCGGGCCGCACGATTGATGGTATCATAGGGTAGTCGATGCGGCTGTTGCGTGGCAGCCACAGATAACTTTTCAATAACCAAATTGTGTGCGCGTCGAGGTCTTCGCCTCGCCTCGGCTCCGCTGAGGGGCTATAAACCCCGCCGAATGTAAGGAAGGCAGTATGGTTGTCTGGAAGAAATTCCCACGCGTAGGCGTCATTTCTACGCTTCTCTCGGCGATCATTCTGAGCGGATGCGGCATGATTCCAAGTGCCGGCCCCAACCGCCAACAAATCAGCGATGCGGCAAAGTCGCAGAATCCCGAGATTGCCGATTTCCTGCTGGTCGATGTCAACAACGATGTCCTGAGTGCGCTTTCCCATTATGCGAAGCCCACCTTCGAGGGCAGCTTCGGCAACCGGAAGCGGCCGTCGAAATATGTCATCGGCGTGGGCGACTCGATCACCGTGACGATTTGGGAAGGCGCCGCCGGCGGCCTGTTCTCCCGGCCGGCCAGCGACGTGCTCGGCACCGGCTCCCAGTCCGCGGCGATCCCGGAGCAGCAGGTTTCCAAGGAAGGCGACATCACGGTCCCCTTCGCCGGCCGCATCGTCGTCGCCGGCAAGACGACCGACCAGGTCGAGCAGACCATCGTCTCCAAGCTGACCGGCAAGGCGATCGAGCCGCAGGTGCTCGTCGTGGTCTCCAAGAGCGTCAACAATGCCGCCACGGTGATCGGCGAGGTCAACGCCCCCGGGCGCGTGCCGCTGTCCCCGCGCGGGGAACGCATTCTCGACGTCATCGCCCTCGCCGGCGGCAACAAGACGCCGGCGCACGAGACCTTCGTGGTGCTGGACCGCAACGGCTCCTCGACCGCCGTGCCGCTGCAGACCGTCATCGGCCAGCGGGGCGAGAACATCTACATCCTGCCGGACGACACGATCAGCCTCATCAGCGATCCGCAGACCTTCACCGCCTTCGGCGCCGCGACGCGAAATGCGCAGATTCCGTTCGATGCCGCGGGCATCAGCCTGGCGGAAGCGCTGGCGAAGTCCGGCGGCCTGATCGACAACCGCGCCGATCCGCAGGGCGTTTATTTGATGCGCTTCGAGACCGAAAAGATAGCGCGCCTGCTCAACCCGGATTATGCTGGCCCGACATATAACGGCTATGTCCGCGTGATCTACAAGCTCGATCTGCGGCAGGCGAACGGTATTCTGCTGTCGAGGGATTTCCTGATCCGCAATAAGGACGCAATCTACATTTCCAATGCGCCGATCTCGGATTTGAACAAGGTCCTGTCGATTTTCAGTATTGTGGCTGCACCGGTATCTCAGGCCGCCTCGATTACGAATGGGTTCTGATTGGAGAAGCTGGACGAAGCCCGCGCACGTGAGGAGCGCAAGCGAAAGGCGATGAAGGCCAAGCGCCAGGCGGCAACGGCCAAGTCAGCCACGAAGACGGCTGCGCCCAGCACGCCGGTTTTCGTTACGGCACCGCCCCTGGCAAGTCCGGAACCTCCGCCGGCACAGGCCAAGCCGGTGGCGAAAACCGGTCAGGCGCCCGGCGCGAAGACGGCTGGCTCGAAAGCTCCTGCGGCGAAAGCCCCCGCGGCGAAAGCCCCGGCGAAGGCGCCGGAGACCAAGGCCCCCGCCTCCAAGGCTCCGGCTTCCAAGCCCCCCGCCCCCAAGGCTCCCGCCCCGGCGGCAAAGGCGCCCGCTCCCGAGACGCGGCTCAAATCGCGGCAGGAAGCCGAAGCCGAGATTTCCGCCCTGCTGGACGCTCGCGAGCAGCGGGCACGCCGAAGGCTGGGTATCAGCTTCCTTCTCGTCGTCATCATCCCGACGCTGGTCGCCGCCTTCTACCTGGCGTTCCTGGCGACGCCGCGCTACCTGGCGGAAGCCAAGTTCATCGTTCGCGGAACGCTGGAAATGCTCGGCGGGGAATCGACGCGCTTCTCGCGCGACCTGTCCTCGCTTTCCGCCATCAGCAACAATCAGGAAGGCCACATTCTCGTCGATCATGTCGCCAGCCATGCTGCGGTCGAGCGGCTGCTGGAGCGGATGGACCTCTATGCGATGTACCGCATTCCGCGCCAGACGCCGCAATCGGCGCCGGCGCAGGATCCCGCCTTCAATCGGCTGATGTCGACGTGGCGATCGATGGTCCATATGGGGATGGACTCGGTCACCGGCATCCTGACGCTGGATGTGCAGGCCTATTCGGCCGAGGATGCGATGGCGATCGCCCAGGGCCTGCTGGATGAATCCTCGAAGCTGGTGAACGAGCTGACCGCCAGGGCCCGGCAGGACAGATTGAAACGCGCCACCGAAGAGGTGGAACTCTCGCGCGCCGAGCTCGACAACCTGCTCAAGCAGTACGAGGTGTTCCGCAACCAGCAAGGCACGGTCGACGCCAATTACTCCGCGCTGGCGCTGGAAGGACTTGCCGGCCTGCTACGCGACCAGCGCATCAAGCTCAATGCCGAGCTGTCGACCGCCCGCGCCTCCATGGGCGAAGATGCCGCGCCGACGCGGACCCTGACGACCCGGCTCGACTCCCTGAATCGCGAAATCGCCGATCTCGAGGCGCAGATCGACGGCACCACCCGCCATTCCAGCATCGAGCGCGCGGCGGTGCCGCAATCCCTGGCGACGCAGGAAAAGCTGGAAACCAAGCGCGACCTCGTCCTTGCCCGCGTCTCGCGTGCGGAAGGCGCGCAGTCTACTGCGCTCTCCGACACCTTGCGCCAGCATGCCTTCCTGATGATCTTCGAGCCGCCGTTCCTGCCGCATGTGGCGACATTTCCGCGGGTCCGCCTCGATACGCTGATCACCTTCCTGGTGATGTTCGGCTTCTGGTGCATCGGCGCCACCTTCACCAGGAATCTGCACGTGCATAGCTGACGCGCCACGCCGGGCCTTGCCCGGCTGGGTGGGCTCACGCCGCATCACGATGCATCCACGGCCGAGGGACGGGCCCCGCCTTAGGTTGCGTGACGCCGGTACGGCCCGCCAGCGGATCGCGCGGCGTCCCGCGGCCCGCCGCGCGGCAAGGGCGGCGGGCCCCTTCAATGTTCGATGGAATCGATCAGCGGAAAATCCGCGCCGGCGGAAAGCCCGGCATGTCGAGAGCCGGCACGAGCCCTTCATAGAGCTCGGCATAGCGCTCCACCATCTGCTCGACGCCGAACATCGCGCTGCGCGTGCGGTTGCGCGCGCCGAGCGCGGCCCGACGCTCGGTGTCGTCAAGCAACGCCACGGCCTTCGCCACCGTGTCGGCCGGATCGCGCCCGAGCGTCTCGGTGCCGTCGAGTATTTCCGACAGCGCGCCGATATCGTTACCGCACACGGCGAGCCCCATATTCATCGCGAAGGGCACGACCTGGCCGAAGCTCTCGCGCACGACCGGGGCGATGAAGGTGCCGGCGCGGCCGTAAAGCTCCGGCAGGGCCGCGAACGGCACGCTGCCGGTGAACTCGAAATTCGCCCGCACCCCGGTCTCGACGGTGCGCTGGACGAAAAGATCGAGCAGGGGCCCGTCGCCGACGACGAGAAAACGCGTCGCCGGCCGCTGCCGGGCGATCTCGATCAGCACCTCGATGGAAGCGTCATCCAGCTTGTCGCGTTCGAGGCGGTACACCATGATCACGGTATCGGCGACATCCGCATCCGGGGCACGGGGGAGCGCGCCGGACTGGAACACCGTCCGGTCGATGCCGGGATGGATCACATGCGCGAGCGCCGGGTCAAGATCGGCGGCGAAATGCGTGCGCACATAGTCCGACACGAAGACATAGGCGTTCACCGCCGGATCCCGCAGCGGCGGAACCGGGGTGTTGACGTTCTCCACCGTCGGCAGGCCCCGCCCGCTCAAGGCCGAGAATGCCTCCGCGTACCACGGCTCGTCGGACCCGCCCCAATAATGCACATGGACCAGCTCGGGCGCGAAGGCATCCAGCACATGGGCGAAGGCCGGCGCCCGGCTGCCGAGCGGCACCAGATGGGTGATCGCCCCGACCGGCGCCCCGCCGGCGGGGAGTTTCGCCGTCAGGATCTGCATCTCGTTTTCGAGGCCGAGATACTCGATCAGGTCGATCACCAGCTGGGTCGAACCGCCAATATTGAGGTTCGGAATGACGTGCAGCACCTTGCGGCGACGGCCGGCCAGCCGCCGCGAGCCGCGGTGGACGATGCGGTAATGCGGCGCCGCCTTGCCGAACAAAAGCTCCCGCAGGACGCCGGTTAGCTTGCGCAGATAGGTCGGGTAGGAGAATTCCAGCTGCCAGGGCGCCGCCGCTCCCGAGCGGTGCGTCCGCCGGCTGAGTTCGCGCGCATGCCGCTCGAGCTCGGAAAGGAAAGCCAGTGCCTCGCCCGGCGAGCGCACCAGCTCGAAGAACCGGTAGAGCAGCAGGCCCGGCCCGGAGGTCGGCGGCCGGGACCAGCCGATCAGGCGCTTGTCGCGCACCTGCTCCAGCACGCCGCCAATCACCAGCAGCTGCTCGCGAACCACCTTGATGTCTTCGAGAAGTTCGGCCTGCCGGGCTTCGAGCCGGTCGAGGCGATCATGAATATCTTCCCAGCGGCCGGAGACTTCCTTCTCTCCAGGAGGCTCGGCGCGGATCATTCGCAATTCCATACTCGGTCGCCATCAGGATATATGTGCAAGATTGCACATGGATTCCCTAAGAGGAAGTCCGGCAGTGGATGCATGGACATCGGCTGGGACCGCCCCGGTGGATGGCGGGCGGGTCGGCGGCGGAGAGCGTAGGCATGGTTGGATGGGGTTATCAGCGACCGCGGATGATCGAGCGCCGCGGCGCCGACTTCTTCGAGCCGGCCCATCCCGAGCCCCGCACCCGGCGCGCAAGCCTCGTCGACACCATCCTCGGCGCGCGCCACAGCCTGATCTCCAACTGGATGGAGAAGTCCTACGCCAGCGGCTGCGACAGCTTCCGCATCATGCGCCGGCAGATCGTGCTCGCCAATCGCCCCGACGCCATCCGCCAGGTGCTGGTGACCGACAATGCGATCTTCGAGCGCAAGGGCCCGCCGGTGCGGCGGGCGCTGGAAGGCGTCATCGGCAAGGGCCTGTTCATCAGCGACGGCCCGCTCTGGGCAGAGCGGCGGCCGCTGGTCGCCGACGCCGTCCACAAGAACCGCCTTGCCGCCTTCGCCGCCCCGATGGAAAGCGTGACCGCCGAATTCGCCGAGCGCTGGGCCGCCCTGCCCGCCGGCACCACGCGCGACGCGCAGGCCGACATGGCGGCACTCACCGCCGAGATCATCACCCGCGCCGTGTTCGGCGCCCAGCTGCGCGCAGGGGCCGCCCGGGCGGTGATCGAGGGCTTCACCCAGTTCCAGGACCGGGTCGATTCGTTCAACATCGGCTACTTCCTCGGCCTCGACGAGGGGTTGCGCGTGCGGCACGGCTGGCGCGTGCGCCGGGCGATCGCCGGCCTGCACCGGACCATCGAACAGGTGGTCGCCGATCATCTCGCCTCGGATTCCGGCGAGGATTCGCTGCTGTCCCGCCTCGTCAGCCACCGCGACGACGAACACCACCGCAAGCTCGGCGTGCAGGCGCTGCACGACGAGGCGGCGACGCTGTTCCTCGCCGGGCACGAGACCACCGCCACCACCCTCACCTGGGCGTGGTACCTGCTGGCCAATGCCCCCTGGGCGGAAGCGCGGCTGCATGAGGAGATCGATCGCGTCGCCGGCGATCGCCCGGTCGGCTTCGCCGACGTGCCGAAGCTCAGCTGGTGCCGGGCGGTGATCGACGAGACGATGCGGCTCTATCCGCCGATCCCGATCTATTCGCGCCAGGCGAGCCGGGCGGCGAAGATCGGCGACATCGAGGTCGAACCGCAGGCCATGGTGCTGGTGATCCCCTGGCTGCTGCATCGCGCCCGCGATCTTTGGGAGGAGCCGAACCTGTTCCGGCCCGAGCGCTTCCTGGCCAACCGCCCCGCGCCGTTCAGCTACATCCCGTTCTCGGTCGGGCCGCGCGTCTGCGCCGGGGCGAGCTTCGGCATGACCGAGGCCGTGCTGTGCCTCGCCATGCTGGCCCAGCGCTTCGTCGTCCGTCCCACCGGCGCGCCGGTGGTGCCGGTCTGCCGGCTGACGCTGCGCCCGGAGGGCGGGCTGCCGGTCACCCTGGAAAGGCGGCACTGACATGTCCGCGAACGACGTCATCCGCGAGGGCTTTCGCGAACGCCTGGAAGACTACTGGCATCTCGGCCTGCACCAGGTGCTGCGCCGCGCGCCGATCGACGCGGCGTCCGACCTCGGCAGCCTGCTGGTGCGGCGCAATGTCCGGCGCAACCTGCCGCACATCATCACCGGCGCCCGGCACAATCTGCGCCGGCTGAAGCCGGACTGGTCGGAGGACGAGGTGGAAGCCGGCGTCCACCGCTTCCTCGACAATGTCGGGCGGGTCTATGCCGAGTTCTCGCTGCTGCACCGCCTCATCGCCGAAGGCCGCGTCAGCTTCGATGCCGACAAGTTCCGCACCGGCTGGTCGCCGCCCCGCCCGATGGTGATGGTCATGCTGCACACCGGCAATTGGGAGGTGTTCCCGGCGGCGCTGTCGCATCTCGGCCTGCCGATCAACAGCTTCTACCTGCCGCCGGAACCGGCGGTGCACAACGCGATCGTGCAGAAGGTGCGCGCCGAACTCGGCGTCACCCTGCTGCATCCCGGGCCGCGCGGCGTGCGCGAGGCGCTGCGGCTGCTGCGAGGCGCCCGGCCGTTCGCGATCTTCGGCGACGATGCCCGCGGCGGCGAGACCATGGCCCCGCTGTTCGGCCGGCCGCCGCATGAGGGCGGCAATCTGGGGCTGGTGTCCCGCTTCGCCCGCAGTTGCGACGCCGAGCTGGTGGTCTGCCACTGCGTCCGCCGCCACAAGAGCCGCTTCGAGCTGCATGCCGGCGACATCTTCCGGCTGTCGGACACGGTGGGGGCCAACGCCACCGTCCTCGACGACATCGCCTATCTGAACACGCTGATCGAGCCGATCATCCGCGCACATGCCGACCAGTGGTATTTCCTCGACGACCGCTTCTGAGCGCTGTCGATGCTGCCGGGGCCTGCATGGACGGATTCGATCTTCTTGGATAGCTTGGGCCGCAGACCTTGCGCCATGTCCGTCGGCCTCGGTCGGTTCGAGAACGTAACGTTGTTGCTTTGAAGAGACCGATGTCGAAAACGATCACCGCCCAGTCCGCCAAGGATACCGCGTCCGAGGCGCTCTCCTATCCGCATTTCGACTTCGCCTTCGAACTCGACGAACGCCGCACCTATCAGGTGACGTCGCAACCGCTGCCCTATAGCTTCCTGTTTTCGCCGAAAGGCCGGGGACTGCCGCTGGTCGTCATCAGCCCGCACGGCGCCGATCGCGGCAAGGATGGCCAGCGCGGTTTCCTGCGCGCCGACTGGGCCGCGAAGCTGCCCTATAATGTGCTCATCTGGCAGGATCCTACCATGGCGCTCAGCGAGGCGGCGCAATCCGGGTTCGGGCTGGGCACGGCCGATCACTGGGTGCTGCCGCACATCGCGCTGGTGGTGAAGAAGCTGCGCGACCAGCTCGGCATCGCCAATGAGAACGTGGTGTTCGTCGGCTATGGCGGCGGCGGCTTCGCCTCGCTGGTGCTGGCCTCGTTCCTTCCCGGCGCGAGCTGCCTCGTCAACAATCCCAACACCAACCTGCCGAAAGAGCGGAGCAACGCCCTCGGCAAGCTTCTCGCGCCCGGCTATGCGGGCCTGTCGCAGGCCGAGGCCGCCCAGAAATTCCCCGAGCGCTTCATTGCCAGCGAAGCGCTGAAGAACATGACCGTCCCGCCGCGCATCTACTGTCTCCAGCATGCGCATCGCGACGTCCGCCACCTCAAGCATTTCCTGTCCTTCTGCCTGGGCCTCAAGGCACGCGGGGGCGAACCGGCGGGAAGGGACGAGGACGATCTGATCGTCGAATATTACGTCGATGGCCTGCCCGGCGAAAAACCGGCGAAGGTCGAAGTCTGGTCGCACCGCCTCGAATCGATGCTGCGCTGGTTCGCGACGCGCGGCATGGCCCGGCCGGCGGCCCAGATCGGTGCCCCGGCCACAGCTTCCACCGGCTCGCAGGCCGTCGCTCCGGGCGAGCGGATCGCCCCCCGCCAGGCGTGGAGCGATCTGCTCCCGACCGAAATCGCCTATTGGGACGCGGTGATCTCCGGCAAGCACCGCAAGCCGGAGACAGTGAAGGCGTTTCGCGAGCGGGCGGCGGGCAACTATCCCGTGCCCGGCCCGATCGTGAAGCTGCTGCAGCGGCTGGATATTCTGCGGGCGAAGATTCTCGATGTCGGCTCAGGCCCGCACACCACCATCGGGCCGGTGCTCTACGGCACCAAGCTCAACATCACCGCCGTCGATCCGCTGGCGGACGCCTATAACGGCCTGCTCGACCAATATGGCATCGAGCCGGCGATCCGCACCCTGGCGGGACAGGGCGAGCGGCTGGTCGAACAGTTCGGCACCGACCGCTTCGACATCGTCCACTCGCGCAATGCCCTCGACCATACCCGCGATCCCTGGATCGCCCTGCAACAGATGATCGACGTCTGCGTGCCGGGAGGCGTGGTCTATGTCGAAGGCTCGGTCAATGAGGGGCTGAAGCAGCGCTATGCCGGGCTGCACCAGTGGAACATCATGCCGGCCGATGGCGACCTGATCATCTGGAACGACGAGGGCTCCAATCTCGCTAGCCGGGTCCTCACCGGCATCGCGCAGATAAGGACGAGCGGCAAGGATTCGTGGTTCACCGCCACGCTGCTGAAGAACCTGTGAGGCACTACTCGCTGAGCTTGGTCCGGCAGACATACATCACGATGACGCCGATGGTGACGAAGCTCAGCATGAGGCCGGCGATATAGTAGCCATTATAGAAATCGCTGAGATAGTGACCGTAATAGGCGGTACGCGTCGCGTCGACGATCTGGGACATCGGCAGGAACCAGATCCAGTAGGCAATGCTTTCAGGCAGCATCGACGGAATGAAGATCGTGCCGCTGGTGACCCAGAACAGCGGCACCATCAGGCTGCCGATGATCAGAAAGATGAAGAACATGCGCGAGATGATGGCGAAGAAAATCCCCATGCAGACGCCCAGCAGATAGGCCTGGAACAACGCGTAGACGAATTTCGGGGAATCGAAGATGACGACGTCGAAGCCGATCAGCGCAAGCGCGGAGAGCGTGAAAATCGTCACGCCTGCCGAACTGAGCAGCTCGACGATCGACCGCGCGATCAGCACGTCGACCAGCGTCACGCCCGGAAAATCGGTGAGCCGCTTGTTGGTCTGCGGCGCCGTCTTGACCTGACGGAATCCATACAGCCACAGGACGAAGGGCAGCGCGCCGGTGGCGATGAACATCGTGGTGTCGGTGCCGATCGGCGCGGCACGGCCCAATATGTAGTAGATGGTCAGCAGCAGGGCGATATGGGCCAGCGGCTGGAACAGCGACAGCAGGAAGCCGAAGCGTGTTCCCGCGACGCGCGTCTGCACGTCGCGCAGATAGATCGCCCGCACCACGCGAAAATGCGCCTGCAGCCTCTGGCTGAAGCGCGGGCCGGTGGCGTCGAGTTCGGCAAGGGCGCGCCTTGTGTCGGCGGAAGCCAGCGCCGAACTGGAGGGCATCGGCAGGGATTCGCTTTTCATGACCCGGATCGCTCGCGCTTACTGCGCCGCGCGCAACGGCAGCAAACTCTGGAAATAGCCGCAGAGGAAATCGATGCCGGACCGCAGGTCCACTTCCGGCTTCCAGCCCAGCCCATCGGCGGCACGGCGGATGTCGAGCTGGGAGGCCGGCACGTCGAAGCGCCTCGCCTCGCGCATGATCACATTGGGCCGCACCCGCAAATGACGCTCCAGCTCGTCGATGATGCTGACGAGGGTGGAGCCGACCCCGGAGCCGACATTGATCGGCCCTGCCACATCCCGGCGCGCGCCGGCGGCGATGAGCGCACGAACGACGTCGTCGACCCAGACATAGTCACGCAGGATCGAGCCGTCGCCATAGATGGTGATCGGACGCCCCTCGATGGCGGCGTAGGTGAAGGCGGTCACCGCCCCCAGTCCCTTGGCGATGTTCTGGCCGGTGCCATAGGCATTGCTGATCCGGAGACTGACGCTGTTGACCTCATACTGGGCCGCGTAGAACGCCAGATAATTTTCCGCCGCCAGTTTCGACGCGCCATAGGCGCTCACCGGGCTGGTCGGGTGTTCCTCGTCGATGGGCAGATAGCGCGCCGGCCCGTAGACCGCGCCGCCGGACGAGGCGAAGACGAGGCGGATGTCCGGCCGCTTGCGCACCGCTTCCAGCAGCTTGACAAGCCCAACCACATTGTTGCGCAAATCAGAGAGGGGGTCGGCGGTGGCGGTTTGTGGTATCGACGACCAGGCAAGATGGTAAACGGTGTCGACATCCTCAAGAAGCCGGCAAAATACCTTATGGGACGTCTTGGCGAGATCGACACGATGAATCGGAAAGGGCCCGTCCGTCAGGTTGGAATGCCCACGGAAAACAGTACCCTTCAGCGGCACACCCTGCCGCACCAACTCGCGACAGAGCGCCGTCCCCAGAAATCCTCTCGCTCCGATGACCAAAGCCGTCATGTGCCGACTGAGCTTATGTTCAAGATCACAATGTGCCCCGCCCGCATTAAAATGACCTCATCGCCCATTCCGTTGCGGACCCTAAATTCGTACAGAAGAATGTGTGCAGCGCAAGATACATGCAATCCGCCGGCAAGGCGACCCGGGACTGCACAATGAAAATCGTCCTTTTCGTTCATTGCTACTTTCCGGACCATTTCTATGGTACCGAAAGCTATACAAGAGTGGTGGCCAGAAACCTCCGAGAACAGGGTCACACCGTAAAGATCGTTACCGCAACATTCGCGGGAGAAACTGCGCAAACTGCCTTCATTGAAGAATATGAGTGGGAAGGTATCGGGGTTCTCCGCTTCGACCGCAACCTCATTCCTAACCGTGTGGTTCGCGACACCTACTACATGCCGGAACTGCGCACCGTGCTGGAGCGCATCCTACGGCGTGAGAAGCCGGATGTCGTCCATATTTGTCACCTGATCAACCATACCACGGCCCTGCTCGAAGTCCTAGACAGCCTCTCGATACCGACCGTCGGCACCTTCACAGACTTCTATGGCATCTGTTTCAACAACAAGCTGCAGGCCCACGACGAATCCCTCTGCCTCGGCCCTGACAAGCACCGGACCAACTGCCTCAACTGTTTCCTCAAGGAGGTCGCCGGCCAGGCCGCTTCGGGCTTCACCAAATATGCCGGCCATCCGGCGCTGCGCCCGCTCTCCTCGCGTGTCGCGCGCTTTGCCACGCCCGCCCTCAAGGCCGCCTGGCGCGAGGACATCGAGGCGATCGTCGAGCGCCCCGGCGTGCTCGCCAATGCCTATGGCACGTTCGACGCCGCCGTCGCCCCGACCCAGTTCCTGCATGACGCCTATCGTCGCAACGGCTTTGAGGGGCGCCTCGACATCAGCCGCTTCGGCATCGACATCGACCGGGCGCCGAAGCCCGACCGGCAGGACGGCAAGCTGCATTTCGGTTTCATCGGCCAGCTGGCGCGGCACAAGGGCGTGCACCTGCTCGTCGATGCCCTCGGCGCCATCGCCCACGACAATGCCCGGCTGAGCATATGGGGCAACGAGCAGACCGACCCGGCCTATTCGCGGGAGCTGCGCCGCAGCGCCGCCTGGCTGCCGGTGCAGTTCCGCGGCACGTTCCCGGTCGAGGACATGGCCCGCCACCTCGCCGAGATCGACGTGCTGGTGATCCCCTCGCTCTGGTATGAGAACAGCCCGCTGATCCTGCTCCAGGCGCTGGCGACGCATACCCCCGTCATCATCGCCGACGTCGCCGGAATGACCGAATTCGTGCCGCCCTTCGAATTTGGCGTATATTTTGCCCGCGGAAGCGCGAAATCCCTTGCCGACGCAATGGAGCATTTTGCGAAGGACCCGGCCTTGGCACGTGTCATGAGCCAGCGGATCGGCTACGAGAGGACCACGCGTCACATGGTCGACGACCTGCTGCGCATCTATGAGGAAGTCGCATGAAGGGATTCAGCTTTCAGGGTTTGAAAGCTGCGGTTCGGGCTCAGACACTCGGCCCGCTGTCGCCAGCGGATGAGCCTCTGGCGCCGCTCGCACCCACGTCGGGGATCAACGGCGATCTGGAGCAGTGGCTGCAGACGAACCTGGCCGCCAAGACGGCGGCCAATCGCAGCCTGGTCGCGCCGTTTCCGCCCACCGAGCTGATGCACAATACCAGCGGCCTGAAGAGCAAGGACGACTTCGCCCGTCACGGCATCGACCTCATCCGGGCGCTGGCACGCGTCAGCCCGCGCCCGCCGGCCCAGTTCGGCGACGTGCTGGATTTCGGGGTCGGCGTCGGGCGTCTGGCCCGGCTGTTCCACGGCTACCGCCATCGCTATGTCGGGGTCGACATCGACGGCCGGCACATCAACTGGATCAAATCCAGTCTCGGCCATGTCGAGGCGCATCACACCCGGCCCGCCGAGCCGCTTCCGCTCGCCGATCAAAGCTTTGACACAGTCATCAGCATTTCTGTGTTCAGCCATCTCTGCGAGGCCGACCAGCTGCTCCACCTTGCCGACCTGTCGCGTCTGGTCCGGCCCGGTGGCTACCTGTTTCTGTCCGTGCATGGCCAGCGGGCGTTGTCACGGGCTTTGACGGAGGCGAAGATCGCGGAGATGCTCAGCATTCCGACGTGGGACATCGAACGTGCCCGGCGCGTGTTCGAGTTTGGCTCCGGCTACAGTTTCGTGGTTCAGGCGGGCCACTTGACGACCGACGAGCACCCGTATGGCATCACCTTCATCTCCGAGCGCTATGTCCGCAGCGTCTGGAGCCGTTGGTTCGAGGTCGTTAAAGTGGCATCGGGTGCCATTCACGATTTCCAGGACATTGTCGTGCTGAAGGCCGGCCATGACGCAAGCCGTTAAGCTGAAAAAGGGCCAGTTCGCGCCGGTTCCGGTCCCAAAGGGGCCGGATCCCGGCGCGGCGCGCGCCGCGAGCCTTCAGGCCCGATTTCTTGACTTCGTGCTGAAGAACCGGCTGCCGGCGGGGGCGATCGCCTCGGCCTTCATCGTGTCGATCTGCTACGCCATCTACATATTCGGCATCTCGTCCGACCTTTATTCCTCCGAGACGCGCTTCGCGATCCGGCAGGTGCAGAACAACATGTCGTCGGACCTGTTGACCGACGCCATCAGCAGCTCCCCCGAACGCGCCGAGATCAAGGCGACGCAGCAGGCCGCCGCCCTGGCGAAGGGCGGCGCCGGCGGCGATGCGGATTTCGAGCAGAACCCCTTCGTCATCGCCAATTTCCTGATGAGCCGCGCATTCGTTAAGGAACTCTGGCAGCAGGGCTGGCTACAGTCGCGCTTCGCGAGCCATTCCGTGGACTTCCTGTCCCGCCTGTCTCCGAACGCCACCCTGGAGGAAGCGTGGCGGTTCTGGATGCGTCACGTCATGGCGGCGGTCGACCGAAGCTCCAACACCATCGTCCTACAGGTCTGGGCGTTTACGCCCGAGGATGCCGAGGCCACGGTGGAGATGCTCACCAAGCGCGCCGAATCGATCATGAACGACATCGAGACGCGCGGGCGCCAGGACGCCCTCGACCGTGCCCGCCTCGAACTTCAGCGCGCGAGCGAGGAATACGACCGCAAGCTGAACCAGATCAGCGACATGCGCCAGCTGCTGGCCACCGTCGACCCCAAGCAGGCCGCCAAGACGGCGCAGAGCTCGTTTTTCCGCTTCGAAGCCCAGCGCATCCTGATGCAGCGTGAGCTTCAGGTGCTCCAGACCGCCGAGAACGCCAATTCGCCGTCTGCCAACACCCTGCGCCAGCGTGCGAAATCGATGATCGCCGAGGTGGACCAGCTGCATGGCCGCATCACCGGTTCCGAGGCGGATATGCGCGCCGCGGTGAACGCGCTCGCCTCCTATGAGGAGCTCGACATTAGTCGCCGCTTCGCCCTCATGCGGGTGCAGATCGCCTCGCTGGCGGTGGAAAATGCCGAGCTTCGGCTGCGTGAGCATTCCTATTTCATCTACACCTTCATCGCGCCGTCGCTGCCGACCCAGGCTCTACAGGCATGGCGGGTCCAGCAATGGCTGCTCGTCACTTTCATTGCTTTCGTCGCCGCGCTGGCGGTGATCACGTTCGGCACATTGAGCCGCGACAGTCGTTATTGAACATTTTTAAA
Organism: Ancylobacter sp. 3268; assembly: GCF_031456575.1. NCBI lineage: Bacteria > Pseudomonadati > Pseudomonadota > Alphaproteobacteria > Hyphomicrobiales > Xanthobacteraceae > Ancylobacter > Ancylobacter sp. 3268. Next base: position 297,200 of record NZ_JAVDUX010000002.1, read on the forward strand.
GCTCTTACCGGGAGCGGACAGCATGCTGTTCAGCATCGATGAAGACACCGGCACACGGATCGTGGGCTGGATCATGCCGGACAACCCGTCGCATACGCCCTGCGTGTCGGTGTTCGAAGGCGGCGAGAAACTGGCCGAGGTCCAGGCGCGCATCGTCCGGCCGCTGCTGCGCGAGCAGGGGCTGCACGACACCGGCCTGTGCGGTTTCGTCGTCGACGAGGCGGCCGTCTCCGGGCTGGCGCGGCGCCACCAGCTCGACGTGTTCGACCTGCATACCCAGACGCTCGTCTATCGGCGGCGCTACGGCACGCCGACCATCCAGCGCAAGCTGTTCCGGCTGGAACCCCAGATCCTGCCGAATGTGCGGGTCAACCGCCTGTTCGATTCCCTGTTCCAGATGAGCTACCCGCGCATCGAATCCCTGCCGCCCGACACGACCCGAAGCATCATCGACATCAATTTCAGCAATTCCATCTATTTGTCCGGCCGGGTCTACCTCGCCGAATATGAAGTGTTCCTGCAAAAGAACGGCTTCGATTCCTGCACCTATGTCAGGGACCCGATGGAGGAACTGGCGGAGCAGTTGCTGACGCTGGAATGGATTTCCCGCAACAGCGACGACACGGTGAAGCAGCTCGGCAATATCGGCCTGATGAGCCTGGTGGATGCGGTGAAAGGCAAGGAGCTCAAGGACGCCGACGATTTCGGTGCCTGGCTGCTGCACCTGCCGGCGGAAGATCGCCAGCTGCTGTCCAATCCGCTGACGCGCCTGCTCACCTGCCGCAGCAACGATGAACCGCTTTCGGTCGTCGCCGTGCCGAGCGCGCTCGACGCGCTGTCCGGCATGAAGGTGGTGGAGCTCCGTTCGAACCTGGAGCATTTCCTGCAGTTGGTCGGCGCCCAGCTCGAGCACGACCTCGGCACGTGGGAAATCCCGGCGCCCTCGCCCGGCGTCACCAAGCTGGCCGATGGCCTGCGCGACAAGGAAATGGCGCGCGAACTGCTGACGGCCGACCTCGAACTGTTCCGCGAGGTCTCCATCGCCGTCGATCGCACCACCGAGGCGATGCGCGACCGCGATTCCCAGATCGAGCCCCCGCCAGCCCAGGCCGCCATCGCCCAGGGCTAGGGGCGCCGTCTAGCGGCGCCGGCTCAGCGCGGCTCCTTCGCCTCCGGGGCCGCCGCAAGGATCGATTCGCCGCCGAGCCGGCTGTCGCCGATCAGCCGGGCAATGGCGGTGATATCCTCCTGCCCGCCCAGCCGGTCGCGAGCCGCCGACCAGAAGGCGAGCAGCGCTTCAAGCGTCGGCGTCTGCGCCTCCGCGCGCCGGGCGAGATCGCCGGCGATGGAGATGTCCTTGCAGAACAGCTCCAGCGTCTGGCCGAAATCATAGGTGCCGGTCAGCACGTGGTTGGGCAGCTTCACCTCGGTGGCGTGGCTCTTGCCGGAGCCGGCGCTCCACACCTTCAGCATCACCTCCGGATCGAGGCCCAGCCGCTCGCCGACGATCAGCGCCTCGGTCGCGCTCCACAGCGTCGCCGCCGACAGATAATTGTTGAGCGCCTTGATCACATGGCCGGAGCCGACCGGCCCGACATGGATAACCTCACCGCACATCCGATCGAACAGCGGACGCACCCGGGCAAAGGCCTCGGGCGCGCCACCGACCATGGCGGTCAGCGTGCCGGCGCGGGCCCCCGCCATGCCCCCGCTCACCGGCGCATCGAGTACCATCGTCCCCCGCCCCTCGAGGTCGCTCGCCAAGGCGAGGGTGCTGGCCGGCGCCGCCGTCGACATGTCGACCACGACCTCCCGCGGCAGCCGCGTGCAGGCGCCGCCCTCGCCCAGCAGCGCGGCACGGACATGCCGATCGGTCGGCAGCATGGTGATGACGACCGCCCCCGGCAGCCCGGCCGCCTGGGCCGCGACCGGCAGGCCTCGCGCGCGGAAGGGCGCCAGAGCCTCCTCCGAGAGGTCGGCAACGGCGAGCGGCACGCCGCTATCGGCAAGGCGCGCCGCCATGAGGCCGCCCATCCGCCCGGCGCCGATGAAGAGCACACTGTCCATGGTCACGACGACCTCCCCGCTCCGGCCATGCCCGGAGCCCATTTTTGCCACCGGGCGGCACCGCCCGGCCCTTCGGAGAATTGGTGCGCCTCAATGGGCGCGCGCCGCCAGCGCGATCGCCATGGTGGCGACGGCGTTTCGCGCTTCGGTCTCATCCGAGAGGCCGGCGACGCGACGCGAGAAGCTGCGCAGCAGCGTCACCGATTCGGCATCCAGCGCCGCGATCATGCGGGCAAACTCGATGGCGCGCCGGAGCGCCGTGCCGCGCGGCACCACCTCGGTGACGATGCCGATCTCCTTCGCCTCGGCGGCGCCGAAGTGGCGGCTGGTCAGCGCCAGTTCGAACGCCTTCTTGAACGGGACGAACTTGGCGAAATAGGACAGCACGATCAGCGGCGGCAGCTTGTGCGACATTTCCGGCAGCGCGAACACGGCGTCCTCGGCGGCAATGGTGATGTCGCACTGGGTGGAGAACCCGCAGCCGAAGCCAAGCGCCTTGCCTTCCACCGCCGCCACGAACGGCACCGGCGAATGGCGCAGCCGGTCGTTCACCTCGAGGATCAGGCCGAGGTCGTCGCGCACGGCGGCGGCCGAGGTCAACCCCTTCGCCCCGACCCGGCCGGCACAGAAATGCTCGCCCTCGCCGGACAGCACCACGGCGCGAAGGCCGGGCATCGCCAGCACCTCGTCGAGCGTCGTCGCGAATTCGGCGATCTGGGCCGATGAGAGGTGGTTGCCGTCGGCGCTGCGGGTGAACGCCACCGCATAGATGCCGTCGCCATGGGTTTCGATCTTCATGTCACTCTCCTTGGAACCGCATGCCCGTCGCCCCCTTTGCCGCGCCGGGAGGAAGGGCATGTTTGACTTTTATTGTACGACAATAATACGTTATGACGCGAGGGACGCGATCGTGAGCGTGCCGGGCATGACGAAGAGGGTGCGCCATGGCGTTTATCGACCTGAACGGGGAACGTCTCGGCTATGACCGCGCGGGAACCGGCGAGAAGCTGCTGCTCATCCATAGCCTCGGCACCGCCGCCTGGCTGTGGCGCGCGCAGCTCCGCCGCTGGTCGGCGGATTTCGACGTGATCGCCGTCGATGCGCGCGGCCACGGGCGTTCCAGCCGTAACGGCGGCTTCACGGTGCGCAACGTCGCCGCGGATCTCGCCGCGCTGCTCGATGCCCTTGGCGGCGAGCCGGCCCGTGTGGTGGCGATCTCCATGGGCGGCCCGATTGCCGCACATCTGGTCGACATCGCTCCTCGGCTGGTGTCTCGCCTGGTGATAGCCGGCAGCTTCGCTACTCAGGGCGAAGCCGGCGCGACCCGCGCGGCGGCCATCGAGAAAACCATCCGCGAGGGATCGATGGAGGCCTATGCCCGCTTCTATGCCGGCGACACGCTGGTGGAGGATGGCGACCCCGCCCATGTCGACGAACTCGTCGACAGCATTGCCGGCATGTCCGCTGACGCCTATGTCGAGGCGGCGCGCTCGGTGTTCACCGCCGATGTGGTTGAGCTCTACAAGGCGGTGAAGGTGCCGACCCGCGTGGTGGTCGGCTCGCGGGACAACCGCACGCCGCCGAAGCTGTCGCAGGAAATTGCCGCGCTGGTCCCCGGCGCCGATTATGTGGAGATCGAGGGCGCCCGCCACCTCTCCAATCTCGACCGGCCGGACGGCTTTCATGCCGCCGTCGACCCGTTCCTGCTGGCCCGCTGACCAGGCCCGCCGCCAATGAGCCTCCTCCCGGCGGGCGCTGCGCTCGGCATCGGCCCGATCGGCCAGGAAAGTGCGCCGCTGCGCCGCAAGCTGGTGGCGATCCTGCGCCGGCTGATCGAGACCGGCCGGCTCCCCGCCGGCCAGCGGCTGATCGAGAAGGACCTCTGCTCCGAGCTTGCCGTCAGTCGCACCGTGCTGCGCGAGGCTCTGCGCGAACTCGAGGTCGACGGCCTGCTCGTCGCCGGCGCGCGTGGCCTGTCGGTCGCGGTGCTCGGCCGCGCCGAAGCGGAGAACATCTATGCCGTGCGCGCCGCCCTCGAAGCGCTGGTCGCCCGCCAGTTCTGCAGGCGCGCCGACAGCGCCGCCATAGCGGCTCTGGATGCGACACTCGGCGCGCTGCACCGCGCCTATGAGGCGGGCACGCTCGGCAGCATGCTGGACGCCAAGCTCGATTTCTACCGCACGCTCTGCGCCGGCGCCGGCAATCCGGTGGCGCGCGATCTCCTCGACCGGCTGAACGCCCGGATCAGCCTGCTGCGCGCCCGGTCGCTGGCCGATCCCGCCCGCAAGCACGCCTCGCTCGCCGAGATCGATGCCCTCATGGAGGCGCTGCGCCGACGTGACGAAGACCGTGCCGCCGTGCTGGCCGAACGCCATGTCGCCGAGGCGGCACGCACGGCGCTCGGCCCTCCGCCTTCCAACCCGCTCAACGATCCGGAGACCCATCAATGACCGACGACCTCTTCGAAAAGGGACTTGAGATCCGCCGCGCCGTGGTGGGCGCCGCCTATGTCGACAAGTCGCTCGCCGAGGCCGACGATTTCACCCGGCCGCTGCAAGAACTGGTGACGAAATATTGCTGGGGCGAGGTGTGGGGCCGCGAGGGTCTCGCCCGCCGGGACCGCTCGCTGCTCAATCTCGGCATGATCGCGGCGCTGAACCGTCCTCACGAACTCAAGCTCCATGTCCGCGGCGCCCTCAATAACGGGCTGACCCGCGACGAAATCCGGGAGGTGTTCCTCCAGGTGGGGATCTATTGCGGCGTGCCGGCTTCGCTCGACAGCTTCCGCGTCGCCCGCGAGGTATTCGCCGAGGAGGACGCCAAGGCAGCGGCCGCGAAGGGGTAACCGCATCGCGGCGTGGTCATGCCCCGGCCTGGCCCGGGCCTCAACGCCTTCCGCCCCGACCAGGACGCGGAGGGCCGCGACGAGCCCGGCCCCGACGCCCATCGAGCGGTCAGGCGGCCCCCTCCGCCGTTTCACGCCGCCCCCTCAGTTCTGGTCTTCCGGGATCACCTTGCCGTCGATGGTCATCGGCTCGCCGTCGAGCGACAGCGAATGACCGCGCAGCGGGATGTCCATGTGGCAGGGCGTGTCGCGGGTGCCGCCGGCCTCGGTGTTCGGGCCGCTCGACCACAGGAAGTTGCCGTAGAAGGAGCGCGCGTCCATGGAGAGCCCGGCCTCGCGGTCATAAAGGCCGAGCGTCGTCCAGTGCGCCTTCTTGTGCAGCCCCCAGCCGACATGCGCCATCGCATAGGCGTCGGGGTCGTCGAAGCTGTCCATGTAGCTGCGCAGATACTCCGCCTCGAAGCCGCCCTCGATCTTGCGGATCCAGCCGCCCTCGATGGAAATGTGGATCGGCTCGCGGGCATAGCGCTTGAACGGCAGCAGGATGTCGCCGGTGTCGATGACGATGACCCCCTCGCAGCTTCCCTCGTCCGGCCAGGTGGCGACGAAGCAGCTCGGCCAATGATCCCAGCCGCCCTTCCTGTCGACGAAGCCCTGCTGCTTCAGCACCGGATATTGCCCGATGGAGCAGCGGAAATCGGTGCCGGCCTTCGAGGTGACGGTGAGCGTCTTCGCCTTGGCCAGCCGGTTGGCGGCATTGGTCGCCCGGCGCGCATCGTCGAGCGTCGGCTTCATCCGCAGCATCACCTCCGGCGGCTCGCAGGCCAGCAGCATGCGGGCACCGGTCTTCAGGATCTCCTCCTGCTCGGGCGAGAACAGCAGCATCATGGTATCGATGACCAGGTCCGAATGCTTCATCGCCTCCAGCGCCGGGCGATTGCCCTTCAGTGCGGTGTGGCCGACATAGCCGGACTTGTCGCGCGACAGCGCCACATCGCCATTGAGCGGCGGCAGCGTGAGGATCGTCAGCACGCCGCCGAGCTGGCCGACCGCCGTACGGGCGGTGGAGACCAGCTGCGGATTGCTGTCGTCGCTGACGAGCAGCGACACCTGCTCGCCGGGCGTGAGCCTGGAAAGCGTCAGCACGTCCTTCCAGGCCTCGATAAGCGCCAGATCACTGATTGCCATGATTGCCTTCCCTTGTCGGGGATCCTGCGGAAATTCGATGTCGGTGCCGGCTCAGGCCAGCGAGCGATAGCCACGGTCGAAATGGATCAGCGGCGGCTGCGCCGGACCGAGCCGCACCGCCCGCACGGTTCCGAAGAAGACCGTGTGGGTGTAGGCATCGACGCTTTCGGCCAGCGTGCAGTCGATGCTGACCAGCGCGTCGCGCAGCGCCGGCGCCCCGGTCGACAGCGACAGCCATTCCACAGCGTCGAATTTGCCGGAACCGGCGTGGCCATGCCGGCCGGCGAAACGGTCGGCGATCGGCCGGTCGTGCTCGGCGAGAACGTTGACGCAGAAAGCGCCGGTCCGGGCGATGGCATGATGGGCCTCGCCATGACGATTGACGCAGACCAGCAGCGTCGGCGGCGCGATCGACACGCTGCATACCGCTGTCGCGGTCAATCCACGCATCTCCTCGCCGCGGCCGGCGGTGATGACCGACACCGCCCCGGCGAGACGGCCCATGGCGTGCTTGAAGGCGCCGGTCAGCTCCGCATCGGCAGGATGCGACAGGGCCGGCGCCATGGCACCCGGCCCATGGCCCTGCGCGGCATGGGCGGTCATGACCGCAGCGCCTTGAGTGCGTCCTCGATCGAGGCCGCGGCGGCGAGAGTGCGAGCGTCGTCGCCGATGCGGCCGACCACCTGCACGCCGACCGGCAGCCCGCCCGGCCCGGCACCTGCCGGTACCGACAGCGCCGGCACGTGCAGCAGCGTCCACACCTTGTTGAACACCGGGTCGCCGGTGGCCCCCAACCCGGCCGGCGCCTCGCCCGGCGCCGCCGGCGTGATCAGCACGTCGCAGCCGTCGAGCAGTTCCTCGACGATCGCATCCCGGTGCTTCAGCACGGCGAGCGCGGCGTCGTACTGGTCGCGCGTCGCCTTCGCCAGCGTCTCGAGGAAGCCGAGGGTGATCGGCGAAATGCGCGCGCCCAGCACCCGGCGCTCATAGGCGAGCGTATGCGGCGTCTCCCACCCCATCACCGCGTCGAACAGCGCATAGAGCTGTTCGAACATGTCGGGCACCGGCCGTTCGCGCACCGAGCCACCGGCCGCCTCGATCGCTGCGGCGCTGCGGTCGAGCGCGGCGCGGGTCGCCGGTTCGGCCGCGGCCCAGCGGGAGGTGCGGAACAGCCCGACCCGGAGCGGACCGTTCACCGTGCCTTCTGCCAGGGCCGGCCGCCCGGCGAGCGCGGCGGTGACGAAGGCGGCGTCGCGCACGTCGCGGGTGATGACGCCGAGATGGTCGAGGCTGTCGGAGAGCGCCTTGACGCCGGCACGGTTCAGCGTGCCGAAGCTCGGCTTGTAGCCGACGACGCCGCAATAGCTGGCCGGCCGCAGGATCGAGCCGGCGGTCTGGGTGCCGAAGGCGACCTGCACCATGCCGGCCGCCACCGCGGCGCAGGAGCCGCTGGAGGAGCCTCCCGGCGTATGGTCGGGATGGTGCGGGTTGCGGGTCTTGCCCGGGCTCGACATGGCGAACTCGGTCGAGACGGTCTTGCCGAGCACCACGCCGCCGAGCTGGCGGGTCAGCGCCACGATGGGCGCGTCCCAGGCCGGCCGGTACCCGTCATAGACCGCGGAGCCGTAGCCGGTGGGCATGTCGGCGGTATCGATCACGTCCTTGACGCCGAAGGTGACGCCGGCAAGCGGCCCCGCCGGGCTGGCGAGCGCCTCGGCCAGTGCGCGGTCGCGGTCGAAATAGGCGAAAGCCTGGACGGCCGGCTCGACGGCGGCGATGCGCTCGGCGAAGGCGGCGGCCACCGCTTCCGCCGCCAGCGCATTGCCGGTGACCCGTGCGGCCGTCTCGCGCGCCGACAATTCGGCCAGGGAAGAAGGCATCGTCTCGCTCATCATTGACCTCAGCGGCTGACCATGGACGGACGCCGGGCGAACCACGGCCGCGCCCGCTCCAGCTGACCGGCGAGCCGGAACAGCAACCCGTCCCTGCCGAACCCCGCGCCGAAATGCGCGCCGATCGGCAACCCGTCGGAGGACATGCCGAGCGGCACGCTCATGGCCGGACACCCCGAGGCGTTGAAGGCGCAGGTGAAGGGCGCATGCGTCCAGAAGGCGTCGTAGAAATCGTCGAGCCGCTTGCCGGCCCCGGCGAGCTTGCCGAGCGGGGGCGGCAACTCGGCCGCGGTCGGCGACAGCAGCACGTCGTAGTTCTGGAAGAAGCGTCCCAGCGAGCGGGCGGTCTGATGCAGCATGTTCACCGCGCTGAGATAGGCGGTTGCCGGCAGCGCCCGCGCCTCGCGCACCCATTCGGCATTGACCGGCTCGATATGGCCGAGCGGATCGGCGAGGCCGAGCGCCCGGCCGCGCATTTCCACCGCCGGCGTGATGTTGACGCCGACGATGATGCGCCAGGCAGCCTTGAGTGCATGGGCGTCGTAGCCGGCGTCGCAGATCTCGACGTGATGGCCAAGCTCCGCGCAGAGCCGCGCCGCCTCCTCGGCCACCCGCACGCATTCGGCGTCGACCGGGGTTCCGAGCGGCGAGACCGGGGTGAAGCCGATGCGCAGCGGCGGCGGATCGCGTTCGACCTGCGAGAGGTAGCTCTCGGCGCCGACCGGCGACAGATAGGGGTCGCCGATGTCCGGCCCGCCGCTGGCATCGAGCAGGGCGGCGTTGTCGCGCACCGACCAGCTCGCCGCATGCGGCGTCGACATGCCGGCGATCGCCTCCACCACCACCGGGCCGAGCGGATTGACCATCCGGCTCGGCTTGAAGCCGAACAGGCCGCAATGCGACGCCGGCAGGCGGGTGGAGCCGGCACCGTCCGAGGTGTTGGCCATCGGCACATAGCCGGCGGCGATGGCGGCGGTCGAGCCGCCCGAGGAGCCGCCGGGGCTCAGCTCAGGCTTCCACGGATTGCGCGTCGGGCCGAAGGCGTCCGGCTCGGTGGTAAAGCTGAGCGCGAATTCCGGGGTGTTGGTCTTGGCGATGATGACGAGGCCGGCCGCCTTGTAGCGCGCCACCAGCGTCGAATCGCGGCTCGACACCGCATCCCTGAACAGGTTCGAGCCGGTGGAGAGGAGAGTCCCCTCCATCTCGAAGCCGGTGTTCTTCAACAGGAACGGCACGCCGGTGAACGGCCCCTCCGGCAATCCTTCCGCGATCGCCTGCCGCCCGCGCTCCTCGAAGCGATGCACCAGCGCGTGCAGGCGCGGCTCGTGCATCGCGACGCGCGAGAGCGCGGCATTGAGCAGTTCGCCGGCCGTCACATCGCCGGTGCGCACCAGCGCCGCGAGACCGGTGGCGTCATACGCCTCATATTCGGCGAAGCCGGCATGGCGCGGCGCAGCGGGATCGGTCGTCATGCCGGCACCTTGTCGATCTGCCGCTGGAAGGCGGCCGGGTCCCAATAGTCGCGGGTGCCGAGGATCAGGCCGTCGGCGATCTCGAAGACATGAGCGCCCTTGAGCTCGATGGAAAGCCCGCGGGTCGGCCGGCCCTTGATGTCGATGCCCAGCCGGCCGGTCAGCGTGTAGAGGACGGCCGCATTCGAACCGGCGTCGATCCGTTCGCGCAACTGCCAATGCGCGTCGGTGATGAAGCCGAAGAAGCGGTCGAGTCCCTGCTTCAGCGCCTCGCGTCCCTCGCGGCGGGAGCGGTTATGCGCCTCCTCGTGCCAGCCATGCTCGGCATAGAGCGCCGCGGCGTCCGCGGCGTCATGGCGGTTATACGCGGCATAGAAGGCTTCGACCGGATCGGCCGGACGGTGAAGCGAAGGGTCGGCTGGGTGCTGGGCCATACCGGGCCTCCGGTCAATAATCACACGCGCGAGAAGATCCGGACCGCCGCCATGGGCGGTCCGGAACGCCGATCACCACGGCTCAGGGCATGCCGGCCAGCGTCTTCACCTGCTGGATGAAGGCGTCGCGCTTCACCTCGTTGTAGAGCCGCTCGCGCAGGCGCGGCGCCGGCGAGGCATTGACGTTCTCGAAAAGCGCCACCCTCCCCGCGAGGGACGACGACGTCATGTCCCAGATGAAGTTCATCAGCAGTTCCTTCACCTCGGCGCTGACGCCCTTGCCGGGCAGCAGATCGTGCAGGTGATGGCCGATCTCCGGGTTGTCGAAGGCCGCCTTGCCGAAGCGCATCACCAGCCCCTGCCCGCACAGCTCCTGCAGGATGTGGATGATGCGCGGATAATGCTCGATGGAATAGAGCCGGCCGGCGGTGAGCATGCCGACATCCGGGGCCATCACCTCGCCCTCGGTGGGCCTGGCCAGCGCCTCGGCGGCGGTGACGAAGGCGCGCAGCGTCTGGGCGTATTGGATGATCTCGCCCAGCATGCCCTGCACCGCCGGGATATGCGCGGTGCCGAGCACGTCCAGCACCAGCTGGCCGGCGCCGACGAACAGCTCCGCCTTCACGGTGAGGCGGGTCAGCACGTGCCAGTGCGCGAACACGCAGACCGGCCCGTAATAGGACATGGCGGTCGGGTCGCCGAGGTTGAAGATGCGCTCGGTTGGCACGAAGACGTTGTCGAAGATGATGAGCTGGTCGGCTTCCTCGCCGAGCCGGGCGACCGGATGGTCGAACGGGTCGGCGCCGGGATGCGAGACCATCTCGCGCGAGATCAGCTTGATGCCGTCGGCGTTGATCGGCACCGAGGCCCAGATGCAGGCTTCCGCCGGGGTCTCGCGGATACCGCCGAGATTGGTGAAGAAGATCTCGTTGGCCTGGGCCGAGATCGAGCCGACCGTCTTGGCGCCGGAGACGCGGATGCCGCCCTTTTCGACACTCTTCACCTTCAGCAGCGAGGCCTCCGCGCCCTTGGCGCTGGAGCGGTCGTTCTGCGGGCCGGTGAGGCTCTCGGAGGCGGTCAGGTTGTTGTCGCGGCCATAGGCGACATAGGCCTCGATATTCTCCGCGAAATCGGGCGAGCAGCCCTCGATCAGCGACTTCTTGGCCTTGAAGGTCGGCAGATAGGCGAGCAGCCCCACCGCGATGGCCGGGGCAAGGTCCGGCGGCCGTCCGAAGGTGCCGGCGGTCTTGAGCGAGGTGTACTCGATCATCTTGCGGCGATCGGCGAGGTCTTCCTTGGTGCGCGGCACCTGCCACGCCCGGCTCGCCACCGCGCCGGTCTCGTCGACATAGGTGGTGGCGTCGGCGAATTCCGGCTTGAACTGGTCGTCGAACATCGAGGCGATCAGGTCGACGCCGGCCGACAGCGCCGGATCGTCGAACACCCTGGCGATGCGCTTGCCGCCGACCCACAGCGCGCGGCCGTCGTCGAGCGAGGCCTTGAACTCCTCACCGGTCTTGAGCTTGTGGCCCGCCGGAAGCTCTCCCTGGAGTTCCCGCTTCGCCGTCTGCGCGTTCATCGTCCGCTCTCCTCTGAAGAACCCGCTTCCCGGACGCATGTTCGAGCATCCTGGCCGCGCCGATTGGCGAGGCGGCATGCCACGGACGGACCGCTTGCATGGCTTCACTGCCGGGCTCGGGCTGAGCCGATCCAACCATTGAATGCCGGAAATGGTCAAGCCCCTTCGACGCGGCATTTCACTGCCTAAAATTTGATCTTCTGCATGGTAAAAGAAATAATATTACCCATTCCCAAAATCAGAACGACGAAAATTATGGATTTTGCATTTGTTTCAACGCGAATGTTCTGCCTCAAGAATGATCACCATAAAATATCCCACTCATTTCAACCGATCAGAACCGACCGTATCCGATACCGATTCGCTTGACCAAAATCTTTGGTTCTGGCTTTTTGGTTGAGTTGAATGGACATTACGGCGCGGCGCGCCATCGCGGGAGAAGTCGGCATGCCGAGCCCCGGACCAGGACCACGACCCGACCGGTCAGTCGCTCCCGCGCCGGCGGCAGTCCAGCGGCTGCGCGCGCCCTGCCGACAGGCAGACGAGGTCGAGGGCCGGCTCGGCGGATCCGGCGCGGCGGACGAGGCCGATCTCGCTGCGCGTCGAGACGTCGGCCCCGGCATAACCACACCACAGGCGCTGCACCGGCATGCGGTCCTGCCTGTCGTTGAGCAAGAACACTTCGCCGGTCGCGGGCTTAGACCACAGCCCGGCCTCGAGCCGGCCGCCCGGCTCCGCCACGCCGATGTCGGCCGAATACCAATGCGCAATGGCGGCCGAGCAGGAAATGGAGCGGTCGGTACGGTTCGCGACCTGAAACGGCACCGCGGCCAGCCCCTCCACGCCCCGCTCGACGACAACCGCCTCCTCCGCGAACGCCGGCACCGCAGAGAAAGAAACCAAAAAACAATAAGAAATAAAATTCCTACTCATTTCTACAAAACCTCGACCTTCAGCTTTGTTCTGATAGTATAAATTGTCCGTTCATGGAACATAAATTTCCATACGGGCTACAAAGAGGACCTTCCATGAGAAAACATATTCTCCAGAGCATGGCACTGGCCCTGCTTCTCGGCACGGCTTCCATGGCGCAGGCGGCGGAGATCAAGTCCATCGCCATCCTGACCCCGGAACCCGGCACCGATTATGGCTGGAACCAGCAGGGCATCGACGCCGCCAAGGCGGCCGGCAAGGCGGCCGGCGTCGAGGTGCTCGTCGCCGACAATCTCGGCTATGGCGACGTGCGCCCGACGCTGCGCGAAATGGCGCAGGACGGCGCCGGCCTGATCATCGCCCATGCCAGCGGCTACAACACCGCCGCGCCCGAGATCGGCGCCGAGATGAAGGTGCCGGTCGCCATCGTCGACCTGCCGGACGCCAAGAAGGCGGGCGCGGTGGCCGACTACACCGCGAGCGGCCATGAGGGCGCCTATCTCGCCGGCCGCCTCGCCGCCAAGATGAGCAAGACCGGCACCCTCGGCATCGTGGTCTCGGGCGAGCCGCCGTCGTGGAACTCGCAATCCGCCGCCTTCGCCGAGGGCGCCAAGGCCGAGAAGCCCGGCATCAATGTCCGCTACGCGGTGATCGGCCCGGCGGCCTATTCCGACGCGGCGGGCGGCAAGCGCGTCACCGAGGCGCTGATCGCCGCCGGCGCCGACATCATCTTCGGCCAGGGCAACGGCTCCAGCTTCGGCATGCTGCAGGCGGTGGAGACCAACAAGGCCACCAATGGCGGCAAGGTCTATTTCATCGACGTGATCGGCGACAAGACCGCCATCGACAAGGGCAACCTGCTCTCCTCGGTGGTATGGAACCTGGAGCCGGTCTATGCGGCGATGATCGCCGATATCAAGGCCGACAAATATGGCAGCCGCAACTACGACATCAACCTCAAGGACGGCTCGGTGGAGCTGCTCAAGAGCAAGCATGTCCCCGACGATGTCTGGGCGCAGATTGAGGCGCTGAAGAAGGACATCATCGCCGGCAAGATCAAGGTGACGGCGAAATACGACGCCGACAGCGTGCACAAGCTGGTCACCCAGCTGCCGCAGTGACGCGGAACCGCCGCGAGAGCGCCGGCCTGATCGGGTCGGCACTCTCCGGTGGAACGTCCTCTCACCCGCCCCTCCTTCGGGAGGCGGGTGTCGATGCGGCCCCTCTCCCGCCGGCGAACCCGGCCGTCGCCGCATTCGCCCGTCGGCACGGCCGGGATCGGATGAGGCCGATTCTGGCGGGAGCGCCGGGACGAGGGGAAACCGGAACGGACCATGACCCAGATTCACACATCGCCCCCGCCGCACGCCGAGCCACGGCCGATCGTCTCGCTCGATCACGTCACCAAGCGTTTTCCCGGCGTGGTGGCAAATGAACGCGTGTCCTTCGACCTCTGGCCCGGCGAAGTCCACGTGCTGCTCGGCGAGAACGGCGCCGGCAAGTCGACGCTGGTCGGCATGCTCTCCGGCCTGCAGCTGCCCGACGAGGGGGGCGTGCTGATCGATGAGCGGGAAGTGCGCATCGCCTCGCCGGCGCGGGCGCTGGAGCTCGGCATCGGCACGGTGTTCCAGCACTCCATGCTGGTACCCTCGCTCAGCGTCGTCGACAATATGGCGCTCGGCGGCAAATGGTGGTCGCAGCCGGACCGCGACGGCGTCGCCGCCAGAATGGCGGCCGTCTGCGCCGATATCGGCGTCACCCTCGATCCGCATGCCAAGGTCGGCTCGCTCTCGCTCGGCGAGCAGCAGCAGGTGGAAATCGTGCGGGCGCTGATGCGCGGCTCGCGCGTGCTGATCCTCGACGAGGCCACCGCCATGCTGACGCCCAAGGGAGCGGAAGACCTCGGCGCGCTCATGGGCCGGCTGACAAAGCTCGGCATCGCCGTGGTGTTCATCACCCACAAGCTCAACGAGGCGCTCGCCTTCGGCCACCGCATCACCGTGCTCAGGCTCGGCCGCAAGGTCGGCGAGATCGCGCCGGAGCGGCTCGCCGCGCTCGGCCCTGCCGCCGCCACCGCCGAGATCGTGCGCCTGATGTTCGGCAGCGATACCGCCGCCCGCGCCGCCGTCGCCGAAGCCCCGCGCCGTTCCCGCCCGGCCGGTCCGCCGCTGCTGGAGATCGCCGGGCTGGCGGTGGACGATCCGGCGGTGCCGGTCGCCGGCATCGACCTTGAGGTCGCGCCGGGCGAGATCGTCGGCCTCGCCGGCATCGACGGCAACGGCCAGAAGCAGTTCGCCGAGGCACTGGCCGGCCAGCGCCGACTGGCGGCCGGCACCATCCGCCTCGGCGGCGAGGGGATCGAGCGGCTGGATGTCGGGGGGCGGCGCGCGCGCGGCCTGCGCTACGTCACCGACGACCGGCTCGGCGAGGGCACGGTCGGCGCCTTCCCCATTTCGCTGAACCTGCTGCTCAAGCAGGTGGGCGAGGCGCCGTTCTGGCGCCGGGGCATCGAGCAGCCTGACGCCATCGCCGCGCATGCAAGGCGGCTGGTCGGCGAATTCGACGTGCGCACGCCCGGCATCGAGACCGCCATCGGCAAGCTCTCCGGCGGCAACATCCAGAAGGCGCTGCTGGCGCGCGAACTCTCCGGCGCGGCGCGGGCGGTGATCTTCGCCAAGCCGACCTACGGCCTCGACGTGCAGAACATCCGCGCCACCCGCCAGCGCATCCGCGAGGCGGCCGAGCAGGGCCTGGCGGTGATCCTGATCTCCACCGACCTCGAAGAGGTGCTCGAGCTGTCCGACCGCGTCGCGGTCATGTCGCGCGGGCAGATCGTCGGCGTGGTCGACAACGATGCCGATGCCCGCAACCGGGTCGGCGAACTGATGAGCGGCGTGACGGCATGAGCGAAACCACCCAGATCGGCAGCGATGCCCTCCTCGCCCGGCGCAGCGGCGCCCGGCGCGAGCGCGTCCGCCTCATCGCCATGGCGCTCGGCCCGGTGTTCGGCGCCATCGTGCTGTCCGGCCTCGTGCTGCTGGCGCTCGGCGTCGACCCCATCGCCTATTACGGCTATGTGGTCGATCGCGGGCTGATCAATCCCTATGGCCTGCAGGCGACGCTGACCCGGATGGGGCCGCTGCTGCTGATCGCCGCCGGGCTGATCGTCGCCTTCCGGGCCGGCATCTGGAACCTCGGCGGCGACGGCCAGTTCCTGCTCTCGGCGGTGGTGGTCGCCGCGCTCGGGCCGCTGATGGTGCCGTATTTCCCGGTCTGGATGGTGCTGCTCATCGGCCTGCTGGTCGGGGCGATGGTCGGGGCGGTGTGGTCGCTGCTGCCGGCGCTACTCAAGGCCTATCAGGGCGTCAACGAGATCATCACCACGCTGATGATGACCTTTCTCGGCGTCTCCTTCGCCAATGTGCTGGTGAAGCTGTTCTTCCGCGATCCGGCGACCACCGTGCCGCAGACCCGCACCCTCGTCGTCGCCGACCGGCTGCCGCGCCTGTTCGATACCACGGTGTCGAGCGGGCTGCTCATCGGCCTCATCGCCATCGTGGCGGTGCATCTCGTCATGACCCGCACCGCCTTCGGGCTGAAGCTGCGCATCGTCGGCGCCAATCCGCGCGCGGCCATCCATGCCGGCCTCAACGTGCCGCTGCTCACCCTTGCGACCTTCGCCATCTCGGCGGCGCTGGCCGGGCTCGCGGGAGCGGTCGAGATCATGGGCGTGCAAGGCAATGTGCGCGCCGACTGGAATCCCGCCTACAGCCTCACCGTGGTGCCGCTGGTGTTCCTGGCGCGGTTCAACGGATTCGCCTCCATCGCCTTCGTGTTCCTGTTCTCGGTGCTGTCGATCGGCGGCGAGAGCGCGGCCCGGCGCACCGGCGTGCCGAATTTCTTCACGCTGGTGGTGGTGGCGATCCTGCTGATCATGCTGGGCATCACCGAATATCTCGACCAGCGCCGCCGCGCGGCCGGCAAGTAGGGAGGCCACCATGTCCGCTCTGTTCACGCAAGCCTTCCTCACCTCCCTGGTGCTCGGCGCGCTGACCGCCGGCATCCCGCTGATGCTCGCCGGGCTCGGCGAGCAGATCTCCGAGAAGGCTGGCGTACTCAATATCGGCATCGAAGGCATGATGCTGTTCGGCGCCTATCTCGGCTTCCTCGTCGCCTATTCGACCGGCTCGGTGTGGCTCGGCTTCCTCGGCGGCGGGGTGGGGGGCATGATGGTGGCGGCGCCGATGGCGCTGTTCTGCATCCGCATGGGCCTCAGCCAGATCGTCATCGGCATCGCGCTGACGCTCGGCGCCGAAGGGCTCACCGCGCTGCTGCATCATTTCCAGTTCGCCCAGAGCTATCCGCGCCTGCCGGCGGTGGAGACGCTGGCGATCCCCGGCCTGTCCTCGATCCCGGTGATCGGGCCGGCGCTGTTCGACCGTCCGCCCATCGTCTATCTCGCGGTACTGGCGGTGGCGGTGACGGCCTATGTGTTCCGCCGTACCCAGCTGGGCCTCGCCTTGCAGGCGGCCGGCGACAAGCCGGCGGCGCTCGATGCGGCCGGCGTCGACGTGGTGCGGGTGCGGACCGTGGCGGTCCTCACCACCGGCTTCCTCGCCGGGATCGGCGGTGCCTTCATGTCACAGGTCGGCGCCGGCATCTTCGTGCCGTTCATGACCAACGGCGCCGGTTTCATCGGCATCGTGCTCGCCATGCAGGCGCGCGGCCGTCCGCTCTGGGTGCTGTGCGGCGCGCTGCTGTTCGGCGCCTGCCTGTCGGCCACCACCGCCCTGCAGGTCGCCGGGGTGAGCATCCCGACCGACATCATCCAGATGCTCCCCTTCGCGGCGGTGCTCACGGTGCTGGTGCTGTTCGGCCGCCGCGCCAGCCTGCCGCCGGCGCTCGGCACCCATTATGTGCGGGGTGCGCGATGACGGCGCCCCGCCTTGCCCGCTCAGCCTGCGTCGATGACCGCCAGCGCCGCGGCGACGCCGGCGCCGACATCGACGCGATGGCCGAGGGCGGACAGTCCGCCGCCGAGAGCGGACAGCGCCACGATCGCATGGAGCGGCTGGGCGGTCGGCCCCATATGGCCGATGCGGGTGAGCTTGCCGTGCGTCTCGCCGCGACCGGAGGACAGCACCACGCCATAGCGCGCGCGAATCTCCGCCCGGAGCTGTGCCTCGTCGATGCCTTCCGGCGTGCGCACGGCCGTGCAGGTGGGCGAGGCGAATGCCTCCTCCGCCGGCCAGATGGCCAGCCCCATCGCCTTGAGCCCGGCCCGGCAGGCCGCGGCGGTGAGCGCGTGGCGCGCCCAGACCTTCGACGGCCCCTCGGCGAGATAAAGGTCGATGGCGGCCTCCAGGCCGTTGATCTCCGCAATCGAGGGCGTGAAGGGGAACGGCCGGTCGGCGCGCCAGGCGTCCTGCCAGTCGAGGATCGACAGGATCGACGCGCGGGGAGCCTGGAGGTTCGCCTTCATCTTCGCCCAGGCGCGATTCGATACACCGAGGATGGACAGGCCGGGCGGGCAGCCCAGGCATTTGTTGGGGCCGGTGACGAGCAGATCGATGGCGGCCGATTCGGCATCGACCGGCATGCCGCCGAAGGACGACACCGCATCGACCAGGAACAGCGCCCCGTGCCGCCTCACCACCGCGCCGATCTCGGCGACCGGATTGACGGTGCCGGACGGCGTGTCGTGGTGGCAGGCCGCGACGACGGTGATGTCCGGCCGCGCGGCCAGCACGCGGGCGACCTCGGCCGGATCGATCACCCGATCATACGGCACCGCCAGCTCGACGATCTCGGCTCCCGAGCGTGCCGCCCAGCCCTCGAAGCCCTTGGAATAGACGCCGGAAACCAGGTTGAGCATCACGTCTCCGGGCCCGAGCAGCGAGGCCGCGGCGGCCTCCAGACCGAGCACCGGCTCGCCATGGAGAATGACCGGCATGGTCTCGGCCTTCACCACCGTCGCGAGCTTTTGGGCAACCCGCTGATAGGTCGCCTGAAACACGGGATCGTAGTCATAGAGCACCGTGGCGGCGAGGCTGCGCAGCACGGCGGGGTAGGCGTCGACGGGACCGGTCGTCAGGGTGAAGACCGGCAGATCGGACGGGGCGTAACGCATGATTTCGCTCTGGATCGTTGGCGGAACCCTAGGCCATCCGGCCGAGCGGCGGATGCGAGACCCAACCAAAAAATCGACCGAATTTGCCTTAATGGTTCAACATTGGCACCAAGCGGCGTCCGGAGCAACCATGTTCGCAGCTGAGCGAGGGCCGCGCAGGATCGACGATTTCCTCAAGGTTTATCGGTACTCCGGAGGGTATCGAGCCGTCCTTCATGGGCGTTCTTCACGAGGGCAACGCACCGAAAGAGTCCCCTTGGGTCTCGACCAGATGGCAACCAATATTGTAACTGGGCGGCCCCAACCCTACAATTGGCGGTGGGAGCTGCCACCGCCACGCAATCAAGGGACTTCTGCGTGGCCGGCGCCCCAAACACGAGAACGGATGTAACCTCGATGGACGCGATAGCGGACAAGACCGGGCGCAAAGGGCGCAGGACATCCGAGACCGAGAACCGTGCCGATGCGGACGGGCGCGAGCCCGGCGGGATCGGCGAACTGGTGGAAGCGATCCGTGGCATCGTCGCCCGCACCGGCAGCATGCCACCGGAGCGCGCCGTCGCCGAGGAGCTGAACGTCAAGCGCCATACGCTGCGGCGGGCGCTCGGCGTGTTGCGCGCCCGCGGCGAGCTGGAGCCGGCCCGCGCCGGCCGGCGCGCCTCGACATCCTCCAGCCTCGACAGCAGCCGCAGCCTGATCAACTCCACCAATCCGCTCGAGGTGATGGAGCTGCGCCTGATGCTGGAGCCGGCGCTGGCGCGGCTCGCAGCGTTGCGGGCAAGCCCGGTCGAGATCGACCGCATCCTGCGCGCGGCGACCACCGACCCGGATGCCGATCCGATCGCCGCCGACATGGTGTTCCACAAGGCCATTGCGGCGGGGGCGCGCAACGCGCTCGCCTCCGAGCTCTATGTGCTGCTGCACCGGGTCGCCAGCGATGGGCGGCTGCGCTTCACCGACAGCGACGCCACTTTGCTGCCCGAGCGCGTGAAGCTACGCGATGCTGAGCACCGGCAGATCGCCGAAGCGATCGCCGCCCGCGATCCGGAAGCCGCCGAGCGCAACATGTGGCAGCACCTCGCCACCCTGCAGCAGAAGATCACCGGCCGGCTCGCGCCCGGCGGGCCGCCCTAGGCACCGCTTTCCGCTCCTCGCCGCTCTGGCCGATCCCATGCCGACCGACATCCGCGGGCGCCTCGCCCGCGGTGCCTCCCTTCCTTTGCCCGATGCCTCGCGGAGATGCCTGCGATGAAGTCTTTCGATGTGCTGATCATCGGCGCCGGCTCGGCCGGCTGCGTTCTGGCCGCCCGCCTTTCGGAAAATCCCGATCTCAAGGTGGGAGTGCTCGAGGCCGGCGATCACCCGCGCGATCCCGACATCGCCATTCCACAGAAATGGCCGAGCCTGCAGGATCGCGCCTATGACTGGGCCTATCGCACGGTGCCGCAGCCGGGAACGGCGGGGCGCGTGCATCCTTGGCCGCGGGGGCGAATCGTCGGCGGCTCCAGTTGCCTGCACGCCATGGCGCATGTGCGCGGCCACGCCGCCGATTTCGCGCCCTGGGCCGAGGCGACCGGCGATGCACGCTGGTCCTATGAGGGATTGCTCCCAGGCTTCCGCCGCAGCGAAAGCTATTCCAAAGGGGCCAGCCCCCTGCACGGCGCCGATGGACCGCTGACCGTCCATCTACCGGACGAAGAGCTGAGCCCGGTGGTGCGCGCCTATATGGCGGCCGGTGTCGAGCGCGGCATACCCGCCATCGGCGACCACAATTCCGGCCCGCTCAACGGCGTGGCGCCGAACGCGCTTACCATCCGCGACGGCAGACGGGTCAGCGCCGCCGACGCCTATCTGGCGCCGGCTCTCGCCCGTCCCAATCTGGAGCTGCTCACCGGGGTACGGGTGCATCGGCTGATCATCGACGGCGACCAGGTGACCGGCGTGCTGGCGGAGATCGACGGACAGCCGCAAACTCTCTCCGCCGAACGCCTCTGCCTCTGTGCCGGAGCGGTGGCCTCGCCGCTGCTGCTGATGCGCTCGGGCATCGGACCGGCGGAACAGCTCAAGGCCGCGGGCATCACCTGCCTCGCCGACCGGGCCGAGGTCGGCGGCAATCTGCACGATCACCTGCTTACCGCCGGCAATGTCTATCGCGCCCGCCGGCCGGTGCCTCCCTCCCGGCTGCAGCACTCGGAATCGCTGATGTATCTCGATGCCGAGGATCCGACGCGGCCGGACGGCCCGCCGGACGTTGTGCTCGGCTGCGTGGCGGCACCGACCGTCTCGGAGTGCTTCGCGCCGCCGCCCTATGGCTCGGCCTACACAATCCTGTCCGGCGTCACCCACCCGACCAGCCGTGGCCGCCTCACCGTGAGCGGGCCGTACCTCGATTCGCCGCCGCGCATTGATCCCGCCTATCTCTCGACCGAGCACGACCGCCGCCTCGCCCGGCGGGCGCTCGAACTCGCGCGCGAGATCGGCCACGGCGCCGCGCTCGATGAATGGCGGGCGGAAGAAATCCTGCCCGGCATCGATGTTCGCGACGACGCGGCGATCGACGCCTTTCTCGCCCGCGCGGTCATCACTCACCACCATCCTGTCGGTACCTGCCGCATGGGGGCGGATGAGGCCAGCGTGCTCGATGCCGACCTGAAGCTGCGGGGCTTCGAGGGACTGCACGTCGTCGATGCCTCGGTGATCCCCACCATCACCTCCGGCCCGGTGCATGCGGCGATCCTCGCCATCGCCGAGACCTTTGCCGCAGGCTTCGCGGAAACAAGCCGAACGGCAATATGAACACATACAATATTGACATTGTAGGCATACGTTCTTATCTGATGCTCAACGTCGGAGGGAGAGCGTCATGTCCAACGCACAGTGGCCGCCTTTGTCGCCATTCAGGACCGGGGTGCACGGGCTCTGTCCGCGTTGCGGGCAAGGCCATCTGTTCGAGGGCTTCCTGAAGCTCAAGCCGCGCTGCGAGGTCTGCGGCCTCGATTATTCCTATGCCGATCCCGCGGACGGGCCGGCCTTCTTCGTGATGATGTTCCTGTGCGTGCCGGCGGTGATCTTCGGCCTGTGGCTCGAGATCGCCTATTCGCCGGCCTGGTGGGTGCATCTCGCCACCAGCCTGCCGCTGATATTGCTCACCTGCATCCCGCCATTGCGCCCGCTCAAGGGCTGGCTGGTGGCCGCGCAGTATTTCTACAAGGCGGAAGAAGGACGCCTCGTCACATCCCCGGAAACCAAGCCGGCCGCCTGAGGCGCCACGCGCTACACCACCGCGGCATCGCTCACATGCCGGTCGGCTAGGATGTCGGCGAGCGTGCGCAGCGCAGCCAATAGCCGGGCGCGATCGGGAATGCCGCCGAGCGACACGCGCACCGCGTCCGGCGCCCTGCCCTCGATGCAAAAGGCATCCGACGGGGTGACGCCCAGTCCCTCCAGCCGCGCCGCCTCGATGAGCCGGTGGCGGTCCCAGTGGGGTGGCAGCGGCAGCCAGACATGCAATCCATGAGGATGGGCCTGCCCCGTGGCGGGCAGGATTTCCGCCGCCGCGCGCTGGCGGTCGGCCGCCTCGCGGCGGACGCCCTCGAGCAGTTCCTCCGCGACGCCGAGGCGGATCCAGTGCATGGCCAGGGCCGTCATCAGCGGCGAGGGCATCAGGATCAGCCCGCGCAACGCCGCCACCAGCGCCTCGCTTTGCCGCACGGACGGCGCGACCACGAAGGCCGTGCGCAGGCCGGGCGTCAAGGTCTTCGACAACGTCGCGATGTAGAAGCTCCGCTCCGGCGCCAGAGCGGCGACCGGCGTCGGCGCATCCCCCGCAAGGCGGGCATAGGGGTCGTCCTCGATGATCTGGATGTCCCGCTGCCGGGCGATCCGCACGATGGCCTCCCGCCGGGCGGCGGAGAGCGTAACGGCAGTCGGGTTGTGGATGGTCGGCGTGAGATAGAGCAGCCGGGCGCCGCTGGCGGCGAGCGCCGCCTCCAGCGCCTCCGGCCGCATGCCTTCCGAATCGCCCTCCACCGCTTGCAACCGCAGCCCTTGCTGGCGGGCCGCCGCGCGCAGGCCGGGATAGGTGAGCCTGTCCGCCGCCACCGCCTCGCCCGGTCGGGCGAGCAGGCCGAGCAGCGCCGCAAGCGCCGGCTGCGCCCCGGGTGTGACGATCAGGCGCTGCGGATCGACGGCACCGAGCAGCAGCTCCAGCCACAGGCCGCCAGCCGAACGGTCGGCCAGCGAGCCGGCGCCGATATGATAGCTCATCAGCAGGTCCACATCGGAACGCCGCAGCACCTCGGCGAGCCCTTCCTGAAGCTTGTCGGCAAGTCGCACGCCCTTGGGCGGGGGCGGAATGTTCATCGACAGATCGAGCAGGAAGGCCGAGGCCTCCGGCCGGGCGGCGATGAAGGAGCCACGCCCGGTCATCGCGTCGACAAGACCGCGATGACGCGCCTCGGTATAGGCGCGCGTCACCGTGGTAAGATCGACGCCGAGCCGCACGGCCAGATCGCGCTGGGGCGGCAGCCGTGCCCCAGGCCGCAGCGCGCCGGCGCGCACCGCTTCCTCGATCATCGCGACAATCTGGAGATAGCGCGGCCCGGCTCCCTCCCGGAATCCTCGCAGCCAGGGCAGGCTCGGCTGGCTCTTCGCCATGTCGCGCTCCGTAGACCCATGCATTTGTAGAAATGTCTGCGCGACATTACCGCCGAACCAGAGGCAGCGCCAGCCCGGCCCGGCCCGGCCCGGCCCGGCAGCGGCCTCGCGCCTCGGTCGCGAAGCGGCCAATGACGAAACGGAGGGAGCGGCCTTGCCCGCTACCGGTGCATCACCGTTCGCAACACCTCGAACAGCCGGTCGTCCAAGGATTGCGCGGCGTTGAATCGCATGAAGCCACGCGCCGACTGCGACAGGCTGAACACATTGCCGGGCGCGAGCACGACGTCCAGGCTCAATGCCTCCCGCGCAATCTCGGCGGCATCGAGGTCATCGGGCAGACGACACCAGAGGAACATGCCGGCCTGCGGCTCCACCCAGGGAAGGATGCCAAGCTGCTTCAGCCGCGCCCCGACCTCCGTCCTGACCCGCGCCAGCCGCTGGCGCAGGCCATCCATATGTTTTCGATAGCCGCCATCGCGCAGCACGCCGTAGACGAGTTCCGCTCCCAGCCGACCACCGCCGAAGCTGGTGGCGATCTTCAGATCGACCAGCGCGTCGATCCACTCCCTTCGCGCGGCGATGAAACCACAGCGCACCGAGGCCGACAGGGTCTTTGAGAAGCTGCCAATGTGCACGACCCGCTCCAGCCCGTCGAAAGCGGCAAGCCGGGACGCCGGCGCATGCTCGAAATCGGCAAAGATATCGTCCTCGACGATGGTAAGGGCCGCCTGGTCCGCGAGTTTGAGGATGCGGTGGGCCACGACCGGCGACAGCACCGCGCCGGTAGGGTTGTGCAGCGCGGAATTGGTGATGTAGAGGCGCGGCCGGTGCTCAGCCAGCGCGGCACCGAAGCGCTCCACATCCGGCCCGTGCGGCGTATAGGGCACTCCGACGATCCGCGCCCGATGCGCCCGCAAAAGCGCATGAAAATTGAAGTAGCAGGGGTCGTCGACCAGCACGGCATCGCCCGGCTCGATCAGCAACCGACACAGCAGATCGATCGCCTGCGTACCGGATTCGGTGAGCAATATGCGCTCCGGCGCGGCATCGATGCCGCGCTCGGCCATGCGGCGCGCGAGCAGATGGCGCAGCGGCGGCAGGCCGAGCGGCGTGCCGTAATCGGCAAGATCGGCATCATCAGCGCGCGCGAGATGCCGGAGTGCCCGGCGCAACCCCGCCTGCGGCATCCAGTCCGCCGGCAGCCAGCCGCAACCCGGCTTGAGAACCGCCCCCTCCGCCGCCAGCGACTGGCGCGAGACCCAGAACGGGTCGACGGCACGGTCGAGTTTCGGCCCGATCTCGGCCATGGACAACGGTGCCAGCGGGCCCGCGACATAAAAACCGGAACCGGGACGCGAGACGATCACGCCCTCCGCCACCAGCCGCTCATAAGCCTCCACGATGGTGGAAGCCGACAATTGCAGGCTTCCCGCCAGCGATCTGATCGAGGGCAGCCGATCGCCCGCGGTCAGGCTCCGCCCGGCGATCCGGCTGCGGATCAGTTCCATGACCGCTTCGAGACGCGTGCCCGATGGCTCCACGGCGTGTTTCACAACCCCATCCGTACGGCAATTGCATCCATAACAGTTTGAACAAACTGTATGGCACCGTGTCTGGCGATGCCAGCGGCTGCACGCCATAAGCCTCGGGATTGTCGAGGAGCGGAAGATGGGCCGGACGACGACGGGGTGGATCAACGGGCTGGTCGGCGTGCTGATCTTCAGCGGCTCGCTGCCGGCGACGCGCGTGGCGGTGGCCGATTTCGATCCGGTGTTTCTCACCGTCGCCCGCGCCGCCATTGCCGGCCTGCTCGGGCTGGCCATGCTGATCGCCTTCCGGCAGGCCCGGCCGCGACGAAGCGATCTCGTGCCGCTCGCCATCGTCTCCTTGGGCGTCGTGATCGGCTTCCCGCTGCTCACCGCGCTGGCGCTACGCTACGTCACCTCGGCGCATTCGATGGTGTTCATCGGCCTGCTGCCGATGGCGACGGCCCTGTTCGGCGTGCTCAGGGGCGGCGAACGGCCGCGGGCGGCCTTCTGGCTGTTTTCCGGGCTCGGCAGCCTACTGGTGGTTGGCTTCGCGCTCAGCCAGGGCCTTGCCGCGGCGCCGATCGGCGACGCGCTGATGCTCGCCGCCATCATCGTCTGCGGTCTCGGCTATGCGGAAGGCGCGCGGCTTTCGCGTCGCCTCGGTGGCTGGCAGGTCATCTCATGGGCGCTGGTATTGTCGCTGCCCGTGACGGCGGTTGCAGCGCTCCTGCTTATGCCAGCCTCCTTTGCCGCGGTGGAGGCCCCGGCCTGGGCCGGCCTCGCTTATGTCTCGCTGTTCAGCATGCTGATCGGCTTCGTGTTCTGGTATCGCGGGCTTGCCCAGGGTGGCATTGCCGCCGTTGGCCAATTGCAGTTGCTGCAACCGTTTTTCGGCCTCGCCCTCGCCGCCACCCTGCTGGGCGAAGCGGTGACCCCGCAAATGCTCGCCTCCACCCTCGCGGTGATCCTGTGCGTCGTCGGCGCCCGCCGATTCGCCGCGCCGCTGCCGCTCACGCGAGGAGAGAATGCACGATGAGATCCGCGACATGGGCGCGGCGCTCGTCGAGCTCGGCCTTGCTCTGCAGATTGCGGTCGAGAATCACTGACAGGGTGAACTGGTTCGAGAAGTAGAAATAGGACAGGCCGGCGATGGAAATCCATAGCTGGGCCGGATCGACGCCGGAGCGGAACACGCCGGCGGCGATGCCGCGATCGAGAATGCCCTGCAACAGGCCGATCAGCGGCGAATGCAGCCCCTTCACCCGCGCGGATTCCTTCAGGTGCCGTGCCTGGTGCAGGTTCTCGCTGTTCAGGAGATTGATGAAGGTGCGATCACCGATGAAGGAATCGAAGGTGAACGTTACCAGCGCCCGCATCGCCGCCTCCGGCGCCAATTCGTCGAGATGCAGCGCCACCTCGGACATGCGGGCGCGCTCATAGGCGGCTTCCAGCACCGCCAGCCAAAGGCCGCGCTTGGAGCCGAAATAATGATAGATCATCCGCCGATTGGCGCCGGAGCGCGAGGCGATGGCATCGATGCCGGCGCCGGCAAAGCCGCGGGCAGAGAATTCTACCGTGGCGGCGGCGAGAATGCTGGCGCGGGTACGCTCGGGATCGCGCGCGCGCACCTCGCGCGGCGGTGTTTCCACTGTCCCGTCCCCGACGGGACGAAGCTTGCTACCGGCCATTTCGCTCACGCCCTTGCCCTGCCGTTCCCACATGGCAAGGTCCCTCGGCCTTCCTATACGACGGCGCGGTGACGGGCGATACAGGTTGACAGTACCTCCTCCATCGGCAGGCTCCACCAGCGCTCGGAGAAGATCTCCACCTCGCTGAAGCCGTCATAGCCGACCGCCTCGACCTGCGCCCGGATGCCCTTCAGATCGATCACACCGTCGCCCATCATGCCGCGGTCGTTCAGCATGTCGGCCATCGGCACCAGCCAGTCGCAGACGTGGTAGGCAAGCAGCCGCTCCCTCCCGCAGCGGGCGATCTGCGCGGCAAGCTCCGGGTCCCACCAGACGTGGAACACGTCCAGCGCCACGCCGAGCGCGCCGGTGCGGGCGGGATCGAGCGTGTCGCAGATGTCGAGCGCCTGCCCGGTGGTGTTCACGCAGGCGCGGTCGGCGGCGTACATCGGGTGCAGCGGCTCGATGGCGAGCGGCATGCCGACCTTGCCCGCGTACTCCAGCAGCGCGCCGATGCCGTCCTCCACCATGGCGCGGGCGCCGGCGAGGTCCTTCGAGGGCGCCGAGCCGGGGCGGGAGAACTGCGGCAGGCCGCCCACCACCAGCACCAGGCAGGACGCGTCGAGCGCGGCAGCCTCGTCGACGGCGCGGCGATTGTCGTCGGCCACCTCGGCGAGGCGAGCGAAATCGGCGGGGAACATGCCGCCCCGGCAATAGCCGGACAACTTCAGCCCGGCCGCGCGCACCGCTTTCACCGCCCGGTCGAGCCCGACGCTCGCCACCTGGTCGCGCCAGGGCGAGATGGCGGGGATTTCGGCGCGGGCGCAGGCGTCGATGATGGCGAGGAGATCGCCCTGCCGGCGCACCGTCGCGGTGTTGATGGAGAGCTGCCGGTGATCCGCCGAGAAATCGCGCAGCAGGGGGGCGGTCGTGGCGGGAGAGGTGTGTTGACCCATGGCTGATCCCTCACCCCTCGACGCCGCGCACCGCCAGCACCGCCCGCATCCGTGCCGCAGCGAAGTCCGGATCGGCGAGCAGGCCGGCGCGGTCGGCGAGGCGGAATAGCTCGGCGAGATGCAGCGTCGAGCGGGTGCTCTCCTGCCCGCCCACCATGGTGAAATGGTCCTGATGGCCGGCGAGATAGGCCATGAACACCACGCCGGTCTTGTAGAAGCGGGTCGGCGCCCGGAAGATGTGCCGCGACAGCGGCACGGTCGGTTCCAAAATGTCGTCGAAACTCGCGCGGTCGCCGGCCGCCAGCGCCACCAGGGCCGCCGAGGCCGCCGGGGCGATGGCGTCGAAGATGCCGAGCAGCGCGTCGGAATGGCCCTGCTCGTCGCCGGCGATGAGCTCGGCATAGTTGAAGTCGTCGCCGGTATACATGCGCACGCCGGGCGCGAGACGCCGGCGCATGGCGATCTCCTTGTCCTTGTCGAGCAGCGAGATCTTCACACCGTCGACCTTCGCCGCATGGGCGTTGATGACGGCCACCGCCGTATCCATGGCGCGGTCGGGATCGGCGTGGCCCCAATAGCCCGCCAGCGCCGGGTCGAACATCTCGCCCAGCCAGTGGATGATCACCGGCTCGGCCACCTGCGACAGGATGCGGTCGTAGACGCGGATGTAGTCCTCCGGCGAGGTCGCGACCTTCGCCAGCGCCCGCGAGGCCATGAGGATGATGCGGCCGCCGACGCCCTCGACGGCGGCGACCTGCTCCTCATAGGCGCGGATCACGTCGTCGAGGCTTTTGGCGTCGGCCGGGGCGAGATGGTCGGTGCCGGCGCCCGACGAGACGAGGCCGGGCTCGGAACGCGTCTTCGAGGCCTCGACCGAGCGGCGGATCAGTTCCAGCGAGGTCGGCCAATCCAGCCCCATGCCGCGCTGGGCGGTGTCCATCGCCTCGGCGACGCCGAGGCCGAGGCCCCACAGATGCTCGCGGAAGGCGATGGTGCGGTCCCAGTCGACCGCCGCCGTCAGCCATGGGTCGACGTCGGCGAGCGGGTCGGCCACCACATGGCCGGCCGAGAAGGCGACGCGGTTCATCGGGCCGGCCGGGCGGTCCGGGAAAGCGCGCGGCGCCGAGAGGCGGAAGGTCTCCACCCCGCCGCCCGCCACGGGCAGGCGGAGCGAGAGCGCGGTGAGCGTGCGGTCGAGGGAGTTCATGTCTGGTCCCGCCTCCCGCTCACTCGGCGGCCCGGAGCACGGCGTGCTCGGATTCTTCGAGGCTCGGCACGTCGATCCAGCGGCGCTCGCGCCAGCTCTGCAGCGCGCATTCGACGAGCTGCACGCCCTTGGCGCCCTCGCGCAGCGTGTACCTGTAGGGCGCGTCCTCCACAATGTGGCGGACGAACATCTCCCACTGCACCTTGAAGCCGTTGTCGTAGACGAGGTTGTCCGGCACCTTCTGCCAGTCGGAATAGAAGTCCATGGTCTGCTTCTCGTCCGGGTTCCACACCGGGCGCGGCGTGGCGGTGCGCGGCTGCATCACGCAGTCCGACAGGCCGGCCACCGCCGAGCCATGGGTGCCGTCGACCTGGAAGGTGACGAGGTCGTCGCGATAGACACGGGTCGCCCAGGACATGTTGATATGGGCGATGGCGCCGCCCTCCAATTCGAAGGTGGCATAGGCGGCGTCGTCGGCGGTGGCCTCGTAGGCCTTGCCCGTCTCGTCGACGCGGCTCGGAATATGGGTGGTGCCGAGGCAGGACACCGACTTCACCTCGCCGAAGCAGTTGTCGAGCACGTAGCGCCAGTGGCAGACCATGTCGAGGATCATGCCGCCGCCATCCTGTTCGCGGTAGTTCCACGACGGGCGCTGCGCCGGCTGGCCCCAGTCGCCCTCGAACACCCAGTAGCCGAACTCGCCGCGCACCGAGAGGATGCGGCCGAAGAAGCCCGAATCCCGCAGCAGCCGCAGCTTTTGCAGGCCGGGCAGGAACAGCTTGTCCTGCACCGCGCCGTTCTTCACGCCGGCCTCCTCGGCGAGCTTGCAGATGCGCAGCGCCTCCGGGAGGTTGGTGGCGATCGGCTTCTCGCAATAGACGTGCTTGCCGGCGCGGATCGCCTTCTCCAGCAGCGCCGGGCGCATCTGGGTGGTGGCGGCGTCGAAGAAAATCTCGTTCTGCGGGTCGGCCAAAGCGCCGTCGAGGTCGGTGGTCCAGCCTTCGATGCCGTACTGCTTCGCGAGGCCGGCGATCTTCTCCTCGTTGCGGCCGACCAGGATCGGGTCGAGTTGCACCTTCGAGCCGTCTGCGAGGGTGACGCCGCCCTGCGCGCGGATCGCCACCACCGAGCGGATGAGGTGCTGGTTCATGCCCATGCGGCCGGTGATGCCGTTCATGACGATACCGAGGCGTTTGGCGCGCGCGCTCATGCGAAGATCTCCTGTGAGGCGAATGTCGTGGTGAGAGGCGTCAGCGCGGCCCAGTCGGGCGCGGCGCCGCCGGCGAAGCCCGGCCCGGCGACAAGCCGGGCGGCGGGCAGGGTGGCGGTGCGGGTGTCGAGCCGGACCTTGCCGGCCTCGACGCGGTAGAGTTCGGGAAAGGCGCGGGCGAAGGCCTGCGCCTCGTGCTCCGGCGCCGGACCGAAGCCGGCGACGTAGTGATGGCCGTTGCGCTCGACATGGGTCAGGCCGAGCGCGGCGACGAGCGCGGTGTCCTGCTGCACGCCGAGGCCCGGCTGGCAGGTGAGGTCCTCGCCGGTGAGGAGGTAGCCGCCGCCGTGCCGGCGGTTCAGCCGGGCGACGCGGGCGGCGTTCAGCACCGCCTTGTAGAGGCCCTTGCAGGATTTCGACGACACGCCGCGATAGCCCCGCGCCACCGCGCGGGGAAAGGCGTCGTAGCTGTCCTCCGCCTCGTCGATGATGACGGGCACGCCGATCGCCGCCGCGTCGAGCGGCATCTCGAACGTCGTGCGCCGGTCATAGGGCTGCTCGATGTGAATGAGCCGGCTAAAGAACCGCGCCAGCGCCGGATCGTCCTGCAGCGTCGCGGCCAGCAGGGCAAGGCGCGGCGGGTCATATTGCTCGTTCGCGTCGAGGCTCGCCGCATAATCCGGCACCCGTGCGTCGAGCAGCGCGGCGATGGCGCGCAGCCGCGCGAGGTCGCCGGTCACATCGCCGCCGATCTTGATCTTGAAATAGCGCAGTGGCGCCGCCGCGATCTCCTCCGCGAGGCTGCCCGGGCCTTCGATGGCGTCGGCGAGGCCGACCGTGTGGCGCAGTGCCACCTCGCCGGAGGGGGTGAGGCCGGCGAGGAAGTCCGCGATCTCTGCAGCGTCGAGGTCTGGCGTGAGACGGGCGTCGAGGCCGGGCGCGTTGGTGCGCAGACCCTCGGCGAGGCCGATGCCGAGGCTGGAGAGCAGGGCGTCGAGCACCGCCTTGTCGATGAGCGCGACGCCGAAGTTTCCCGCGAGGCGGGCGATGCCCTCCCCGTCCGCCCATTGCGTCTGGCGGGCGAGCGCGGCGGCGTGGTGGCCGAAGGCGGTGTCGGCCTCGCCCCGCCCGGTGAAATGCCCGGCGGCAGCGAGGAGGCTGGCGCGCAGATCATCGATGGTCCGGGCCGGCGACTTGGCCGGGTCCTTATCGAACCATTTCGGCATCATCATCTCGGCGGAGGCGCCCTTGACCCGGCCGACGCCCGGCAGATCGATCACCGCCCGGACGAAGGCCTGCGCCGCCGCCTCCACCGCCACTGCGCCGAAGCGGAATGGATGGGCGAAGGGCATCATGCGCTCGAAGGCATCAATGCGGGCTATGGTGAAGCGGGGCGCCATCGGTTCAGTCCAATTGACCTTGCGCGTAGAAATGGCTGCGCACCTGCCGTGCCAGCGCGGCAAAGGCGGCGTCGCCCATCATCTCCAGCCGGCGCGGACGTGGCAGGTCGACATCGTAGATCGCCGCCACCGAACCCGGCCGTTCGCTCATCACCACCACCCGGTCGGCGAGGAACACCGCCTCGGGAATGGAATGGGTGATGAGCAGGATGGTCTTGCCGGTCTCGAAATGGATGCGCTGCAATTCGAGGTTCATGCGCTCGCGCGTCATGGCGTCGAGCGCGCCGAACGGCTCGTCCATCAGTACGATCTTGGGATCGTGGACCAGCGCCCGGCAGATCGAGGCGCGCTGCTGCATGCCGCCGGAGAGCTGCCACGGGTACTTGTTTTCGAAGCCGGTGAGCCCGGCGGTGGCGATCAGCTTCTTCGCCCGTTCGAGATGGCTGGCGCGGTCAAGCCGGCGCACCTCGACGGGGAGCATGATGTTCTTCAGCACCGTCCGCCAGGCGAGCAGCACCGGGCTCTGGAACACGATACCGACATCGTCCGGCGGCTCCACCACCGTCTTGCCGTCGATGACGATCTCGCCCTGCGAGGGCGGGATGAGCCCCGCTACCAGCTTCAGCAGCGTGGACTTGCCGCAGCCGGAGGGGCCCACGACGGCGACGAACTCGCCGTCGTG
Organism: Ancylobacter sp. 3268; assembly: GCF_031456575.1. Classification (NCBI taxonomy): domain Bacteria; kingdom Pseudomonadati; phylum Pseudomonadota; class Alphaproteobacteria; order Hyphomicrobiales; family Xanthobacteraceae; genus Ancylobacter; species Ancylobacter sp. 3268. The sequence continues at coordinate 329,071 of NZ_JAVDUX010000002.1, forward strand.
GATGTCGAGATCGATCGGCCGAAGGGAGGGCACGTCGCCGTCGCGTGTCCGGTAGGTCTTGGTCAGGCCGCGGATTTCGATGAGGCGTTGGCGTGCCGCCGGAGCCTCTTCGCGGGCTTCTTCGCGGGCGACGACGCGCAGGGGCAACGACGACATGCCGTCCTCCTCAATTGCTCGGATCGGCGGGGAGATAGTCGCGGGTATAGAAGGCCTTGGGGTTGTCCTTGGCCGAAGCGGCGACGCCGCCATATTCGACCAGAAGCTCCACCGACTCCTTCATATTGGCGTCGGTGACCTGGAACGGCCGGCGAGTCTTGGTCTCGGCGGTGCGGTAGAGCGGGATGGTGCGCTGGAAGCCTTCCAGCAGCGTCGCACGCTGGCCGGCCTTCGGCAGGGCGGCGAGCACGGCGTCGGTCGCGCCTTCAGGGTTCTTCTCAGCTTCCTCGAAGCTCTTGGTCGTCGCAGCCATGAAGCGGCGCACAAGATCGGGGTTCTTCGCCAGGAAGTCTTTGTTGACGATGACACCCGACGAAATCAGGTGGATGCCGTAGTCGGCGAACATGATCGGGTGGACGTCCTTGCCGGTGGCGTCCTTGATCTTCATGGACTGGTCCATGGAGTAGCCGAGGAGCAGGTCGGCCTGGCCGTTGATCACCGCGTTCAGCTTCGTCTGCCCGTCGCCCGAAACGGTCTGGAAATCGCGCTCGGAAAGGCCGGTCTGCTTCAGGAACAACGGCCAGATCTGCGACATGGAATCGCCGGGCGTGGTGGCGACGATCTTGCCCTTGATGTCTTCCGGCTTGCGGATGTTCTTGTCGGTGAAGCCCATCACCGACATCGGGCTGGTCTGCAGCGCGACGCCGACCGTCGTCACCGGAGCCCCCTTCACGGCGGCGCGGATCATGGTCGGCACGTCGGCATAGGCGAAGTCCACCGTGCCGGCGGCCACCGCCTGGATGGTCACCGCCGAGCCGCGGCCTTCCTGGATGTCGAGATCGATGCCCTCGGCCGCGTAGAAGCCCTTCGCCTTGCCGTAAAAGAATGGGGCGTGCTCGCCATACACGTACCAGTTCAGCATCAGCGTCACCTTGTCGGCGGCGTGTGCCGGGGCCAGCGGCAGGGCCAGCGGCAGGAGAGCCGCTGCGGCCACGAGCGCGGCTTTCAGGCCCCCTCGCAGCGTGGAACGTCGGGATGTCGGGTAGCTAAACACCATGTGCACGTCCTCCCTTGGATGTGTCGTGAGACGGGGAACCCTTCTGCGAGGGCCTTGTCCCCGTAGGCTTTCAGATCGTTCGCTTCAGGACGCCGCTGTCAGGTCGTCACCAGGACCTCGTGCCGCTGGCTCGCATGCCAGGGCACCATGAAGCGCTCCAACAGATCGACGACCCAGAACAGGATGACGCCGATCAGGGCGAGAATGATGAGCGCCGCGAACATGGTCGGGAGCTCGAAATTGCCGATGGAGCGCTGCAGCACATAGCCGATGCCGGAATTGGAGCCGACGAATTCACCGACCACGGCGCCCACCACGGCAAGCGTCACCGAGACCTTGAGCCCGGCGAAGATCGCCGGCATGGCATGCGGCAGGCCTATCATGGCGAAGGTCTGCAGCCGGGTCGCCTTCATGGCGCGGGCAAGGTCGTGCATGTCGCCATCGACCGACTTGAAGCCCTGCACCCCGGCGACGATGACCGGAAACACCCCGAGCAGGAAGGCGGAGATCACCTTCGGCATCATGCCGAAGCCGAACCACACCACGAAGAGCGGCGCGATGGCGACCTTCGGGATCGATTGCGAGAACACCAGCAGCGGATAGAGATAGGATTCGACCGTCTTGGAACCGGCGATCAACATGGCGAGCGGGATGCCGATCGCCGCCGAGAGCAGGAAGCCCGCCACGGTGGCGATGGTGGTGGGCACCGCCTCCATCAGCAGCTTGTCGCCCTCGGTGCGGAAGGCCTGGATCACGTCCCACGGGGTGGGGATCAGATAGGCCGGAATCTGGAACAGCCGGACGGCGAGGTCCCAGCCGATGATGATCATCACCAGCAAAGCGAGCGGCCGGACCCAGGGAGAATTGACGAACCTGGAATTGACGAGCGCGCGCGCATAACCCTCACGTCGCGAGGACGGCATGGCGTATCTCCCTGATCGTTATCTCACGGCGCTCTGCGTCGCCTTAAGTAACCAACCGTTGAATTACATAATCGATCCGGGCGGATGTCAACCATCTTCCTGCGATGGATCCGTTCACGATCCCACGCGGGCTCCGGTCTCCGCCGCGAACGTCCACGTCATTGACGTTGCCCGACCCTGCCGGTCATATCGCCGCTCATCTTGCCGACCACAGGATCCGCGATGTTCTCGCTGCCCCGGCCCGCGCTTGCGCCGAATACCTATGCCTATGAGACGCAACCGCTGGTGAAGCCCACCGGCTTTCGCGAGTATGATGCGCGATGGCTGTTCGGCAGCGAAATCAACCTCATGGGGGTGCAGGCGCTCGGCCTCGGCCTCGGCACGCTGATCCGTGAACGCGGTGTGCAGCCGGAGATCGTCGTTGGCCATGATTTTCGCGCCTATTCCGCATCGATCAAGCACGCGCTGGCCAACGGCCTGATGGCGGCCGGCATCAGGGTGCACGACATCGGCCTCGCGCTGTCGCCCATGGCCTATTTCGCGCAATTTGCGCTCGAGGTGCCCTGCGTCGCCATGGTCACTGCCTCGCATAACGACAATGGCTGGACCGGGGTGAAGATGGGCGTGAACCGCCCGCTCACCTTCGGGCCCGGCGAGATGGCCCGGCTGAAGCAGATCGTGCTCTCCGGCGCCGGCATCGCCCGCGATGGCGGCAGCTATCGCTACGTGCCGGACTTCCCCGAGATCTACATCAGGGACCTCACCGACCGGCCCAAGCTCAAGAACCCGATCAAGGCGGTGGTGGCCTGCGGCAACGGCACCGCCGGCGCCTTCGCCCCGCGCATCCTGGAGACGCTGGGCGTCGAGGTGGTGCCGCTCGACTGCGAGCTCGACTTCACCTTCCCGAAATACAATCCGAATCCGGAAGACCTCGAAATGCTGCACGCCATGCGCGACGCGGTGCTGGCCTCCGGCGCCGATGTCGGGCTCGGCTTCGACGGCGACGGCGACCGCTGCGGCGTGGTCGACAATCATGGCGAGGAGATCTTCGCCGACAAGGTCGGGGTGATGCTGGCGCGCGATCTCTCGGCGCTGCATCCCGGTGCCACCTTCGTGGTCGACGTGAAATCGACCGGGCTGTTCATCACCGACCCGGTACTGATCGCCAACGGGGCGAAGGCGGACTACTGGAAGACCGGCCATTCCTATATGAAGCGCCGGGTGAACGAGAGCGGCGCGCTGGTCGGTTTCGAGAAGTCCGGCCACTACTTCTTCAACACGCCGATCGGGCGCGGCTATGATGACGGCCTCGTCTCCGCCATCGCCATCCTAGACATGCTCGACCGCAATCCCGGCCGCTCGCTCGCCGATCTCAAGGACGCCCTGCCGAAAACCTGGTCCTCGCCGACCATGTCGCCGCACTGCGCCGACGAGACCAAATACGGCGTGGTGAACGCGGTGGTGAAGCATTTCGAGGCGATGCAGGCGCGCGGCGACACCATTGACGGGCAGAAGATCCGCGATCTCGTCACCGTGAACGGCGTGCGCGTCACCGTGGAGGACGGCTCCTGGGGGCTGGTACGCGCCTCCTCCAACAAGCCGGAACTGGTCGTGGTGGTGGAGAGCCCGGTCTCTGAGGCGCGCATGCGCGACATGTTCGCGCTGGTGGACGGGGTGCTGCGTACCCACCCTGAAGTCGGCGCCTACAACCAATCGCTTTGATCGATGTTGCACTTAAAAAGGTTGTAAAGTCTGATAATGTTCGGCTCCCCTCATGGCTAACGAAATGCTATGAGTAGCGATTGGGGAGCTTTCTAGACGGACTAAAAAAGCATGTCAGCGGAATCGGTGGCCAGACGCCCGCCGCCACAACCTACCAATATCGTCACCTTGCTGAAGCCGCGTCGTTTCGGGGATTCGCGCGGTTGGTTCTGCGAGACCTTTTCCGAGGCCGCGGCCGCAGCAGCAGGGATCACCGCGCGTTTCGTGCAGGACAATCAGTCCTATTCGAGCCTGGCCGGGACGATACGTGGTCTTCATTTCCAGCGCCCGCCGCATGCGCAGGCGAAGCTGGTGCGCTGCCTGCGCGGCTCGGTGATGGACTACGCCGTCGACGTGCGGCGCGGTTCGCCGACCTATGGCCGGTTCATCGCCACCAAACTGACGGCCGCCGGTGGCGAGCAACTCTTCATTCCCGAGGGGTTCGCCCACGGCTTCCTCACCCTGGAGCCGGACGTCGAGGTCGCCTACAAGGTGTCGGATGTCTATGCCCCTCATTGCGATGGCGGCATCGCCTGGAACGACCCCGATATCGGCATCGACTGGCCGCTGCCGCCGGGGGCGGAAGCGATCCTTTCGGACAAGGACCGTGCCTTGCCGACGCTGCGCGGCTTCGACAGCCCCTTCGCTTATGACGGCCAGCCGCTCCAGCCGCTCTGAACCGCCATCCTGTCGCGACGGCGTGCCACGCCGTACCGTCGCGACACGGGTCTCGACAAGGCTCTCATCCTGTAGCAGGCAAGGCAGCCGAGCCGGCGAACGGATTCGCCTGCCGAGGCCGGCCGCAGGATATGCACGATGACCGACCCGATCCTTGTTGTTGGCGCCGGCGGCCAGGTGGGACGCGAAGTGCTCGCCCTGGCCGCGACGCGCGGCTTGGCAGCCCGCGGCTTCGACCGTTCCGCCGTTGATATCGCCGATGCCGTGGCGGTGCGGCACCTGCTCGCGGAAAATCCGGCGTCGCTGCTGGTCAATGCCGCCGCCTATACCAAGGTGGATAAGGCGGAATCCGAGCCAGAGGCCGCCCGGCGCGACAATGTCGAGGGTCCGGCCGTGCTTGCCGCTGCGGCGGCGCAAGCCGGCATCCCGCTTCTGCACCTCTCCACCGATTATGTGTTCGATGGCGCGAAGGCCGGTCCCTATCGCGAAAGCGACCCGGTGGCGCCGCTCGGCGTCTATGGCCGCACCAAGCTGGACGGCGAGGATGCCGTGCGCCGGGCGACGGACCGTCATATCATCCTTCGCACAGCCTGGGTGTATGGCCGCTACGGCAACAATTTCCTCAAGACCATGCTGCGGCTCGCCGCCGAACGCGACGAACTGCGCGTGGTCGCCGACCAGATCGGCAATCCCACGGCGACGCCGGACCTCGCCGAAGCCATCCTCGCCGTCGCCCTCCGGGCCGCCACCAACACCGCGCCATGGGGCACCTATCATTTCGCCGGCAGCGGCGCGACCAGCTGGCATGGCTTCGCCGACGCCATCGTGGCCGCGGCGGCACCGGTGACCGGCCGGCGGCCGCGCGTGGTGGCCATCGGCACCGCCGACTATCCGACGCCGGCGCGCCGGCCGGCCAATTCACAACTCGATTCCGGCGCTTTCGCGCACGACTTCGGCTATCACGCACAGGACTGGCAGGCACGGGTCGCAGAGATCGTGCCGGCTCTTGTCGGGGGAACGGCGACCGGCTGAACGGCGGGACGGTTTACGGGGCGGATCGCCGGCGCCGGTAGCCAAGCCGCCGCGCGGCGATGGTGCGGTAAGAAGAGGAAAGCATGAAGGGCATCATCCTGGCCGGAGGTTCCGGCACGCGGCTGCATCCGATGACGCGCGTCGTCAGCAAGCAGCTGATGCCGGTCTACGACAAGCCGATGATCTATTATCCGCTGTCGACGCTGCTGCTGGCGGGTTGTCGCGACATCCTCGTCATCTCGACCCCCTCCGACACGCCGCTGTTCCAGCGCCTGCTCGGCGACGGCTCGCAATGGGGCATCGAGATCAGCTACGCCGTGCAGCCGTCGCCGGACGGGCTGGCGCAGGCCTATGTGATCGGTGCCGACTTCGTCGATGGGCAGCCCTCATGGCTGATCCTCGGCGACAACATCTTCTACGGCCACGCCCTGCCCCGCCTGCTGACATCGGCCTCGGAGTTCACCCACGGCGCCACCGTGTTCGCCTATCACGTGGTCGATCCCGAGCGTTATGGCGTGGTGGAATTCGACAAAAGCTTCAACGCCCTCTCCATCGAGGAGAAGCCGGAGGTCCCGAAGTCGAACTGGGCGGTGACCGGACTGTATTACTACGACGCCTCGGTGGTGGAGATCGCCGCCGGCCTCAAGCCCTCGGCGCGCGGCGAGCTGGAGATCACCGATGTAAACCGCGCCTATCTCGAGCGCGGCGACCTGCGCGTCTCCAAAATGGGACGCGGCTATGCCTGGCTCGACACCGGCACGCCGGACAGCCTGCTGGAGGCCGGCGAATTCGTGCGCACGCTGGAAAAGCGGCAGGGCTTCAAAATCGCCTCGCCGGAGGAAATCGCCTTCCGCCGCGGCCTGATCGATGCGCGCCAGCTGGAAGACCTCGCGGTCAGGCTCGGCAAGAGTTCCTATGGAGGCTATCTGCGCCGGGTGCTGCAGGAGGCCGCCCGCGGCTGAGGTGCCACGGCCCTATCCGACGGGCGCTTCGGTATAGTAGGTGCGGAACCAGCTCACGAAGGCGGAAATGCCCTCGTCGAGCGGCGTCGATGGCCGATAGCCGGTGATTGCCTGCAGCAGACGATGATCGGCAAAGGTTTCGGTCACGTCGCCGGGCTGCATCGGCAGGAACAGCTTGCGGGCCGGCTTGCCGACCGCCCGCTCGATCTCCTCGACGAATTCAAGCAGTTCCACCGGCGCGCCGCCGGCAATGTTCACCACCCGCCACGGCGCCACCGTGGACAGCGTATCGATGGCATCGGGCACCTGGACCGGCTCGCCGACCACCGGCGGGCGATCCATCAGCCGCATCACCGCCTCGACCAGATCGTCGATATAGGTGAAGTCGCGGCGCATCACGCCGCGGCCGTAGATCTCGATCGGCTCGCCGCGCTCGATCGCCCGGACGAACTTGAACAGCGCCATGTCCGGGCGCCCCCATGGACCGTAGCCGGTAAAGAAGCGGAAGCAGGTGGTGGGCAGGTTCCACAGATGCGCATAGGAATGCGACATCACCTCCATGCTCTTCTTGGTGGCGGCATAGAGGCTCAGCGGCGCATCGGTGGACGCCACCTCGGGAAACGGCACGTCGAGATTGTCGCCATAGACCGAACTGGTCGAAGCGAGCAGGAAATGTACCGGCCGCGTCCGGCGGGCGATTTCCAGCACGTTGAACGAGCCGACAAGATTGGATTCGACATAGGCGCGCGGCGCCTCGAGCGAATAGCGCACGCCGGCCTGGGCGGCGAGGTGGACGATGATGTCGGGTACCGCCAGATCGGCCGCCCGCTCGAGGGCGTTCATGTCCTCGAGCCGGGCGATGATCGGCGTGAAGCGGTTCGACTTCTGCAGGATGGCATGACGGGCGTCCTTCAGACGCCTGTCATAGTAGTCGGTCATGGCATCGAAACCGATGACGGTATGACCTTCGTCGATCAGCCGCCGGGCGAGGTGGAACCCCACGAACCCGGCGGAACCCGTCATCAGTATGCGCATGTATCAGATGGCTTCCGCGCCCGGCCGGCCGATGGAGCTGTACTGGAAGCCGTGCCGGGTGATCTCTTCCGGATTGTAGATGTTGCGCAGATCCACCAGGACCGGCTCGGCGACAATACTCTTGAGGCGACCGAAATCAAGCGCGCGGAACTGGTCCCACTCGGTGACGATCACGATGCTGGCCGCACCCTCGGCCGCCTCGTAGGGATCCGCGCAATAGGTGATGCCCGACGGCATGACCAGCTTGGCCTGCTCGGTGCCCACCGGGTCGTAGGCCTTGACCACCGCGCCGGCATCGAGCAGCGCCTGCACGATGGAGATGGCGGGCGCCTCGCGCATGTCGTCGGTGTTGGGCTTGAAGGTGAGGCCGAGCACCGCCACCGTCTTTCCGCGCAGATTGCCGCCGACCGCCTTCTCGACCTTGCGGGCCATGGAACGCTTGCGCTGGTCGTTGACCGCCACCGTCGTCTCGATCAGCCGGATCGGGCTGTCATTGTCCTGGGCGATCTTGACGAGGGCGAGCGTGTCCTTCGGGAAGCAGGAGCCGCCATAGCCGGGGCCGGCATGCAGGAACTTCGAGCCGATGCGCCCGTCCATGCCGATGCCGCGCGACACCTGCTGCACGTCGGCGCCCACCTTCTCGCAGAGATCGGCGACTTCGTTGATGAAGGTGATCTTCATCGCCAGGAAGGCGTTGGCGGCGTACTTGATCAGCTCGGCGGTGCGGGTGTCGGTGAACAGCAGCGGCGAGGCGTTGAGATAGAGCGGGCGGTAGACCTCGGTCATCACCGCGCGGGCGCGCTCGTCATTGATGCCGACCACGATGCGGTCCGGCTTCTTGAAATCGGAGATCGCCGCGCCTTCGCGCAGGAATTCCGGGTTCGAGGCGACGGCGACATCGGCGTCCGGGTTGGTCTCGCGGATGATGCGCGCCACCTCGTCGGCGGTGCCCACCGGCACGGTCGACTTGTCGACCACCACCGCGAAGCCCTTCACCGCCTGGGCGATCTCGCGGGCGACGGCATAGACATATTGCAAATCGGCGTGGCCGTCGCCACGACGGGACGGCGTGCCGACCGCGATGAAGATCGCCTCGGCGCCCTCGATGCCCTCGGGCAGCGACGTGGTGAAGGAGAGGCGGTTCTGCTTCACGTTGGAGGACACGAGATCATCGAGCCCAGGCTCGTAGATCGGAATGATATTCTGCTTCAGCGCCTCGATGCGCTTGGGGTCCTTGTCGATACAAACGACCTGATGCCCGAAATCGGCGAAACACGCGCCGGAAACCAAACCAACATAACCCGATCCGACTACTGCAATCTTCATAAATCCAGTTCCTGTGGGCTGTTTATGGCAACCAAATCTCTGCAAATTCCGAACAAATGTTTCGGCCCGGAATACAATGGATCAACCACAAATTCCGCATCCGCGACATATCTGGAATACCGTAACAGTCCTACGCCCGTCAAACGCCCCGCACCGGCCTCCCCTACCGACACGCGCGGCCGGCAGAACTGCATCGGGATCGGCTATCCCATTAAGATTACGGAATAATGACCCGGCGGGCTCCCTGCGGGGGGCGCGGCTCCGCCGGAGGATAGCCGCCTCGATTCACGGGTCGCCCGGCACCTCGGCGTTCGGGGGCAAGCGACCCGAATGCCGCCTGTGGAAATTTCGTGCGTTCGGGATGGAATAGAGGCCGCCTCGGCTCCGTATATTGGACATGATGCAGAAAAGCTCGACCTTCGACGTGCTCGGCCAGCTCGCAGCGCTCCGGCGCTACGCGCGAGCGCTGACACGCGACGAGGCCGACGCCGAGGACCTCGTGCAGGACGCATTGCTGCGTGCGTATGAGAAGCGCTCCGGCTTCGACCCCGAGCGCGGGGTCCGCGGCTGGCTTTTCTCCATCCTGCACAACGTCTTCGTCGATCGCCGGCGGGCCCGCCGCGCCGAGGTCGAGCGCGAGAACCATCTCGCCGGCATCGAGCCGATGGCCGGCGAACCGGCGCAGGAGCACCATGTCCGCCTCGCACAGATCCGCGATGCCTTCATGGTGCTGCCCGAGGAACAGCGCTCGGCGCTGCATCTCGTGGCCATCGAGGGCCTTGGCTATGCGGAGGCCGCCGCGGCACTGGGTATTCCCCAGGGCACGCTGATGTCGCGCCTGTCCCGCGCCCGCGCCGCTTTGCGCGCCGTAGAGGACGGCACGGCGGCCGGCGGCCGCCCGCATTTGAAAGTTGTAGGAGGCCCGGATGAATCGTCCCGTTGACCCCGTCGCCGACGATGATCTCTCCGCCTATGTCGACGACCAGCTCGACGTTGCCCGGCGCATCGACGTCGAGGCCTATCTCAGCCAGCGGCCGGAAGCGGCCTCGCGGGTGATGGCCGATCTGCGCATTCGCGACGAACTGCGCCTCGCCCTCGCCGATGCCCCTCGCTCGGTGATGAACGCGCCGGCGCGGGTCGCCACCGTCGAGGCGGCGCGGCGGCTGGAGCGGGCGCTCGGCCGGGTGCGGGTGTGGCGGCAATTGCGTGCAGCGGCGGCGGTGGCGCTCCTGCTCGGCGCCGGCTGGTTCGCCCATGCCCAGATCGGGCCGTTCGGCGTCAGCGAGGTGGTCGCCTCCGATCTCGCCCCCGCTTATGTCGATGCCGCGGTGATGGCGCACCGCACCGTGCGTCTGCGTGCCGCCATGCCCTCGCAGGCCGGTTCCGGCGCCTATGACCCGGCCGATATCCGCGCCGCCACCGCCATCGTCATGCCGGAGCTGCCGAAAGGCTGGTCGGTGACCGACGTGCAGGTTTTCCCCTCCAGCTTCGGTCCGAGCGTTGAACTGGTGCTCGAGGCAGAGGGCCTCGGCAAGGCGTCGCTGTTCGCCGTGCGGCCGGGCAGCTTCGACGTGGTGCCGGCGACGGTGGCGATGAAGGATCCGTTCAACGCCGCCTACTGGCAGGTCGGCGAGGTCGCCTATGCGCTGGTGGCCGAGGCCGACACCGAACAGCTCGACCAGGTCGCCTCGAAGCTGGCCCGGTCGCTCTACTGAACTCCACCCCGCGTGACCGACACGCGGCAGAGACAACGCTTCTTCAAGGAGAATGCAGATGAACCCGCCGAATTCCGGCTTCCAATGGGGCGCCACCGCCCGCAGCGTCGATCAGGCCGTCTATGATGAGGGCCTGCGCCGCCACATGCTGCGCGTCTACAACTATATGGCGCTCGGCCTCGTGCTGACCGGCGCGGTCGCCTTCATCGTCGGCACCACGCCGGCGCTGTATGTGCCGATCTTCTCCACCCCGCTGAAGTGGGTGGTGATGCTGGCGCCGCTCGCCTTCGTGCTGTTCTTCTCGTTCCGCATGCAGTCGATGTCGGCCTCGGGCGCGCAGACCATGTTCTGGGCGTTCTGCGGCGTTATGGGCCTGTCCATGGCGTCGATCTTCCTGGTGTTCACCGGCACCTCGATCGCCCGCACCTTCTTCATCGCCGCCACCATGTTCGGCGCGACGAGCCTGTACGGCTACACCACCAAGCGCGACCTGTCGCAGTTCGGCTCGTTCCTGATCATGGGCCTGATCGGCGTGGTGATCGCCAGCCTGGTGAACATCTTCCTCGGCTCCACCATGCTGCAGTTCATCGTCTCGGTGGTCGGCATCCTGGTGTTCGTCGGCCTGACCGCCTGGGACACCCAGAACATCAAGGAGCAGTATGCCGACAATTTCGATGCCGAGTCGCAGCAGAAGCTGGCGGTGTTCGGCGCGTTCTCTCTCTACCTCAACTTCATCAACATCTTCCAGCTGCTGCTGAACCTCACGGGCGAGCGCGAGTGAGGATCCGGGGCCGGATCTTCCGGCCCAACACCGGATCGACACGAACGTGATCTAGCTTCGAGGAGCGGGAGCAGCGTTCCTGCGCGAAAGCCATTCGGCGCCGCCAGGCACATGCTCCTGCCGATCGGACGAGGAGAATCGAGATGAACGAGCAGGATCGCCAGACCATCCAGGGATTGTTCGCCCGCCTCGCCGAGGTGGAGCGCAACGCAACGCCGCGCGATGCCGGAGCCGAAAGCTTCATCGGGCAGGAAATCGCCCGCCAGCCCGGCGCGCCCTACTACATGGCGCAGACCATCGTCATGCAGGACTACGCGCTGCAGCAGGCGCAGGGCCGCATCGCCGAGCTCGAGCAGCAGAACGCCGAACTCGAACAGGCCCAGGCCGCGCGCCCGGCCACGGGAGGAGGCTTGTTCGGCGGGTTGTTCGGGTCGTCGCAGCCACCCGCCTCGCGCGGCGGGTCAGTGCCTTCGGTGCCGCGCAGCCCGACGAATGCACAGTCCTACGCCTCCCAGCCCTATGGAGCGCCGCAGCAGCCGGCGGCAGCGCCCGGCTCGCCCTGGGGCGGCCAGCAGCCGGGCGCGGCGCCGGGTGGCGTCGGCGCGGCGATGGGTCGCGGTGGCTTCGGCGGCGGCGGCTTCCTTGCCGGCGCGGCGCAGACCGCCATGGGCGTCGCCGGCGGCGTGCTGCTGGGCAACGCGATTGCCGGCATGTTCGGTGGCAACGAGGCGCACGCCGCCCCGGCGGCCGACACGTCGGCGAACGATACGTCGACGAGTGACACGGCGGCAGCCGACACTTCGGCCGCGGACAACGCGGCGGACGATCCGAGCCCGGCCGATGATCTCGGCGCCTCCGATAGCGGCGGCTTCTTCGACGACTTCTTCGGTGGCGGCAGCGACGAAATCTGACCGCCGTCTTCCTTTCCCCGACGTTGGTGCACACCAGGCCAACGTTCCCTCGCTGGGCCGGCTCACGCCGGCCCTCTTTTTTCGGCGGCACCGTCAGGCCGGTGGACCGCTACGGCGCCACTTCGTCCATGCCCGTGCCCTGCGTCTGCGCCATATGCAGGCGGCGATAGATGCCGTCGCGGGCGAGGAGCCGGTCATGCGGGCCATCCTCGGCGATGCCCTCCGGCGTGACCACCACGATGCGGTCGGCATGGCGGATGGTGGCAAGGCGATGGGCGATGACCAGCGTGGTGCGTCCCTGCGACAGTTCGTCGAGCGAGAGCTGGATCTCCCGCTCGGTCTCGGTGTCCAGCGCCGAGGTCGCTTCGTCGAGGATCAGGATCGGCGGGTTCTTCAGGAAGATGCGGGCGATGGCCAGCCGTTGCTTCTGTCCACCGGAAAGCTTCACGCCGCGCTCGCCGACAACGGTATCGAGGCCATCCGGCAGGCCGGCGAGCAGGCTGTCGAGCCGGGCGCGCCGGGCCGCCTCGACGATCTCCGCCTCCGAGGCGTCGAGCCGGCCATAGGCGATGTTCTCGCGGATGGTGCCGCCGAACAGGAAGATGTCCTGCTGCACGATGCCGATGTTCTGCCGGAGCGAGGCAAGCGTCATGTCGGCAATGTCGATGCCGTCAATGGTGATGCGCCCGCCGGTCGGCTCGTAGAAGCGCGGCACCAGCGACAACAAGGTGGTCTTGCCGGCACCCGAGGGGCCGACAAACGCCGCCGTCTCGCCGGCGCGGATGGAAAGGTCGATGCCGGAGAGCACCGGCCGGCCGGGCGTGTAGCCGAAGCTCACCTGCTCGAAGCGTATGTCGCCGGCAAGCGCGTCCACCGCCACCGCGCCGGGCCGGTCGGCGATGTCGGGCGCGGTCGCCAGCAATTCCTGATAGCGGCGAAAGCCGGCAATACCCTTGGGATAGGTCTCCATCACCGCCGCGATCTTGTCGAGCGGGCGGTAGAACACCCCGACCAGCAGCAGGAAGCCGACGAAGCCGCCGATCGAGAGCTCGCCGCGCACCACATACCAGGCGCCGGCCAGCATCACCGCGAGCTGGACGAGGCGCATCGCCATGTAGTTCAGCGCCTGCCCCACCGCCATCAGGCGGTAGGCGTCGAGCTTGGTGGCACGGTAGCGTGCATTGTCGAGGGCGAAGAGATCGCGCTCATGCGCCTCGTTGGCGAAGGCCTGCACCACGCGCATGCCGCCGATATTCTCCTCCAGCCGGACATTGAAGGCACCGACGCGGCCGAACTGCGTCTGCCAGTTCCGCGTCATCCGCCCGCCATAGCGGGCCACCAGCAGCACGGTGACGGGCACGATCAGCGCGGTGAGGAAGGCGAGCGGCGGGTGCACGTAGAGCATCAGCACGAAGGCCCCGACGAAGGTCATCACCGCGATGAAAAGGTCCTCCGGCCCGTGATGGGCGATCTCGCCGATCTCCTCCAGGTCCTTGGTGACGCGGGCGACGAGATGGCCGGTCTTCACATTGTCGAAGAAGCGGAAGGACAGCTTCTGCAGATGGCCGAAGGCGCGGGCGCGCATCTCGGTCTCGATGTTGATGCCGAGCACATGGCCCCAATAGGTCACGACGGCCATCAGCCCGCTATTGACGGCATAGATCGCCAGCAGAGCCACCGCGGCCAGCAGTATGAGCTGGAGATCGCCGCCCGGCAGCAGCCGGTCGACGAACAGCTTCATCGCCATCGGGAAGCCAAGCTCGAGCACGCCCGAAAGCACCGCGCAGCCAAAATCGAGGACGAACAGACGCCAATGCGGACGGTAATACGAGAAAAACGCCTTGATCATCATTCACTCCGGCGACGCCCCGCGCCGAAACGCGGCAGGGTACATCGCGACGCATGGCTCCCTTTCAGGTCCGGGTCCTGCGAGGGAGGTCGGGCGAGGCGGTCTCGCCACCGCCACCCTGACGAAATTGTTATCCCCCATACGAAAAAACCCGCAGGGGGTCCATCGCCCCATTGGGTAGCCTGTTCCGGCCTTCCGAGGCCGGTCTCGGCGGAGCAAACGGGGAAGCAGGCGGCATGGGGCAGCAAATGGCGACGACGTCCCCGGAGCGCATGCTGGCGCGCCCGGCGGCCGAGCCCCATGGCGAAACCGGCGAGCCTCTCTGGCATGCCTTGCCGCATCACGACGTCGCCCGCCACCTCGGCGTGACCGCCGACGGCCTGTCGCGAGGCGAGGCGAGCGCCCGCCTCGCCCGCCACGGCCCCAACCGCCTGCCGGAGCCGCCGCGCCGGCATCCGCTGCTGCGCTTCCTGGCGCAGTTCAACAGCATGTTGATCTATTTCCTGCTGGCGGGCGCACTGGCCGCCTCGCTGATCGGCCACGGCGTCGATGCCGGCGTCATCCTGGCGGTGGTGCTGGCCAACGCGATCATCGGCTATGTGCAGGAGGGCAAGGCGGAAGAAGCGCTGCACGCGATCCGCGAGATGATCACCCCGCATGCGACCGCCCTCCGCGACGGACAGCGCGTCAGCATCGGCGCGCATGAGCTGGTTCCCGGCGACGTGGTCCTGCTCGAACCCGGCGACCGCGTGCCCGCCGATGCGCGGCTGATGCGCGCCCGCGGCATGCGCATCGACGAATCGGTGCTCACCGGCGAATCGGTCGCCGCCGAGAAGCATGAGGAACCCGCGCCGGTAGCCGCGGCGCTGGGCGACCGGCATTCCATGGCGTTTTCCGGCACCACGGTCGCGGCCGGACAGGGGGCCGCGGTGGTGGTGGCCACCGGAACCCGCAGCGAAATCGGCCGCATCGGCAAGCTGATGGCCGAAGTCGAGCCGATGGCGACGCCGTTGCTGCGCCAGATCGACGGCTTTGCGAGGCGCTTCACCTGGCTCGCCTTCGGCGGCGCCGCGCTGCTGTTCGGCTTCGCCGTCGCCTTCCGCGGCCATGACTGGGCGGATGCGCTGATCGCGGTGGTCGCGCTCGCGGTCGGCGTGGTGCCGGAGGGCCTGCCGGCGGTCATCACCATCACGCTGGCCATCGGCGTACGCCGCATGGCCGCCCGCAATGCGGTGATCCGCCTGCTGCCGGCGGTGGAAACCTTGGGGGCGACCTCGGTTATCTGCTCCGACAAGACCGGCACCCTGACCCGCAACGAGATGACCGCCCGGCGGATCTTCGTGCCGGAAGGCGAGGTCGAGGTGGAAGGCGCCGGCTACAGGCCGGAAGGGCGGATGGACTGGGCCGGCGGCTCCAAGGCCGGCAGCGCGACGCACACGGTACGGCCGCTGATCCGGGCGGGGCTGTTGTGCAACGACGCGCAGTTGCGCCACGAGGCCGGTCATTGGAGCGTCGAGGGCGACCCGATGGAGGGGGCGCTGGTGACGCTGGCGATCAAGGCCGGGCTCGACCCGGCTATGGAGCGCAGCCTCTGGACCCGGCGTGACGAAATCCCCTTCGATGCCGCCTACCGCTTCATGGCCACCGCACATGAAGGCCCCGCCGGCGAGAAGACCCTCTTCATCAAGGGCGCGCCGGAGGCCTTGCTGCCGCGCTGCGGCGCCGATGCCAAACGGTGGGGGGCGTCTATCGAGGCGGCGGCCGGCCATGGCGAGCGCGTGCTCGCCTTCGCCGCCAAAACCGTGGCGCAGCTGCCGGACCGGCTGGATTTCGACGATGCGAACGAGGGCTTCGACTTCCTCGGCCTCGTCGGCTTTATCGATCCGCCGCGCCCCGAGGCGGTGGCGGCCATCGCCGAATGCCGCTCCGCCGGCATCGAGGTGAAGATGATCACCGGCGACCACGCCGCCACCGCGGTCGCCATCGCCCGCCAGCTCGGCATCGCCGAGGAGCCGCTGGCGGCGACCGGCGCCGAGGTCGACGCGGCCGATGACGCGGCGCTGATCGGCATTGCCCGCCGCATCTCGGTCTTCGCCCGTACCAGCCCGGAAAACAAGCTGCGCATCGTGCGGGCGCTGCAATCGACCGGCGCGGTGGTGGCGATGACCGGCGACGGGGTGAACGACGCCCCCTCGCTGCGGCAGGCCGATGTCGGCATCGCCATGGGTCGCAAGGGCACGGAGGCCGCCAAGCAGGCGGCCGAGATCGTTCTGGTCGACGACAATTTCGCCTCCATCGTCGCCGCCGTGCGCGAGGGGCGTACCGTCTACGACAACATACGCAAGATGATCGCCTGGACGCTGCCGACCAATGGCGGCGAGGTTTTGTGCGTCATCGTCGCCATTCTCGCCGGCGCGCTCATGCCGATGTCACCGGCGCAGATCCTGTGGATCAATCTGGCGCTTTCGGCGACGCTCGGCCTCGCCCTCGCCTTCGAGCCGACCGAGCCGGGAATCATGCAGCGGCCGCCACGCCCGGCAAAGGCCGGGCTGCTCTCGCCGTTCATGATATGGCGCATCGTCTTCGTATCGCTGCTGTTCCTGGTCGCGGCGCTGGGGCTGTTCCAGCTGTCGCTGGCGCGCGGTCAGGGTGTCGACCTCGCCCGCACCATCGTGGTGAACGCCATCGTGGTGATGGAGATCTTCTACCTGTTCAATGTACGCTACATCCGCGGCAGTTCGCTGACCTGGACCGGCGTGGTCGGCACGCCGGCGGTCATCGCCGCCCTCGCCGCCGTGGTGGTGGCGCAGTTCGCCTTCACCTATCTGCCGCTGATGCAGGAGGTCTTCCTCACCCGACCGGTGGCGCTGCTCGATGGCCTCATGATCATCGGCGTCGGCGTGGCGCTGATGGCCGTGCTGGAGACCGAGAAACTGGTGCTGCGCCGGCTTGGCCTGTTTACCGCCGAGAATATCTGAGGGATGACGAACGCATCGGGAGCATGGACGGAAGTGGATGGCATGCAGACTGTGA
Organism: Ancylobacter sp. 3268; assembly: GCF_031456575.1. Classification (NCBI taxonomy): domain Bacteria; kingdom Pseudomonadati; phylum Pseudomonadota; class Alphaproteobacteria; order Hyphomicrobiales; family Xanthobacteraceae; genus Ancylobacter; species Ancylobacter sp. 3268. Next base: position 346,290 of record NZ_JAVDUX010000002.1, read on the forward strand.
CGACGCCGAGCCGGCTGGTGCTTGCCACCGATCTGAGCCCACGCTGCGACCGGGCGCTCGACCGCGCCCGCCAGCTCGCTGCGCAGTGGCACGCCCAATTATTCGCCGTCCACGCGCTCGAGCCGGGCGAGGCCGACGGCTGGAGTGGCCCCACGACAGACACCACCGCTTCCAGTCCGCTTGTCCTCGCCAATCGGCGGCTGCGCCGGAGCCTCGGCGATGCCATCGACGATATCGAAGTGATGGTCGTCGCGGGGCGGTGCGAGGCGGTGGTGAGCGAGATCGCGCTGGCGCGCGACGCCGGGCTGGTGATCACCGGTGTTGCCCGCGACGAGGTGCTCGGGCGCCGGCTTATCGGCCGCAGCGTCGCCGCACTGGTGCACGAGGCGCGCCTGCCGTTGCTGATCGTGCGTGACCGCCCGCGCGACGCCTATCTGCGGGTGGTGGTCGCCAGCGATTTCAGTGATGGCTCCGCCCTCCCGCTGGTCACCGCCGCCACCTGGTTCCCCACCTCGCGGCTGGCGCTGCTGCACGCTTATGAGCCGCCTTTCGCCGGAATGACCGCCGATCGCGCCGCCTATGAGGCGGATTATCGAGCCGTGGTGGCGAAGGAGGCCGATGCCTTCCTCGCCACCACCCCGCTCTCGCGCGGTCAGATGGAGGTGGTGCTGGAGCCGGGCGACGCTCCCGCCGTGCTCACCGAGCACGTGGAAGCCCGCAACATCGATCTGGTGGTGATCGGCAGCGGGGAGAAGGGCCTGCTCCACCGGCTGCTCGCCGGCAGCACCGATACCTCCATCCTTGCCGAAGTGCCCTGCGACATCCTCGTCGTGCCGAAAGGCTCGCCGTTCGAGGAGAAGGCCTGACCCTGGTCTCCCCCCGCCCGGCACCCCGCTCCGCCGCAAGGCACGAACCGTGCGCTGCGTGACGCAACGGCCCATCGCTTCGCAGCTGCAGCAAGTCGAAATGTAATCATTGCAAAATTACGACAGATTCTATTCCCAATAGATCAAAACAAAATCTGCAAAATGGTAACATGGGGTCTCGAACGCCGCCGATCAGCAAAGGTTCCATCGACGATCATTAATTTGTTGATTGACGAGATCGGCGATCTGGTTTCTTGTCGCCGCAGCAATGAGCTTCGCGGCATCTCCGCAGGCCGAATCACTTCTTGATGGCGCAAGCTACCCCCGCATCTCGACGATGGCGGGGTGATGGCATGTGGCTTGATTCGATCCCGGAAAAGCGCGCGAGGACAATACGGCCTGCCGCATGGCAGGCGCCGCAGGCATGGAGGATCGCAGAGATGTCGATTGAACCCCCGAACAGCTCCCGCCCTCAGATAGAGACGGCTTACACGCTTTATTTCACCGGGCCGCTTTCCGACGATCCACTCCAGCCGATGAAGCGATTGCGCTTCGCTTCCATTCCCGACGCCGTCGACCGCGCCCTGCAGATGAAGCGCGAAGGCCAGTTGAAGCCGGTAGAGGTGCGCGACCAGCAGGGCCGCCTCGTCACCTGCGAACTGATCGGCTGGCGCTTCTCGCCGCTCGCCACGCGCGCGCCGATGCCGGAGCGTGTGGAAACCCGCGGGCGTTTCACCGCCTGAGCCCTGCTTCTCCGTGCATGCGCCGGATCCCGGCTGGATCCGGCGCCGAGATGCCTGCTCCCCAGCAGCCGACTAGGCCTTCCGGCGCGGCGGGGGGGCGGGCTCCGTCCCCGTCCGCTTGGCCGTCGCCTTCCGCTGCACCGGCGGCGCCTGGGGCGAGTCTTTGCCGGCCGCGGCGCTGCCGTCCTCGTTCGCCGCACGGCTGCGACAGGCCCGTTCCTCGAACTCGGCCCGGATGCGCTCTAGCTCGTCCTCGTCCAGTTCCTCGAGGTCCATCAGCTTTTCGCGGGGCCCGTCGAGGCGGGAGATCAGTTCGTCCAGCTTGATGTGCACCGCCGCGGTGTCGCGATTCTGGCTGTTCTGGATCACGAACACCATCAGGAAGGTTATGATGGTGGTCGAGGTGTTGATGATCAGCTGCCAGGTGTCGTTGAAGCCGACGAATGGCCCGGTGACCGCCCAAATCATGATGATGCCCACCGCCCCGATGAAGGTCGCCGGGTGCCCGGTCCAGTGGGCGACCGTCTGGGTGAAGCGGGTGAAGGCGGAGCGCTTGGGGGCGCCGGAGCGGCGATCGGCCGGGGATGTCGCGGGCATAGCGGGTTTCCATTCCAAACGGGCGGCAGTCACCCGCCCATGCAGCTGTCTCAGGCGGTAGGCGATGTCATGGCGGTACAATGAGCGGCGTCGTGTCACGGTTCCGCGATGAGGTCGCCTTCCGCGATTCCGTCAGCCGCACGTCGGCGATCACCGGCAGATGATCTGAGGCGTCCGCCGCTTCCGGATCGCTGAAGCAGGCGAGCACGGCCAGCCCGTCATTGCAGTAGAGCCGGTCGAGGCGCAGCAGCGGCCGGTGCGCCGGAAAGGTGCGCAGCCGGCTGCGCCAGCCGAACACGCCGGCGAGCCGCCGGCGGGCCTGGCCGAAGGAAGCCCAGTCGTTGAAATCGCCGAGCATCAGCGTCGGCTCGTCCCGGCCGCGCGCGCCCAGCCGGGCGAGGGTTCGCACCTGGCTCATCCGTTCGCCGATGGCGAGACCGAGATGCACCGAAACCACGTTGATCGGCCCGTCATCGGTGGCGATACGCGCCGAAATGGCAAAGCGCGGCTCGCGCCGCCGCACCGAGAGATCGTGCAGTTCCACCCCGCTGGTCTCCCAGCGGCTGAACAAAGCGTGGCCGTAATGCCCGTCCGGCGCGACGATGGTGCGCGCCTCGGCGAAATAGCCGGCGCGCAGGCCGCGCAGCGGAGCGAGGCAATCGACATCGCGCCCGCGGGTGTCGATCTCCTGCAGCGCCACGATATCCGGCCGGTGGCGGGCGATCAGCGCGGCGATGCGATCGAGATCGAAACGCCGGTCCGGGCCTATGCCACCATGGATATTCCAGCTCATCAGCCGGATGGTGCCGCTCATGGCATGTCGCCGATCAGTTTGCCGGCCACGCCCGGTTCACCAGCAGCTGGAAGCTGAGCGACAGCACGATCCACAGCGCCACGAAGCCGACCAGCAGCGCCATCGCGCCCAGCGACGGATCGGCAAGCACGCCGACGATCTGTCGGCCCAGCGCCGTCATCACGATCAGTCCCGGAGCCAGGCCTAGAATGGTGCCGGCGAGATAATCCACGAAAGGGATGCCCACGGCGCCGGCGACCAGATTGACGAAGGTGAAGGGCGCCGCCGGCACGAGCCGCACCGTGGTGACCGCCAGCACGCCGCGATTGGCGAGGCCGCGGCGGATGCGGTTGATCCGCGGGCCGATGAAGCGGCGCACCAGCCGCGCCCCGAGCGTGCGTCCCACGGCATAGGTGGCGAGCGCGCTGGCCAGGGCGCCGGTGCCGGCAAGCACGGCGCCGGCCCAGCCGTCGAACACCGCCACCGTCGCGACGATGAGGAGGGTGACCGGAAACGCCACGAAGCCGCCGGCGACGAAGGCGGCGATCACCGCCGCCGGCGCCCAGGGCGCGTCGGCCAAGTGCTCGAAGGCCTGCATGATGCGATCCGGCTCGGCAAAGGGCGAATAGCTCCAGGCCAGGGCGAGACCGCCGATCACCGCCAGGGCGGCGACCAGGCAGAGCAGCCGGCGCCAGTGGCGAGGTGCCGGTACCGCGATGCCGGATTCCTCGTAGAGCGGCTCGATGGGATCGGCGAGCGCGTCGATCATCGGCAGCGGCAATTCGGCTGTATCGGGCTCATAGGGCACCGCGGCGAGGCGGCGATCCGGCGCGGGGGCCTCGAGCAGCGCCGTCAGCCCAGCCCCGGCAAGCGCCTTGCCGACGGCTTCCGGGGTGAGGCCGAGATGCTCGCCGAGGAGGAGGTTGCGCACCCGCGCGATCCCGGCACGTTCCGTGTCGTCCCTCGCCTCCACCACCAGGTCGCATTCGCTGTCGAACCCCATGGAGCGGTTGCACAGATTGGCCGAGCCGATACGCATCAGCCGGTCGTCGACGATGATGATCTTGGAATGCACCATCACCCGGCCGGCGGCATCCTCGGGGCCCACTTCCGGATAGACGAAGCGCAGGCGATCGGTCAGTCCGGCCTCGGCGACCATGCGCATCACCCGGTTGCGGCCAACGCCCATGGCCCGATGCTCGAACCAGGAGCGGTAGCCCATCGGCATCACCACGACCGCCTCCAGCTGCGGCCGCTCGCGCAGCCGCGCGATCAGCCGCTCGGTGGTGCGTCGGCAGGTGAAGAACTGGTTCTCGATGTAGACGTAGCGTTCGGCGGCATCGATCATGTCGAAGAACAGCGCCTCGACCTCGCGAACGCTCGGCTGCCTGCCATATGCCGGCAGCGTGCGGCTGATGCCGACGGCGATGTCCTCGAACTCCGGTGCCAGCCCGTCCGGCCACGGCGAGGGGCTCGATCGCCCATCGTCATCGCCGCGCGGCGGCGCCAGCCTTTCGCAGGCTGCGCGGCGCCAGCGCTCGCGCAGCATGTCACCAAGCGCCGCCGCCGCCGGTCCCTCGACCAGCATCTGCACGTCATGGAACGCGCCATAGACGGTACCGGCGGGATCGACCCTGAGATCATGCGCCGGCAGATGCTCCGGCGTGTCCCAGCGCCGGCCGGTAAGGTCGAGGCCACCGGAAAATGCCACCCGGTCGTCGATCACCACGATCTTCTGGTGGTGCGAGGCGCCGAAGGGCAGCGCATCGTCGAGGCAGATCTCGATCTGCGGCGGGGTGTTCCACAAAAACGAATAGAGCGGCATCAGCTCCCGCTCGAAGGCGAACACCATCGAATAGTCCCAGAGCAGCAGGCGAATGCGCAGTTCCGGCCGGCGCTTCACCAGCGCCGAGAGAAAGTCGGCGAGTTGCTCGGGCAAGCCATCCTCCGCGTGGCCGCTGGGGCCGACCAGCTTCATCCGGCTGTCGAGATCCCAGCCGGCGATGTACACGGAGTTCCTCGCCTGCATCAGCGCCGAGCGCAGCGCCTCGAAATAGGCCGCGCCATCCACCAGCACCGCCGCCCGCTCGGCCGTTTCGATGCGCCAGACGTTGCGCTCCTCGCGCAATACCGGCGCGGAGGACCGCTCGGCGGGGGTTTCGAGGGGCAAACGCTGAACGCGGTCGAGCATGGCGGGACGTTTCTCCGTAACCGGTGGCGTGGGTCAACGGTGGCGGCGGCGCCGGGTTCCGCGTTGTCCTGCCGGGGAGCCCTCGCCACGGCCGGCATGCGCTGCTACAGCGCTTCGGTCATGAATCCGATGCTGGACATTCGCTGCGAACGCCCCTGGCTGGTGCTGCGCCTGGCCGCCCCCCACCGGATGGTGAGCTGGTCGCTCAACCGGCCGGGGCTGGTGGAAGCGACGGCCATAGCCTGGCGACAGGTCGCGACTGACGAGCTGACGCCCGAGCTCGACCCGGCGGGCTGGTTCGCGAACGAACTCGCGACCGCCGGGCTGGAGGGCGCGGTCGGCCTGATAACCGCCCGCGACATCGCCACCCATGTCCACCGCGCCGCCGAGGTCGAGGGCGCCCGCGCCGATTGCGTGGTGACCGCGGGCCTCAATAATGGCGAGCGCATCGGCCACCGCCATGCGGCGGCGCCGGCGCTCGCGGGCACGGTGAACATCGTCTGCCGCTCGGCGGTGCCGCTGACCGAGGCGGCGCTGCTGGAGGCCGCCTCGCTGGTGGCGCAGGCACGCACCGTGGCGATCATGGAGGCGGGCTATCGCCGCCCCGGCGGCCGGCACGCGGTGACCGGCACCGGCACCGACTGCATCGTGATGGCCGCTCCCGTTGCGGCGCCGATGACCGGCGCGCCGCAGGCCTATGCCGGCATGCACACCGCGATCGGCGAGGCGATCGGCGCCTGCGTCCACGAGGCCACCCGCCTCGCGGTGGCGCAGTGGATCGCCGCGCGGGGCTGATCAGGCGGCGGGCGCCAGCAGCCCCTCCAGCGCGTCGGCGAGCTGGTCGGCATGATCGGCGGTGACGCAGAGCGGCGGGCGGATCTTCAGCACATTGCCGAACTGGCCGGCGGCGCCGATCAGGATGCCCTTCGCCTTCAGCCCGTTGATCAGCCCCTTGGCGATGTCCGCGCGCGGCCCGCTCTCGTCGCCGAAGGCGACGCCGAGATAGAGGCCGGCCCCGCGCACGGCGGTGATCGGCGCCCGGCCCATCAGATGCGTCAGCCGCGCCTTCAGGTGGCGGCCGACGCGGTCGGCATTGGCGATCAGCCCGTCCTCCTCGATCGCCTCCAGTACCGCCAGCGCCGCCGCCGTGGCGACCGGGCTCGCCGCGAAGGTGTTGAAATAGCCGAAATCGGCGCAGAAATCGGCGAGCAGCTGCGGCCGCGTCACCAGCCCGGCCACGGGATAGCCATTGCCCATCGGCTTGCCCATGGTGACGATGTCCGGCTCCACGCCATGGCGCGAGAAGCCCCACATGCCCTCCCCGGTGCGTCCGAAGCCGGGCTGCACCTCGTCGGCGATGACGAGGCCGCCCGCCCGGCGCGCCACCGCCGCCGCTTCCTTCAGAAAGCCCGGCGGATCGGCGAACACCCCGTCCGAGGAGAAGATGCTGTCGACCAGCAGGCCGGCGAAGCGGATGCCGTCCGCCTCCATCGCCGCGATGGCGCCGGCGACCGCCTCGGCAAAGCCGTGCCCGACATCGTTGCCGAAGATCGCCGGATCCGGCGGCGGCACCATTCGCACATGCGGCGGCGGCGCCCCGGTGCGGTAGGAGGACGGCGAGACCTCGGTCACGGCAGCGGTGTTGCCGTGATAGGCGGTCTGCGTCACCACGAAGCCGGTGCCGCCAGACGCCTTCTTGGCGATGCGCAAAGCGAGGTCGTTGCTCTCGCTGCCGGTGCAGGTGAGCACGAGGTTCGACAGCGCCGCCGGGAAAGTGGCGAGCAGCTTCTCGGCATAGTCGTGCGACACGTCGAACAGGTAGCGCGAGTGGATGTTGAACTGCGCGACCTGCCGCTGCACCGCCTCCACCACCTTCGGGTGGCAGTGCCCGACGGTCGGGACATTGTTGTAGAAATCGAGATAGGCGCGCCCGTCCGAGGCGTGGAGATACGGCCCTTCCGCCTTCACCACCTTCAAAGGCACGTCGTAGAACAGCACCGAGCCGGCGCCGAAGGCGCGCTTGCGCCGTTCCACCAGCGCGGCGATGTCGGACGGCAGCGCCGCGCCCTCGCCGGAAAAGGCGTTGAGCGACAGGATCTGGAGTTCTGCTGCCTTGGTTCCAGTGCTCATGCCGCCCTCCCATGGGTTTCGAGGAAGGCACGGCCGAGCGCGACGGTACCGCGCGTATAGGCCTCGCCCATCGCCTGCGCGGTCGGCGTCTCCGCATGGGAGGCGACCCAGGCGGTGAGCAGCATGCGCCGGAGCATGATGAAGGTCGGCAGGATCGCGCACTCCGCGTCCGACAGGGGCGCGACGGTGCGGTAGCCCTCGATCCAGGCCGCCTGCAGCGCGGGGATATAGGGCTCGTGCTCGGTGAAGCTGATGGCGGCGGCGAAGTCGTAGAGATACCAGGAGAAGCCGCAATCGTCGAAATCGATCACCGACAGCCGGTCGCCGTCGACCAGCAGGTTGGCGACGCGCATATCGGCATGGACAAGGCCGAAGCGGTCCTCCCCCGTGCCATAGGCGTCGAGCTTCTCCTTCAGCAGCCGCGCCACCTGTTCGAGCAGCGACCTGCCCTCGGCGTCGAGGCCGAGCCCCTCGCGCCAGTCGCCCCACAGCAGCACGTCGCCGAGCATGGCGTCATAGTCCCAGCGCTTGCGCACGAAGCCGGCCGGGCGCTCCCAGCTCTTGGCATGGGCGTGCAGCCGGGCATTGATGGCGCCGAGCTCGCGGAACCAGCGCGGCAGGTCCTCGCCTTCCGCCGGCTCCCGGCCGCTGACCAATTCGAAGGCGACGGCATGGCGGATCACCCCGCCTTCGTCGAGATCGGCGATCAGCGTGCCGTCGGCGAGCGGCACCGGCGTCAGCGTCGCCACCACACCCTCGCGGCCGAGCGCCTCCAGCCAGGCGAGCTCGGAGGCGATCTCCGCGCGCGTGTGGTAGCCCGGCCGGTGCACCCGCAGCACCAGCTCGCGGCCGGAAGCCGCATCGCGGGCACGAAACGTCGCGTTCTCGGAGATGGTGAGCAGCTTCACGTCGCTGTCCGGCGGCAGCCCCCAGCGGGGCAGCGCGGCGCGCAGGCTCGCCTCCAGCCGGCCCAGGAAGTCGTCGCTGTACATGGCATCGGTCATGATTAAAGCTTCATCAGTGACTTGAGGTCGGCGAGCGCCATCACGTTGCAGTAGATCATGTTGATGATCTCCAGCTCGCGCGCGTGCAGGTCATCGGTGGCGGCGGCGCAGCAATCCTCCAGCACCACGACGTCGAAGCTCTCGTCGGCGAGGCTGCGCACGGTGGAGGAGACGCACTGATCGGTGAAGATGCCGACGCAGACCACGGTGCGGATGCCGAGATTGGCGAGGATCAGCCGCAGATTGGTGCCGGTGAGCGCGCTGTCGGTGGTCTTGATGACGGTGATCTCGTCGCCGACCGGCGCCAGCGCCTCGACGATCTGCGAGGCGTGCTCGTCCTTGGGCAGCAGCAGATTGTTGAAGCCGGGCTTCTTCTGGCTGAGCGAGCGGTCGCGCCCGTCCGCCGTCGCACAGGCGATGCGGGCGAACAGGCATTCGATGCCCTTCGCCCGGAACAGCGCGAGCAGTTCGGCGATGTTGGGGATCACCGTTCCGTGCATGCGCTCGTGGAACGGCGTCCAGCCGTCGAAATGCAGCCGCTCCGCCGCGCTCAGGCTGTCGCGCGGCGGCCGCTCCAGATAGGTGTTCTGCACGTCGATGACGAGCAGCGCCGTGGTCGCGGGATCGAGCCCCGGATCGTCCGGCTCGGGCGCCAGCGCGTAATAGAAGGAGCGGTTGCGCGTCTTCCAGCTCATCGCGCGTCCTCCCGATGCGCATCGAGAAAGGCGAGCAGCCGGGCGTCATAGGCGGCCGGCTCCTCGTAGAACGGCATATGCGACGAGTTCTGGAACACCGCCATCTCGGACTGCTTCAGGTTCTGCTTCATGCGAAGCGCGCAGGCGGGGGTAATCTCGTCGTGCCGGCCGACGGTGATCAATACCGGGCATTGGATCCGGTGGAGATCGGCGGTCCGGTCCCAGTCCTTGAGGTTGCCGATATAGAGGAACTCGTTCGGCCCCTGCATCGCCATGTACGGCGCCATGTTCCAGTCGGAGAGCGAGGCCATGAGCGGCGCCGGCCACTCCTGCAGCCGGCACACATGGCGGTAGTTCAGGAGCGTGATCGCCGCCTGATATTCGGGATGGTCGTAGGAGCCCTCCGCCTCATGGGCGAGCAGCATCTCCACCGTCTCCGGCCCCAGCGCGGCGCGCAGGCGGTGCATCTCGCCCATCAGATGCGGCAGGTCGGCGGCGGTGTCCTGGAGGATCAGCGTCTTCAGCGCCTCGGGATGCGCCAGCGCATAGTCGATGGCGAGCCAGCCGCCCCAGCTATGGCCGATGAGATGCACCCGGCCGAGCCCGAGCGCCATGCGTACCGTCTCGACCTCCTCGACATAGCGTTCGATCCGCCACAGCGAGGCATCGTCCGGCCGGTCGGAGGCGCCGCAGCCGAGCTGGTCGAAGGCCACGACGCGATAGCCATGGCCGGCGAGGAAGGAATGCGCGTCGCGCAGATAGTCGCAGGGCAGGCCCGGCCCGCCATTCAGCAGCAGCACGACCTCGTCGCCGGCGCCGTAGCTGTAAGCGACGACCTTGTGGCCATCGACCACGATCTCGATCCGCTCGTCTGCGGGTAACTGCTGCCACATGGTAGGAACCCTATTTCCGCGCCACCGCCACCTCGACCCCTGCACGGGCGAGCGCGCGGGCGAGCGCGCCATCCGGCGCCGTGTCGGTGACGAGACGCTGTATGTCCGGCACCCGTGCCCAGATGGCGAGCGAGGGCACGTCGAATTTCGAATGGTCGGTGACGATGATGGTCTCCTCGGCCCGGTTCATCATCGCCTTGTAGACCCAGGCCGCCGGCGCCTCGGCATCGGCCAGCCCCTCCGGGGTGATGCCGGACACGCCGAGGATGGCGCGGTTGACGTTGTAGTTCTGCAGGAACTCGATGGTCTCGACCCCGACCATCATGCCTTCGCGGCCATTGTAGCGGCCGGGGCAGACGATGACCTCGATGGTCGGGTTCGCCGCCACCACCGTCGCCACCGAGAAGGAATGGGTGATCACCGTGAGATCGCGGCATTCGGCGGCCATGCGGCGGGCGACGTGGGTGGTGGTCGCCCCGGCGCCGATGGCGATGACCTCCTGCGGCTTGATGAACTTCACCGCCCGCGCGGCGATCGCCTCGCGCTCCGCCACCATCATCCGGTGGCGCTCGCTCACCGCCGGCTCGGAGCCCAAGGGCCGCACGGCGCCGCCATAGGTGCGGTTGATCAGCCCGCGCTCCTGCAATTCGAACAGGTCGCGGCGGATGGTTTCGGTGGAGACGTTGAGGTCGGCGGCGAGGTCGCCGACCCGCAGCGTCGCGGCAGTGCGCATCTCGGCGAGGATGCGCTCGTGCCGCGCCGCCTTGTCGAGGCGCGGGCGGCGCCGGTCGGCAAGCGTGTCGGAGGGCTCGCTCATGCCGGCTGCCGCCGGCGCAGGAGCAGCATGACGACCCCGCCGCCGAGCAGCAGGCTCGCCGCCCCCAGCGTCGCCATGGTGCCGAGCGCCGGCACCATCGGCGTATAGCCGGCCACCATCTTGGCGTAGAGCCATTTCGGGATCGTACTGTCCGCCCCCGCCGTGTAGAGCGACAGCGGGAAGTTGCTCCACGACAGCAGGAACGCGAACAGCATGCCCGACCAGATGCCCGGCCACAGCAGCGGCAGCGTCACTTCCTTGAAGACTTGAAGGCGGGAGCAGCCGAGGTCGTAGGCCGCCTCCTCCAGCGAGGGGTCGAAGCCGTAGACCTGGATGGCGATCACCAGCGTCACCACCGGCACGATCCACACCAGATGGGCGAACACCGCCGTCAGCCACGAGGTCTGGATGCCCACCGCGTTGAAGCCGAGCAGCAGGGCGAGCCCCAGCACCGGCTGCGGGAAGAAGATCGGCAGGATGATCAGCTTCTGGTAGAGCCGCCGCCCCTTCCAGTCATAGCGGGCGAAGGCGAGCGCGCCGAAGGTGGCGATCACCACCGAGATCGCCGTCACCAACAGGGCGATGGCGATCGAGTTGCGCACTAGCATGCCGATCTCGATGGAATCGAGGGTCTTCTGCCACCATTCGGTGGCGTAGATTTTGATCGGGAAGCCGAAATAGCGGCTCTTGTTGAAGCTCGCCAACGCGCCGCAGAGGATCGGCAGATAGACGGCGACGAGAACGAACACCGTCCACACCCAGATGAGGGCGTTGGAGCGTCGGCGGGCAACAGCCGGTGTGGTGGCCATGGTTCAGCGCCTCCCCAGCATGCGGTCGAGATCGAGCTTCGACAGCGCGAACAAAGTCAGCGCGGCGATGAAAACGCTCACCACCACCGCCAGCGCCGAGCCCAGCGGCCAGTTCTGCGAATAGGTGAAGGCGATCTCGATGTCGTGCGAGATGACGATGATCGACTGCCCGCCGAGGATCTTCGCCTCCGCCGTGGCGCCGATGGCGAGCACGAAGGTGAGCAGCATGCCGATGAGGATGCCCGGCATGGCGAGCGGCAATTCGATCTCGCGCCAGATGAACAGCCGCCCGGCGCCGAGGTCGCGCGCCGCGTCGACGAGATCGCGCGGCACCAAGGCGAGGCCAAGCGTCATCGGGAACAGCATGAACGGCAGATAGGTGTAGACCATGCCGAACAAGGTGACGCCCGGCGTATAGAGCACCTCCGGCCCGCCGGGCAGGCCCAGCCATTTTAGCGTGCCGTCGAGCACGCCGTTCTTGATGAAGAACAGCACCCAGCCATAGAGCCGCACATTTTCCGAGACGAAGAGCGGGAACACGAACAGCACGCTGATGAGGCCGGCCCAGCGCCCGAAAACCGCGTTCAGCCCATAGGCGATCGGGTAGGCGATCACCGCGAGGATGGCGACGGTGAACAGCGCGAAGCCGACCGACCAGGCGAAGGACAGCCACACCGTGTTGGTGGGATCGAAGATGCTGGCGAAATTCTCCAGCGTGAAGGAGCGGAACACGTCGAAGCTGCGGGGCGTCGCGAAGGAATAGGCGAGGATCGCCACCATCGGCGCCAGGAAGCCGATGCCGAGCAGCACCGCGACCGGCAGCGCGCAGCGCGCGCCCACCGAGAGCATCCGGGCGTGGCGAATCTCGCGCGCTGTCTCCGGCGCGCGGGCGAGTGCGATGTCGGCCATCGTCCCCTCCTCAGCTGCCCAGCGTGAAGGCGTCGGCGGCGTCCCAGCCGATCGTCACCTCGCGCGAGGCGCCCGGCGGCAAGGCGCGCGCGCGGGACAGCTCGACCAGCATCACCTTCTCGCCGGCCTCCTTTGAGCCCACCCGCACCTGGTACTGGATGCGCGAGCCAAGCGAATATTCGTTGTAGACGGTACCCTTCAGCTGGTTGTCGGCGCGCTCGCCGGGGCCAAGGAAGCGCATATATTCCGGCCGGATCACCACGAAGGCCTCGTCGAGCGCCGCGCCGCTTTGCGGCGGGGCGAGCGTGAAGGTGCCGGGCACGTCGACGCCCTGCCATTGCTGGCCCACGCGCTTCATTCTGAGGGTGTTCACCTCGCCGACGAATTCCGACACGAAGCGGTCGACCGGGGCGCCGTAGATCTCCTCCGGCGTGCCGACCTGCACCAGCTTTCCGGCGCGCATCACCCCGATGCGGTCGCTCATCACCATCGCCTCCTCCAGCGAATGGGTGATGTAGATGAAGGTCTTGCCGGTCTCGCGGTGCAGGTCCTTCAGCTCCTTCTCCAGCGCCTTCTTCAGCTTGTAGTCGAGGGCGGAGAGCGGCTCGTCGAAGAACAGCACCTCGGGGTCATAGGCGAAGGCGCGGGCGAGCGCGACACGCTGGCGCTCGCCGCCCGAGCACTTCATCACGTTCTTGTCGTGATAATTGTCCGGCAAACGAACGATGCGCATCAGCTCCAGCGCCCGCTTCTTCCGGGTCGCGGCGTCGACGCCCTTCACCTTCAGGGCGAAGGCGATGTTCTCGCCGACGCTCTTGTGCGGGAACAGCGCCAGCGACTGGAACACCAGGCAGGTCGGCCGCTTGTTCGGCGGCACGTCGTTGATCAGCTCGCCGCGCAGGGTGATGTTGCCTTCGCTCGGCGTGTCCATGCCGGCCAGCATGCGCAAAAGCGTGGTCTTGCCCGAGCCTGAAGGGCCGACAATGGTCAGGAACTCGCCCTCGCGCACGTCGAGGTCGATGCCCTCCACCGCCGCGAAGCCGCCGAACATTTTCCGCACGCCGACCAGTTGCAGGATCGGCACGGGCGGGACGGCGGTGGCGGTGGAAACGGTGGGCAGGGTCTGGAGCATGGGTCTTCCGGGAACAGAGGGTCCGGCGGCGCGCACGCCGCCGGAAATTCAGCAGGAGCCTTCGTGACCGGCGAAACGATCAGCCGCGCAGGCGCTTGGCAGCGTTCATGAGGTCGAGCGCCTTGTCGTAGTCGGGCACGATGTCGTACTCGACCGAGCGGGCCATCTCCTCTTCCAGGCTGTCCCACTGGATGGCGTCGAGCTCTTCCTTGGTGAACAGGTCGAAACAGGCCTTGTTGCCCATCTGCGCCACCGGGTTGAAGGTACCTTCGGCGAAGGCGACGGTGTGCGCCACGTCCGGCGCCTGCACATATTTCAGGAACTCCAGCGCCAGCGGCGACAGGTTCGGGTTGTTCACCGTCGAGGTCACCTCGATCCAGGAGATGCCGCCCTTGCCGCCGGCCAGCGGCCCCTTCAGCGGGGTGATGGCGCGCAGATTGGGATGGCCGTCGGCGCGGGCCGGCGAGACGGAATAGGTGCCGCCGGTGAGGTGCAGGTCGATCTCGCCGGAGATCAGCGCCTGGTTCATCGAGGCGATGTCGCCGATCAGCTTGGCGCCCTTGAACACCCGCTTGGCGGTCTCCTCGAACTTGGTCATCTCCTCCGGCGTGTGCACCTTGAACGGGTCGATGCCGGCGACGACGAAGATGTTGAACACGTTCCAGTCGTCGGATTCGAGGATGCCGTATTTGCCGGCCAGCGCCGGATCGTTGAACAGGTCCCAGCCGGTCTCCTCGGCGGTCTTGCGGCTGATCTTGTCGGTGTTGACGACGAAGCTATAGGGCCCGAAGCGCTGCACCATGCCGAGCAGGTCGTTGCCGTCCTCGCTCATCGCCCACTTGTAGGGCCATTTGAACTCGGGGAGCATCTGGGCGAAGAAGGGCTCGAACTCCGCCTTCGGCAGCGGCTTGATCAGCTTCTCGGGCAGCATCACCTTGCGCGCCCAGGGATTGTTGACGTTGATCAGGTCCCAGGTGTTGATCTCGCCGGCGCGCAGACGGTTGATCATGGTCGGGTCGTTGGTCAGGCTCTCGGCCTTCACCGTGGCGCCGGTCTTCTCGCGGAACGGGTCGAGCACCTGGGCGGAGTTGTAGCCCTCCCAGCACAGGATGTTCAGCTCCTTCTCGCGCGCGGCGAAGGCGCTGCCGGTGCCGAGCAGCGGCCCTGCCGCCAGCGCTCCGGCGCCGGCCGCCATGCCCTGCAGCATCGACCGTCTGGAAATGCCTGCCATCTCGAAGTCCCCTCTTTATGGTGGCGCGAACCTCGTCCGGCCGCGCATGTTGTGCCGCATCGGAGCCATGGCGAATGTGGCTCTGATGTTGGAGTTTGTGCGATCCTAAACATCTCGATTTGGGCTTTACAACATCAATTTTGCATCGCACCCTGATCAAAAGACAGGCAGCCCAGAGTTTCGGCACCCAGGGCCGGGGCTTGGGCGTCCCGGCTTCAATCGATTGAAAACGCTAAATTTCTTCCAAGGGAAATCACGTCACATGTTTACGCCGCTCGCAGGCAAGACGGTCATCGTCACCGGTGCCAGCAAGGGAATCGGGCGCGGCATCGCGCTGCGCTTCGGTCAGGCCGGCCTCAATGTGCTGGTGGTCAGCCGCCACCTTGCCGAGGCCGAGAAGGTCGCCGCCGAGATCGGCGCGAACGCTTCCGGCTTCGCCGCCGACATCACCCGGGTCGCCGATTGCGACGCCATGGCCACCGCGGCGGTCGAGCGCTACGGATCCATCGACGTGCTCTGCGCCAATGCCGGCATCTTCCCGGCGGCCAGGCTCGGTGCCATGACCGAGGCGGATTTCGACCATGTGATCGGCACCAATCTCAAGGGCACCTTCCTGTCGGTCTCGGCGGTGCTGCCGCAGATGAAGGCACAGAAGCAGGGCCGCATCGTGCTCACCTCCTCGATCACCGGCCCGATCACCGGCTTTCCCGGCTGGTCGCATTACGGCGCCTCGAAGGCCGGCCAGCTCGGCTTCATGCGCACGGCGGCGATCGAGCTGGCACCGTGGAACATCACGGTAAACGCGGTGATGCCCGGCAACATCCATACCGAGGGCATGGACGGCATGGGCGAGGCCTATATCGCCTCCACCGCCGCCTGCGTGCCGATGAAGAAGCTCGGCAGCGTGTTCGACATCGCCAATGCGGCGCTGTTCTTCGCCTCCGAGGAGGCCGGCTACATCACCGGCCAGGGGCTGTCGATCGATGGCGGGCAGGTATTGCCGGAATCGCCGATGGCGCTCGACGAGATGGGCACCGCCTGAGCCGGGGCCCGCCGCCGGCAAAGTGCCGGCTGAAAAAGGCTTCCCGCGAACGGAAAGGGCACCGCCGCGGCGGTGCCCTTTTTGTTGATGCCGGCACATCTGGGCCGCCACACCTATTCGGAGCGGGCGCTCTTCGGCTTCAGCCAGGCGAACATGGAGCCGACGCCCTTCGGCTTGATCTCATTGGGCAGACGGGCCACCACCACCATGTGGTCGATCTTGCCCTTCTTCCAATGGGCGAGGAAGGCGTCGTAGTTCTTGAACGAGATGCAGCCATTGGAATCGCCGCGAGGACCCAGCAGGTAGCTGTGGGTCAGGATGCCGTTGCGGCCGAACATCGGCTCCTTGCCCACCGGCGTCATCCGCAGCGCCTCGACGCCGTGGAACAGCGATTCGCGCATGGTCAGCTTGTAGGTATTGGGCGGCGTCGGGCCGAACATCTTCACCGAGATATGGCGTGGATCGTCGAACCGGTCGCCATAGCCGGAATGCGCCTCGAACTTGGTGCCGTCAGGCATGTACACGACCTGGCCGACGATGTCGTAGACGGCGAAGCGGTCGCCCGATTTCGGCAGACGCACCTCGGCGGAGGACATCGGAATGCCGGTGGCTTCTTCCGGCGACACCTGCGGCGGCTCGGTCGGCCCGAGGTCGAGCTCGCCCTCGCCGGTCGACAGCGAAGCCAGCCGCACCTTGCGGGCCAGCGGATTCTTTTCCGGCGTCGGCGCGTCGGCGGCGAGGTCGCCCGAGGACAGCGCGTCCGGGGTCTCGGCTGCCGAAGCCGCGGCGGTCTGGCTCCGGCCGGCGCCGCGCGGGTCGGAAGGCGGCAGCGGCACCGCATGGGCCATGGCGACCACCGCGCCCTTCGGCGCCGCGCTGCCGGCAAGGTCGGAACTCGGCCGCATCGGCGCGCCCGCCACCGTCTCGCTGGGAGCGGCGCGCAGCGGCATCTGCATGTCGGGGCCGAAGATCCAGTTCGGCGCCAGCGCCACCATGCCGGCGGACTGGAAGTTGCGGATTTCCCGGACGCTCGCCTCCATCTTCATCGGCGGCGGCGCCATCTCGAACGGGGTATCCTCCGGCATTGGCGGCGGAAGATCGGCGGGCGCCGCCTTGTCCCGGCCGAACCCCGGCAGGCCGGCAACGGCACTCGCCTCGGTCACGCGCCATTCGGGAGCGGTCGCGGAAGAAGGTGCCCAGGCGGCACCGAAGGAGACAGCGGCGGTCGCGGCCGCGCCACCGGCGCCGATGATCAGCGCAGCGACGAAATGCCAGCGAGGCCGAACCGGCCTCGTCACCATCGGCGCGCGCGTGCCAAATCCACGGGTGCGAGCTTTTCTGCCCATAACTCCCCAAAACCCACATTCACACCGCCGATGCGTTGCGAATGGCATCGCCGCATCGGTCGATCACGCTCCCGCCTTCTAACGAGGCGGGCTTACTACGCGTGAATCCATAGCGAAACTTGGTAAGCAATTTATTGATATCCGACGGCAATGCAAACGCGAAACGCGGGATCGGCAATTCCCGCCCCGTCATGCCGCAATAAAATACCGCCGCCCGCCCGGTGGCGGCAGCGTGACGGTGCCGCGATCCGCTCTCGTGCGCGCCCGCCGGTTCATGCGATAAGCCATGCCGCCGGGCGACCGGCCGGAGCCGGCCACTAACGGGGAAGACGTGCATGACCGACGGTATCATTCCTGCCCTCGCGGACCGCCTCGACGAACTGACGGCCTGGCGGCGCGATCTGCACAGCTTCCCCGAAACCGCCTTCGAGGAACACCGCACAAGCGACTTTCTCGCCGAGAAGCTGCAGGGATTTGGCCTGCCGGTGCATCGCGGCCTCGCCGGCACCGGCCTCGTCGCCACGCTTGAGGGACGCCTGGGAGCGGGGCCCGCCATCGGCCTGCGCGCCGATATCGACGCCCTCGACATCACCGAGGCGACCAATCTGCCCTGGCGGTCCACCAATCCCGGCAAGATGCACGCCTGCGGCCATGACGGCCACATGACCATGCTGCTCGCCGCCGCCGAGCACCTCGCTGCCCACCCGGATTTCGCCGGCACGGTGCATTTCGTCTTCCAGCCGGCGGAAGAGAACGAGGGCGGCGGCAAGGTGATGGTCGAGCAGGGCCTGTTCGAGCTGTTCCCGATGCAGGCGGTCTATGGCCTGCACAACTGGCCGAACGCCGCGTTCGGCAGCTTCCTCGGGCGGCCGGGGCCGATGTTCGCCGCCTTCGACATTTTCGAGGTCAAGATCGGCGGGCGCGGCGCCCATGCCGCCATGCCGCATCGCGGCATCGATCCGGTGCTGGCGGCCGCCCAGCTGGTCGCGGCTCTCCAGTCCATCGTCTCGCGCAGCGTCGATCCTTCCGAGGCGGCGGTGGTCACCGTCACCCAGATCCATGGCGGCGATACCTGGAACGTCATCCCGGACGAGGTGGTGCTGCGCGGCACCGCCCGCACCTTCACCCACGCGGTGCGCGATCTGGTCGAGAGCCGCTTCAAGGCGATCTGCGCCGGCATCGGCGCGGCGAGCGGAACCGAGATCGTCGTCGATTACCAGCGCCGCTATCCGGCGATGGTCAATCACCGCGCCGAGCTCGACGAGGCCTTCGCCGCCGCCCGCGCCACCAGCGGCGACGCGAACGTCGTCACCGATTTTCCGCCGATCATGGCGGCGGAAGACTTCGCCTACATGCTGGAGAAGGTGCCGGGCGCGTATCTCTGCCTCGCCAGCGGTCCGGGGCCGAACCTGCACAACGCCCAATACGACTTCAACGACAAGCTCATCCCGGTCGGCGCGTCCTACTGGGTCAATCTGGTGCACCGCCTGCTGCGGCCGTCGGACTGACCGGCGGCGGCCTCACCACGCCACGGCGGCGGCACGGGCGTAATGCACCACGCCGTCCATCACCAGCTTCAGCGACAGCAGGAACAGCGCCCCGATCACCAGCCGGAAGAACAGTTTTTCCGGGATCACCCGCGTCAGCTTCACCCCGGCGAAGGTACCGGCCACCGCCACCGGCGTGAGCGCCAGGGTGACCGCGAGATTGGACACGCTCAGCTGGCCCAGCGTCCAGTAGGGCACCAGCTTCATGGCGTTGATCGCGGCGAAAAGCAGCGTCGAGGTGCCGGCGAACACCATTTTCGGCAGGCGCTGCGGCAGCATGTAGGTCTGGTAGGGCGGGGCGCCGGCATGGGTGACGAAGCTGGTGAAGCCGGTCAGCGTGCCCCAGAACAGCCCGCGCGGCACGTCTGCCGGGCGCGGCGTGGTCGGCACGCGGCCGAACCAGCGGTTGAGGCAGAAGCCGAGCCCGATCAGCCCCACCATCAGCATCACCGCTTCCTCGCTGATCACCGAGGCGGTGGCCCAGCCGATGCCCACCCCCAGCGCGCTGGCCGGCATGAGGATGGCGAGGTTGCGGCCGGAATATTCCCGCCGGTAGTTCCACACGCCGAACATGTCGCTGATCACGTAGACCGGCAGCAGCAGGCCGGCGGCGGTGAGCGGCGACATCACCAGTGACATGATCGGCACGGCGAGCAGGCCGATCATCGGCAACCCGCCCTTGGACAGGCCGACCGCCGCCGCCGCCAGGCCGGCGGCCAGCGCGAACCCGATCTGCGACGGGTCGAGCATGATGGAGACTACCTCGGGAAAAACGACAACGGGCGACGGCGCGTCGGCCGTCACCCGCGCTGATGCGACGGAGCTGGACGTTGGGCGCGGCTCAGGCCGCCTGGGCGCCCTTCAGCCGCGCGCTCACATTGGCGCGCAGGCTGTTCAGGTCCCTCACGAACTGGCGGATGCCCTCGGCGAGCTTGTCGGTCGCCATCGGGTCCTCGTTCATCGCGAAACGGAACGCCTTCTCGTCGAGATGCAGCCGCGCCGGCGCGCCGGCGGTCTCGGCCGGATCGAGCCGGCGGGTCAGCGGGCCCTCGTCGGCCGCGAGCTGGTCGAGCAGCGCCGGGCCGATGGTCAGGCGGTCGCAACCGGCCAGCGCCTCGATCTCGCCGGTGTTGCGGAAGGAGGCGCCCATCACCACCGTCTTGATGCCGTGCGCCTTGTAATAGGCATAGATGGCCCGCACCGAGACGACGCCGGGATCGGTCTCGGCGGTGAACGGACCCTCGCCGGCCTTGACGTGCCAGTCGAGGATGCGCCCGACGAAGGGCGAGATCAGGAACACGCCGGCGTCGGCGCAGGCCACCGCCTGCGGCAGCGCGAACAGCAGCGTCAGGTTGCAGTCGATGCCTTCCTTCTGCAGAACCTCCGCCGCGCGGATGCCCTCCCAGGTGGAGGCGATCTTGATCAGGATGCGCTCGCGGCCGATGCCGCGCTCTTCATAGGCCTTGATGAAGGCCCGCGCCTTGGCGAGGGTCGCCTCGGTATCGAAGGAAAGGTCCGCGTCCACCTCGGTCGACACCCGGCCGGGCACGATGCCGGCGAGCTCGGCGCCGAAATTGAGCGCGAGCCGGTCGCAGGTGGCCTTCACCACCGCGTCGTGGTCGCCGCCCTGCTTGGCGCCCCAGGCGATCGCCTCGTCGACGAGCCGGGCATAGGCCGGGGTCTCGGCGGCCTTCAGCAGCAAGGTGGGGTTGGTGGTGCAATCCTGCGGCTTGAGGCGCCGCACCGCCTCGATGTCGCCGGTATCGGCGACGACGACGGTCATGGCGCGCAGCTGTTCGAGCTTGGAGGGCATATCGGTCTCTCTATCCTGCGGCGGCGCCCGCCGCGCCGCATCGGCTCATTTCACATATGGGGCTGCGATCACAAGGCTACGACCCTTGGACCACAAATTGACCCGCCGCTTCAAGATGCTCCACCCGCTCTTTCCGCCATCCGGCCCCCCCTGCATCGCGGTCTTGTGAGCGGCGCGGCACGGGCGTAAATGCTTGGGATCAACGCGGCGACCGGCCGCCGCTTCCCGAGGTCGCTCATGGACGACATCCACTATCGCGAATACAAAATCCTGCTGCGTCCCGAGCGGTTCTTCGATCCGCGCCAGTTCGAGGTGTTCTGGCACAAGGCCACGCAGGTGGCCGCGGAGCACAAGGTCGGCGTCATCACCAACAAGGACGGCTTCAAACGCCAGGTGCGCGAGGTGCTGTTCTACGACACGCCCGATTACGATCTGTACCGGAACGCCTTCATCCTGCGCAAGCGCACCTTCTACACTGATGGCTGGCCCGAGAACGAGCACGAGCTCACCTTCAAGTTCCGCCATCCCGATTTCAAGGAAGCGGCGCAGATCGACGTCACCCCGCATCTTCAGGGCGCCGCCGACATCAAGTTCAAGGAGGAGCTGCTGCCGCTGAAGGAAAAGCTCGGCGGCATGCGCAGCCTCTTTTCGCACAATTGCGTGCTGCGCTCGGCGGGCCTTGTGCTCGATGCCGGGCTGGAGCGCATCGCCTCGGTGTTTCCGGTGCTGTCGGAACTGTGCCCCGCCCAGGCCGGCACGCCGGTGTCGCTGGTCAACAACCTGCCGGTGGAAGAAGTGCAGGTGAATGTCGGCGCGTTCGATTTCGGCCATGGCCTCGTCGCCAAGGCGACGATCGCGGTGTGGCGCGACCGGCCGACCGAGAGCTCCATCGTCGGCGAGTTCGCCTTCCAGGCCAAGTTCGATCGCTATGACGAACTGCACACCAAGGCCAAGGCACGGTCGGAGGCGTTCTTCCTCGATATGCAGCAGCAGATGCCCGAGTGGGTGTATCTCGGCGCCACCAAGACGGCGCTGGTCTATAATTTCGGCAAGCTCGCCGTGGCCGGTCGCGAATGAGCCATCCTGCCCCGGCCGACGCCGCCGCCCCCGCTCCGCCCGCCGGGCCGGTGGAGTTCGGCGAGATTTTCGTCACCTTTCTCGTCATCGGGGCGACAAGCTTCGGCGGCGGCGTCGTCGCCTATCTGCGCAACGCGCTGGTGCTGCAGAAGGGCTGGCTGGACGAGGAGCGCTTCCTCTCGGCGCTGGAGATCGCGCAGGCTTTGCCCGGCCTCAACGCCACCAACATGGCGATCATCGTCGGCGACCGGCTGCGCGGCATCCCCGGCGCCATCCTCGCCTTCATCGGCATCACCCTGCCCGGCGCCGCGCTGATCATGGCGCTCGGCGTCGCCTATGCCTCGAACGCCCACAACCCCTATGTCAACGCCGCGCTGATCGGCGTCGGCGCGGCGGCGGTGGGCATGCTGGCGGCGGTGACCCTCCAGATCGGCCGCAAGCAGCTCGGTTCGCTGGTCGACATCGCCATCATCCTCGTCACCGTCGGGCTGGTGAGCTTCCTGCACGTCTCGCTGATCTGGGTGCTGCTCACGGTCGGGCCGGCGGCGGTGCTGATCTATCGCCCGCGCAAGGAAGCCGCCGCGGCGGAGGCCGACCCGACATGAACGAGAATCTCTCCGTCCTCGGCGTGTTCTCGCTGCTGTCGGTGCTGGCCGTCGGCGGCGGCGCGGCGGTGCTGCCCGAGACCAAGATGCTGGTGGTCGAGACGCATCACTGGCTCACCGACGACCAGTTCCGCGACATTTACGGCCTCGGCCAGGTGGTTCCGGGCCCGAACATGCTGATGGTGATGATGATCGGCTATCACGTCACCGGCTTCCTCGGCGCATTGATCGCCTATCTCGGCTTCTTCGTGCCGGCGGGGGTGATCTCGCTCGGCGCCTCCCGGCTGTGGGACCATTTCGAAGGCTCGCCCTGGCGCGCCTCGCTGCAGCGGGGCATGGCGCCGCTGGTGGTGGGGCTGATGGCGGCCGGGGCCATTGCCATCGCCCGGACCGCCATAGACGGCGCGATGACGGTGGCCATCGCCATCGCGGTGTTTCTCGGGGTGTTCTTCGTCAAGCGGATCAACCCGGCGATCCTGGTGCTGGGCGGCGGCGTGGTGGGCTTGATCGCGCTGCGCTGAGCTGGGCGCCGGCCTTCCCAGCGCCGGCGCGCTCAACCGCCGCGCTGCGGCAGGTAGGACGCCAGCGCATGCGCGAGGCCGGGCAGGGTCAGCGTCTGCAGCCAGACCTTGCCGGGGCCGGACAGCCGCACCAGGAACAGCCCGTCGCCGCCGAACAGCGCATTGGCGACGCCGCGCATGGTGGTGATCTCGAAGGCGACGCTCTCCTCGAACAGCCCGACATGGCCGGGATGCACCAGCAGTTCCTGGCCCGGCTGCAGTTCGTAGGCCACCAGTTCGCCGCCGAGCTCCACCCAGGCGCGGGCCTCGCCGGAGAGTTTCTGCAGCACGAAGCCCTCGCCGCCGAACACCGCGCCGCCGAGTTTCTGCTGGAAGGCGCTCGCCACCTCGATGCCGGAGGTGCCGCAGATGAAGCCGTGGCGATGCACCAGATAGCCGCGCCCCGGCGCCACCGCGATTTCGACGATGTTGCCGGGCAGCTTGGCCGCGAAGGCGATATTGCCGGGGCCTCGCTGGGCGCGGAATTCGGTCATGAACAGCCCGGCGCCGGAGACCGCCCGGCTGACCAGCCCGAACAGCCCGCCGCCGCCGCCGAAGCCCGTCGAGGTGGTCATGCCGATGTCGCCCGACATCCAGGAGAGCTGGTCGGGCGCGCCGACGACGCTCTCGCCGGGATCGAGGCCGATCTCCAGCACCGGCAGGGTGGTTCCGATGATCTTCGAACGCATGGCAGCAACTCCTGGCGCGCGGCGCTCCCGGCCGCCGTTGCGGCAGATTAGCCGAGCCATCGACGGCCGGCCAAGGCCGACGAAATTTTAGCCCCAGCATGGGTTTAGAGGTGCCGCGCCGTCGGCGCGTGCTATCATCGCCACGTTCGTCGAACCACTAGGGAGACACCCATGCCCGGTCTGCCTGCCTTCGGCCTTTCTTCGCGTATCCGCCGTCTCGTCCTGCCGCTCGTCGGTGCGTTCGCCATCGCCGTCACCCTCGCCGCCACGCTCGGCCTCGGCACCCCGGCACAGGCCGGCGTCGCCATGCCGGCACTCGCCGCCGCCCCCGCGGTCCAGGCGGCTCCCGGGGCCGAACCCGTGCGCTGGGTCTGCGGCCCGTGGCGCTGCGTCTGGCGTCCCAACTATCCCGGCTACTGGTACCTGCCGCCTTATGCGCGCGGCTGGGGCCCGCCGGTACGCCCGGCCTGCTACTGGCATCGCACCTGGGGTGGGGGCTGGGTGCATACGTGCCCCTGAGCGCCGGCTGCCTCTGAGCATCGATCCACCTGCCGCCGCGCAAGGGCCTTCGTCTTCGGCGCGGCGGCGGCCCGGCCGGCGGCTATCCCGCTCGCATCGACTCCGTTCCCGCGACAGCCGCATGCCGTAACCCGTCCGGCGGCGCGCCGGGGCGCCATCTGCACCGCCTCCCTTCCGATCCCCGAGCCTCATGACCTTCGACACGCCGACCGGCACCCGCCTGCGCCCGCTGCTCTTCGCCACCCTCGCCACCCTGATCGCCGGCTTCGTCGATGCGGTCGGCTATGCCTATCTTGGCGGGCTGTTCCTCTCCTTCATGAGCGGCAACTCGACCCGGCTCGGCATCAGCCTCGCCTCCGGCCAGCTTCTCGCCGCCGTGCATGCCGCCATCGTCATCGGCTGCTTCGTCGTCGGCGCGCTGATCGGCACGCTGATCGCCGATGCCACCGCCCGCTGGAAGCTGGTGCTGATCCTCGCCGTCGAGGTGGTGCTGTTCACCCTCGCCGCCGCGCTGGCGCAGCGCGACATCGGCTTCGTTGCCCTGTTGCCGGTGGCCGTCGCCATGGGCCTGCAGAACGCCGTGCACCAGCTCATTGCCGGCGCCGATGTCGGCAAGAGCTTCGTCACCGGCGCGCTGTTCGGCATGGGCCAGGCGCTGGCGCGCCGGCTGACCGGGCGCGGCTCCGCCGCCGAGGCGGCGAGCTATGCGCTGTCCTGGGCGGCCTTCGTCATCGGCGCGCTGATCGGCGCGCTGATGCTGGCCGGCACGGGACTGACGACGGCGCTGGCGGTCGCCGGCGGGCTGCTGGCCGTGCTGGCCGCGGTTGCCTTGGCCTTCCACCGGCATCTGGGGCCGGCGGTGGCGCAGTATGGCGGCGACTGACGCCGCCGCGACCAGCCGCTATTCCAGGCCGATCGCGTCGCGGGCCTTGGCCAGCGCCTGATGACAGGCGTCGGAATCCTCGCGCTCGTCGGCGGCGCGGGCCTTGTCGAGCTCGGCCTGCGCCTGTTCCGGGGCGACGCCCTCACCCAGTTCGGCCTCGGTCTGCGCGAGGCCGCCGGGGGTGGGCTCGTGGCTCAGCGTCGCGTCTTCGCTCTCCGGCGCGGTCGGGCCGTTGGCGGCGAGATCGGCGATCAGCCGGTCCAGCGCCTCCTGCGTCGAGACGATGTCCTGGGTGCAGGGCCCGGCCAGCACGGCCGGAGCCGATCCCAGCAGCAGGGCGACGACGAACGGGGCGACGGCTTTCAGGCTCATGACATCCTTCCCTCGGCGGACCCGCGAACGGAATCAGCCCACCGGCGGCGGCATTCTAGCAAAGTCTGCCGCCCGGTATCGAGGGCACGCGTGAGAACACGCGCCGCTGGCCCTTGCCTCCGCCCGGGCGGCGGCGATCAGTCGCGGGCGCTCAGCTCGCGCTCGCCGCGATGGACCGGCAGCGCGGCGGGCGGCCGGCCGGCGGCCCGGCGCCTGAACATCGCCGGCCGGCGATACCGCAGCGCGCCGCGCCCGCGCCGGCGCAGCTGCGCCGCGCCGATGACCAGCCGGCCGAGCGTCGGGTAGGCGGCGGCATGCGCGCCGGCGGCATCGGTGATGAGCATCGGCAAGCCGAGCAGCGCGCTCCAGAAGCGCCATTCGGCGACCACGTCGTCGACATGCGGGGCGCTGTACAGCGTCACCGACAGCTCGACATCGTCATGTACCAGCACCACCGCGACGCCTTCGTCCTCGCCCTCGGGGTCGAGCAGGGCAATGGCGAGCCCGCGATAGCGCGCATACTCGATCGCCTCCCGCAGCGGCAGGCCGCCGAGCCGGCGGCGCAGCACCACATGGCCCGGATGCAGCTCGACGCGACGGCCGCCGCCATCGGCGCCGGCATCGGCGGTATCGAACACCACCGGCCAGCTCGCGCTGCCGGTCGGCCACGCGAGCGAAACATACTCGTAAGATGAAACCGGAGGCCGAGCCTCCGTCGCGCAGTGACGCCTCATGGTTCTCCCCGCCGGTTTTTCGACTTTGCTGTCCCGGTCGTGGGCTGAACCCTAGGCTGGCCCCTGTCGCTTCCGGCTTAAGGGACATGGTTGATCGTTTCTTTGCCGCCCCAATCGCCGTCCATGCTTGACGGAATCTTGCCGAAACGCGCGCAATCCTGCCAATGCGCATGCGCCGCACCTCAGCCATGCATCGTCACGCTTGCGTCCGGCGCGTGCTGCGCCTAATTCGCTGTCGATGGATCTGTCCCCGCCCCGCAACCCGATTGCCGTGCCGCCCGATGCCGGCGCGGTCGCCGAGCAGCTCGCCGCCGTCGTGGTGGAAGCGGGCGGCGTGGCGCGCGACATGTTCGCCCGCGGCATCACCTCCTGGTCGAAGCACAACGACTCTCCGGTCACCGATGCCGACATCGCCGTCGACACCCTGCTCAAGCAGAAGCTCGGTGCCCTCGCCCCCGACTATGGCTGGCTGTCCGAGGAGACGGCGGACATGCCCGCCCGGCTGGAGCGGCGGCGGGTGTGGATCGTCGACCCCATCGACGGCACCCGCGCCTTCATGGCCGGCGGGCCGGATTGGGCGGTGGCGGCAGCGCTGGTGGAGGATGGAAGGCCGATCGCCGGCGCCCTGTTCGCCCCGGTGACGCAGGAACTGTTCCTGGCGGCAGTGGGATGCGGCGCCACCCGCAACGGCGCCCCGATCCGTGCCTCGAACGCATATGCCGTCGCCGGCGCCCGCGCCGACGGCCCGGCGCACTGGCTGTCGCGGGTCGACCGCGCCGGCATGCTCGCCCGGGTGCCGCGCATCCGCTCGCTCGCCCTGCGCATCGCCAGGGTGGCCACCGGCGAGCTTGATGCCGCCTTTGCCGCGCCCAACGGCAATGATTGGGACCTTGCCGCCGCCGACCTTTTGGTGCACGAAGCAGGGGGCCGGCTGACCGACCTCGACGGCCTCCAGCTGATCTACAACGCTCCTGTGCCTCGGCACGGCGCTCTGGTTTCCGCGGGCGCTGGGCTGCACCCGTCGGTGATGGACGCGGCGCGCCGGGACGAGGAATGACATAGGAATCCGATGGCAATGGCTGACAGCGCGACGAGCCCCCAGCTTCTCCACCTCGTCTTCGGCGGCGAGCTCGACAGCATCGACGGCGTGACCTTCAAGGATCTCGACGGCCTCGATGTCGTCGGCATCTTTCCGAATTACGCCACCGCCCACGTGGCGTGGAAGGCCAAGGCGCAGCAGACCGTCGACAATGCCCAGATGCGCTATTTCATCGTCCATCTGCACCGGCTGCTCGATCCCGACACCGCCGCGAAGAACTGACGGACAGCATCGGTCCCATGTGGCGTAAGCTGCGACGCTCGCAGGCTGTCCGCACCCTCCTCGGGCGCGGAATGGCCTCTTATCTGCGCTTCGTCTGGCGCTCCTCCCGGGTGGTGATGGAGCCGGCGAACCTGCATGAGCTCGCCGACCAGCAGCTGCCGATGATCCTCACCTTCTGGCACGGGCAGCATTTCCTCACCCCGTTCCTGGTGAAGCCGCATCACCGTGCCAAGGTGATGATCTCGCGCTCGCGCGATGCCGACGTCAACGCCATCGCCGCCGAGGCGCTCGGCATCGGCACGGTGCGCGGCTCGGGCGCGCAGGGGCGCAATTTCCACGAAAAAGGCGGCCTCAACGCCACCATGGAGATGATCCGCAACCTCCAGGAGGGTTGCAACGTCGCCATGACCGCCGACGTGCCGAAAATCTCGCGCGTCGTCGGCCTCGGCGTCGTCACCATCGCCAAGCATGCCGGCCGGCCGATCTATCCGGTGGCGATCGCCACCTCCAACCGCATTCTGGCGAAAAGCTGGGACAAGGCGGCGATCCACCTGCCATTCGGCCGCGCCGCCGTGGTCGCCGGCGACGGCGTGCGGGTGCCGGCCGATGCCGATGCCGAGACGCTGGAGGCCGCCCGCCGCGAGGTGCAGCGCCAGCTCGAGGAAATCACCGCCCGCGCTGAGGCGCTGGTCGGCCGCCCTTCCGCCGGCTCCCGCGCCGGCAGTGCCGAAGACGGTGCGGGCAGCTCCGCCGGCGGCGTCCACACCGGCAGCCTCAATGCCTAGGCGCCGGGCGACGCTGCTCATCCATCTCTACCGCCTCCTCACCTGGCTGGCCTCGCCTTTCGCGCGGCTGCTGCTCGCCGGCCGGCTGCGACGCGGCAAGGAGGATCCCGCCCGCCTCGCCGAGCGCTTCGGCCGCGCCTCGCGCCCGCGCCCGAAAGGACCGCTGGTCTGGCTGCACGGCGCCAGTGTCGGCGAGATCATCGCCATCATGCCGCTGATGGACCGGTTGCGGGCTCTCGGCTTCAAGGTGCTGCTCACCTCCGGCACGGTGACCTCGGCGCGCCTTGCCGCCGCCCGCCTGCCGCCGGATGTGGTGCACCAGTTCGTGCCGCTGGATTCGCCGGCCTTCATGCGCCGCTTCCTCAAGCACTGGCGGCCGGACCTGGTGCTGCTGGTCGAATCCGAGCTGTGGCCGAACCTGCTTCTCGAGGTCGGCCGGCGCCGGGTGCCGCTGGTGCTGGTCAATGCCCGCATGTCGGAACGCTCCTTCGGCCAGTGGAGCCGGCTGCCGAAGAGCGCCGCCGCCCTGCTCGCCCATGTCGATCTGTGCCTGGCGCAGGGCCCGCAGGATGCCGAGCGGCTCGGCGCGCTCGGCGCCGCGCGGGTCACCCCAACCGGCAACCTCAAATTCGATGCGCCGCCGCCGCCGGTCGACCTCGCCGCCTTCGACGCCCTGCGCGCCGCCACCGCCGGACGGCAGGTGATGGTGGCGGCCTCCACCCATCCGGGCGAGGAGGCGATGGTGGTGGAGGCGCACGCCACGCTGGCGCGCCAGCTGCCGGACCTGCTCACCATCATCGCCCCGCGCCATCCCGAGCGCGGCCGCGAGGTGATCGGCGTCGCCACCGAGGCCGGCTGCCCGGCGGTGCTGCGCTCGGATGGCTACCTGCCGGACCGGGGGACGCAGATCTATGTCGCCGACACCATCGGCGAGCTCGGCCTTTTTTACCGGCTGGCGCCGGTGGCGCTGCTCGGCGGCTCGCTGATCCGCCATGGCGGCCAGAACCCCATCGAGCCGGTCAAGCTCGATGCGGCGATCCTGCACGGCCCGCATGTCGCCAATTTCGCCGCGCTCTATGCACAGCTCGACGCCGCCGGCGGCGCGGTGCCGGTCGCCGATGCCGGCGCGCTGGCGGCGAGTGCCGCGACGCTCATCGGCGATGGCGCGCTCCGTCGCCGCATGCTGGCGGCGGCGCAGGCGACCATCGCCACGCTGGGCGGCGCGCTGGAACGCACGCTCGCCGCCATAGATCCCTATTTGGTGCAGATCCGGCTGGAGCGGCACCCCGGATGATGCGCCCGGTCCGCCTTTCCGCCCTCCTCTCCTCGCCCCGCCGGAGCTGAGGCGATGCGCGCACCCTCCTTCTGGTGGCAGCCTGAACGGAGCCTGGCGGCGCATCTCCTCTCGCCCCTCGGCAGCCTCGTCGGCGGCGTCGCCGCCCGCCGCATGCGGCAGCCGGGGGTCAGCCTCGGCGTGCCGGTGATCTGCATCGGCAACCCCACCGTCGGCGGCGCCGGCAAGACCCCGACCGCGCTCTATCTCGCCCGCCGCATCGCCCGCAAGGGCCATCGGCCGTCGATCCTGACGCGTGGCTATGGCGGGCGCATCGAGGGGCCGGTCCAGGTCGATCCTGTGCGGCACCGCGCCCTCGAGGTCGGCGACGAGCCGCTGCTGCTGGCCACCGTGGCCCCGACCTATGTCGCCCGCGACCGGCCGCACGGCCTCGCCATGGCCGTCGCCGACGGCGCCGACGTGGTGCTGATGGATGACGGCTTCCAGAACCCCTCGGTGCAGAAGACGCTTTCCATCCTGGTGGTCGACGCCGCCGTCGGCATCGGCAACGGGCTATGCGTGCCCGCCGGGCCGCTGCGCGCCCCGCTCGCGCCACAGCTCGCCCGGGCGCAGGCGCTCCTGGTGGTCGGCCAGGGCGAGGCCGGCGCCGAGGTGGCGCGGCTGGCGCGCGCCGCCGGCCTCGCGGTGCTCACCGGCCGGCTGGCGCCGAATGCGGCGGTGATGGCGCGGCTGATCGGCCGGCGGGTCCTGGCCTTTGCCGGCATCGGCCGGCCGGAGAAATTCTTCGCCACGCTGCGCGGCCTCGGCGTCGCCTCGGTGGTCACCCGCGCCTTTCCCGACCATCACCCGTTCAACGCCAGCGACATCGCGGCGCTGGTCGAGCGGGCGGCGGCGGACGATCTGATGCCGGTGACGACGGAAAAGGACGCCGTGCGCCTCACCGCCACGCCGGAAGGCCGCGACCTGCTGCGGGCCAGCGTCGTGCTGCCGGTGCAGCTGGTGCTGGAGGAGGAGAGCGTCGTCGCGCTCGATCGGCTGGTGGCGCGGCAGTTCGTCGACGGCTGAGCGACGGCGCCGCCGGAGCGTCCATGCCGGCGCGCCGCAAGGGTCAAACCGGTCGGCGGGTCAGGCGCCGGTGAAATCGCTGCGCAGGCGGCCGGGATGCAGGCGGCTCAACACCGCCTCGGGGCTGGAATAGGCCTCCTGCAGGTCGACGCTCCAGTAGCGCAGCTCGTCGAGCGGGATCGGCTGGCCGGTCACGGCGCAGCGCACGAAGGTGCCGGGGCGCACCACCCGGAAATCGCCGTCGAGATAGCGCAGCTCGGCCTCGCCGGATGCGGAAAACCGTTCGAAGCGGTTCATCGTCGTCCCAAATCCTGTCTGGCCGCCCTTTCGGGCGACAATAGCCAATACCGCCCCGCATCGACAAGCCAGAAGCCGCTCGCGCCGGTCTCCCCGCTTATGGGCGGTTCCGCGCTCTTGCGTCCAGCGGGCACCGCCACCCCCTGCGGGGGGTCCTAATCGTCGAACAAGGTGGGCTGCGCCGGCGGGTTCGGCAAGGTTTTGGCCTCCGCCTTGGCGACCCGCCCGCGCGTCGCCCGCTTCGGCGGCGAGCCGGACGGGCTGGCGGCGGTCGGGCGCGGCGTATCCGGGTCTCGTTCGCCGGCCACCGCGCCGACATGCCCGTCGGCGAATTCGAGGTCGAGCGCCTGCCCGCCGGCAATGGCGGCGGCGCTGCGCAGCGGCTGGCCATCGGCATCGCGCACCAATGCGAAGCCCCGGGCCAGCACGCCGCGATAGGACAATGCGCCCATCAGCTTGCCGATGGCGTCGAGCCGGCGGCCCCGTTCGGCAAGCAAGCGCCGCCATGCCGGATCGAGCCGCGCATGCTGGCCCTCGAATCGCTCGCGGGCACGGTGGATGCGCTCGCGGTGCGCATTGGCGTTGGCACGCAGCGCCGCGTCGAGCCGGCCGGCGACCAGCGTGAAGCGTTCGCGCCGGCCCGCCACCAGCTGGGTGAGCCGGTGCGGCGAGAGCCGCCCCTCGGCGCGGGTGAGCTGGAGCCGATGCGCCGCCGCATTTGCCTTCAACGCCCGCGGCAGCCGCCCCGCCGCCAGATCCAGCCGCTGGCGGGGCACCGCGAGCAGCGTGTCGGCGCTCGGCAGCAACCGGGCGAGGCTGCGCAGATCGGCGCGCCGGCGCTCGCCGGCGCGGGCCATGGTTGCGGAAAGCCGCGCCCCGCCGGCCTGGATCGCCGCGAGCAGCTCGCCGCGCACCGGCACCGCCATCTCGGCGGCGGCGGTGGGGGTGGGGGCGCGCACATCGGCGGCGAAGTCGATCAGCGTCACGTCGGTCTCGTGGCCGACGGCGGAGATCAGGGGAATGGCGCTCTCGGCGGCGGCGCGGACCACCGCCTCGTCGGAGAAGCCGAGCAGGTCCTCCAGCGAGCCGCCGCCGCGCGCGACGATCAGCACGTCCGGCCGCGGGATCGGCCCGCCGGGTGCGAGCGCGTTGAAGCCGCGAATGGCGGCCGCGACTTCCGGCCCGCATGTATCCCCCTGCACCCGCACCGGCCACACCAGCACGCGGCGCGGAAAACGGTCGGAAAGCCGGTGCAGTATGTCGCGAATCACCGCTCCGGTCGGCGAGGTGACGACGCCGATCACCCGCGGCAGGAAGGGCGGCCGGCGCTTGCGTTCGGGCGCGAACAGACCTTCGGCGGCCAGCCGGCGCTTGCGCTCCTCCAGCATCGCCATAATGGCGCCGGCGCCGGCATATTCCAGCTGCTCGATGACGATCTGGTAGGAGGACTTGCCGGGAAAGGTGGTGATGCGCCCGATGGCGACCACCTCCAGCCCTTCCTCGGGCTTGAGCTTCAGCCGCGAGAAGCTGGTCTTCCACACCACGGCGTCGAGCCGGGCAGTGGTGTCCTTCAGGCTGAAATAGGCATGGCCGGACGAATGCGGCCCGCGATAGCCGGAAATCTCGCCGCGCACCCGCACATGGCCGAAGGCGTCCTCCACCGTGCGCTTCAGCGCGCCGGAGAGTTCGGAGACCGTCCAGTCGGGGGCATTGGAGACGGGCGATTCGGGGATGAGGTCGGACATGCGCCTGTCATAGCGGGTTTCGCCGGCGGGCGAAAACCAAGGCTCCTCCGGAGAGATCTCCCGCAGAGGACCGTCATGGCCGGGCGCGTCCCGGCCATCCACGCTTTCCCGCCGGGGCAGGCTGCAACCGCCTCCCTGCCGCCCCGCACATCCCCGCCTTGATCGCCGCCCCCTCTCCCACTAGGTTGCGCGCGATTTTCCGCCAACCGCCGGCTCCGTCATGATCGATCCCGCGCTGCCACCCCATATGCGACCCGACCGGTCGTTCCAGGGGCTGATCCTCGCTTTGCACGCCTTCTGGGCTGACAAGGGCTGCGTCGTGCTGCAGCCCTACGACATGGAGGTCGGCGCCGGCACCTTCCATCCCGCCACCACGCTGCGCGCCATTGGGCCGAAGCCGTGGAAGGCCGCCTATGTGCAGCCCTCGCGCCGCCCCAAGGACGGGCGCTATGGCGAGAACCCTAACCGGCTCCAGCATTATTACCAGTACCAGGTGATCCTGAAGCCCTCTCCGGCCGACCTGCAGGATCTCTACCTCGCCTCGCTGGAGGCCATCGGCATCGACCTGAAGCTGCACGACGTGCGCTTCGTCGAGGACGACTGGGAGAGCCCGACGCTCGGTGCCTGGGGCCTCGGCTGGGAGTGCTGGTGCGACGGCATGGAAGTGTCGCAGTTCACCTACTTCCAGCAGGTGGCCGGCATCGAATGCGCGCCGGTCTCCGGCGAGCTCACCTATGGGCTGGAGCGCCTCGCCATGTATGTCCAGGGGGTCGAGAACGTCTACGACCTCAATTTCAACGGCCGCGAGGGCGCCGAGAAGGTTACCTATGGCGACGTCTTCCTGCAGGCCGAGAAGGAATATTCCCGGCACAATTTCGAGCATGCCGACACGGCCATGCTGCTGGAGCAGTTCCGCATGGCCGAGAGCGCGGCGGCGGCCTATCTCGAAGCCGGCTGGAACGACGACCGCACGCGCCATCTGATGGCGCAGCCGGCCTATGACCAGTGCATCAAGGCGAGCCACGTCTTCAACCTGCTCGATGCGCGCGGCGTGATCTCGGTGACCGAGCGGCAGAGCTACATCCTGCGGGTGCGCGAACTGGCGAAGGCCTGCGGCGCCGCCTGGCTGGCGACGGAGGCCGGCGGCACGCCGGCCTAGGGTCCCCGGCGCGACCCGTCAGGGCTGTGCGGCGGCGGCGGCCGCCGAGCCGTCGAAGACTTCGGTGAACTCCACCGCCAGGCCGTTCTCGAAGCGCCAGAGATGCGCGATGGCGACGGTCGCGGTCTTGCCGGTGGCCTTGTAGGTCCAGCTGGTGTGGCCGAACATCACCACCGAATCGCCGTCGGCGACGAAGATCTCCGGCTCGAAATACCGCATCGCCCAGCCATCGCGCAGGCTGTCGAGATAGGCGGTGAGCTGTTCGCGCCCGGCGCCCGGCCGGGTGAATTCCAGGCCGGCCGCTTCGGCGCCGATGGGATTGAGGCGGATATTGTCGTCCGCCAGCGCGTGCCACATGCTGCAGTCGCCGCCCTTGCAGGCGTCCCACGCCTTGTAGGCCTTCTTCACCCGCGCAATGTTGTCGGTCCCCGCGTCGCCCATCTCCGCCTCCCCAGGTTGCGAGCGGCGAACTATCGCGCCGATCCCGGCCTGCCGTCCACTCAAACCGGGGCGAATCCGCCCGCCGGTTTCCGGCCGGCCTTGACGCGGCCGCCAAGCTGGGCGATTTCGGCCGGACTTTCCGGGCAGCCGGTTCCGGAAGAGCCAACATGACTGGCGGCCGCTATGCCCGATCTTCTGCTCGAACTCTTCTGCGAGGAAATCCCGGCCCGCATGCAGGCCGGCGCCGCCGACAGCCTGCGCAAGCTCGTCACCGACGCTCTCGTCGAGCGCGGCCTGCTTTATGAGGGCGCCAAGGCCTTCGTCACCCCGCGCCGCCTCGCGCTGGCCGTGCACGGCCTGCCCGCCAGCCAGCCGGACACCCATGAGGAGCGAAAGGGCCCGCGCGTCGGCGCGCCGCAGGCGGCGATCGACGGCTTCCTCAAGGCGTCGGGGCTGACCTCCCTCGATCAGGCGAAGATCGAGAGCGACCCGAAGAAGGGCGAGTTCTACGTCGCGCATCTGCACCGCCACGGGCGGCCGACGCCGGAGGTGATCGCCGAGATCGTCCCGGCCGTCATCCGCGCTTTCCCGTGGCCGAAGTCGATGCGCTGGGGCTCCGGTTCCCTGCGCTGGGTGCGCCCGTTGCAGTCCATCGTCTGCACCTTCGGCCCGGAGACCGAGGAGCCCGAGGTGGTGCCCTTCGAAGTCGACGGCATCCGCTCCGGCGACGTCACGCGCGGCCACCGCTTCCTGTCCTCCGGCAGCATCCGCGTGCGCCGGCTCGACGACTGGCTGACCAAGCTGGAAGCCGCCTTCGTGGTCGCCGACCGCGAGCGCCGCAAGGACATCATCCTCGCCGACGCCAAGGACCTCGCCCTCGCCCACGGGCTGGAGCTGGTGGAGGATGCCGGCCTGCTGGACGAGATCGCCGGCCTGGTCGAATGGCCGGTGGTGCTGATCGGCGCCTTCGACGAGAGCTTCCTCGACGTGCCGGACGAGGTGATCCGCGCCACCATCCGCGCCAACCAGAAGTGCTTCGTGCTGAAGGACCCGAGAACCGGGCGCCTCGCCAACCGCTTCATCCTGGTGTCGAACCTCGCGGCGACCGACGGCGGCGACGCCATCGTCGCCGGCAATGGCCGCGTCATCCGCGCCCGGCTGTCGGACGCCAAGTTCTTCTGGGACACCGACCGCAGGACCAATGCGACGGTGCCGCTGGCCGAGCGGCTGGAGAAGTTCCGCAACGTCACCTTCCACGAGAAGCTCGGCTCGCAGTTCGACCGCATCGAGCGCATCGCGGCTTTGGCCGAGACGCTGGCTCCGCGGGTCGGCGCCGACCCGAAGCTGGCCCGCGAGGCCGCGCTCTACGCCAAGAGCGACCTTCGCACCGAAGTCGTCGGCGAGTTTCCCGAAGTGCAGGGGCTGATGGGCAAGTATTACGCCCGCCTCGAAGGCCGTCCCGAAGAGATCGCGCTCGCCGCCGAGGAGCACTACAAGCCGCAGGGCCCGACCGACCGCGTGCCGGTCGCCCCGGTGTCAATCGCGGTGGCGCTCGCCGACAAGCTCGACACCCTCACCGGCTTCTGGGCCATCGACGAGAAGCCGACGGGCTCGAAGGACCCCTTCGCCCTGCGTCGCGCCGCGCTGGGCGTGGTGCGCATCGTGCTCGACAATGGGCTAACGCTGAAGCTGTCGGAGTTCGTCGAACCGGACCTCCTCTCCTTCTTCGCCGACCGCCTGAAGGTCCATCTGCGCG
Organism: Ancylobacter sp. 3268; assembly: GCF_031456575.1. NCBI lineage: Bacteria > Pseudomonadati > Pseudomonadota > Alphaproteobacteria > Hyphomicrobiales > Xanthobacteraceae > Ancylobacter > Ancylobacter sp. 3268. Next base: position 382,150 of record NZ_JAVDUX010000002.1, read on the forward strand.
AGCAGGGCGCCCGCCACGACCTCGTCGACGCGGTGTTCGCCCTCCCCGGCCAGGATGACCTACTGCTGGTGGTGAAGCGCGTCGAGGCGCTCGGCCGCTTCCTGCGCACCGAGGACGGCCGCAACCTCCTCGCCGGCACGAAGCGTGCGGCGAACATCCTGCGCATCGAGGAGAAGAAGGACGGCGCCTCCTATGACGGCGGCGTCGACGTCACCCTCCTCGTCGAGGCGGAGGAGCGTGCGCTGGCCGATGCCATCGCCACCGCCGGCCCGCTCATCGCGACGGCGCTGGCGGCCGAGGATTTCGAGGGCGCCATGGGCGTGATGGCCTCGCTGCGCGCGCCGGTCGACGCCTTCTTCGAGAAGGTGACGGTAAACGCCGAGGACAAGGCCTTGCGCGCCAACCGCCTCGCGCTGCTCGCCGACATCCGCGCCATCACCCGCCAGGTCGCCGATTTCGACCGCATCGAGGGGTGAGCGGGGACGAGGCGCAAGGCCATGAGCCTCGTCCACAACGAGCGCACCAAGCTGACGGCCACGTTGCTGAATAACGTGGCCGCCGCCATGCTCATCACCGGCGGCGGCGGGCTCATCGTCGCCCTCTCCTACGGCCCGCCCGGTCTCACCGGCGGATGGTCGGCCCTCGGCATCACCGCGATTTGGATTTCCAGCGGTGCGGCCATACATTACATGGCGAGGCTGCTCCTCAAGGGATCGAAGCCATGACCGTCGCAACCGTCGCGTGGTACGTCGCCCCGCTCATTCTGGTAGCGGCGTGTTACGTCCTCTTCCTCGCCACCCGCGCGAACGGCCACCACGCCAGCCCGGCCGAATAGCCGCCCGCGCCGCCTTCGGCATCGTCACCGGGAACCTTCCCGTACCTCCGGCCGTTCCTGTCGGGACCCCACCGGAGACCTACCCAATGGCCGTCAGCTTCGTCGCCATCCAGCCCATCGTCGCGCTGATCGCCGGCATCCTCATCCTGGTGATACCGCGCCTGCTCAACTTCATCGTGGCGATCTATCTCATCTTCATCGGCGTCATGGGCCTGATCGGCAACGGCACGCTCAATCTGTGACGCCCGCGCCGCTCCCGCGGCTCTCACGAAAATGGCCGGGACATGCCCGGCCATTTCCCATTTGCGCGCAAGAGGCGGGCGATCTCAGATCTTCTTGCCGATCAGCCGGTCGACGCTCCACGGGCCGGGGCCGGCGAAGGCAAGGAAGAACAGCGTGAAGCAGTACAGCGCCGCCAGTTCGCCGCCATTCAGGATCGGGAAAAAATCCCGCGGCGCATGCACGAGGAAGTAGGCCACGGCGGTCATGCCGGACAGCACGAAGGCCACCGGCCGCGAGAACAGGCCGATCAGCAGCAACGCGCCGCCGAACAGCTCGAAAAGTCCGGCGATGCCGCCCGGGGTGGTGAAGCTGACCCCGGTCTGCGGCGTGACCGGGAACCCCAGCACTTTGGTGGTGCCGTGCTGCATCAGCAGCAGGGCGGTCATGATCCGCAGAAGGCTCAGCACATGCGGCGTGAGCGAGTCGACAATTCTTGTCATTCCCCAGTATCCCTTCGTACGCTCGGTTTTGCTCCCGGCGGCGGGAGGCTGCCGCAAGGTCGATCGGGACGCAATCGCCCTATCCATCACGTTGCAGTGCGATATAATTCGCCGCACTGCAAATGATGGATTGAACGAAACACCTCAAAAGGCTAGACCAGAGATGGAAAAGCCATCCGGGATGGCCTTCCCAATAAGATGAACCCCTTGATGGGGCTCCCTTTTCGAACTCGCCAGCATTTCCATAGAGGCTATGATCGTGCGGTCCAGGCACGTTCAACCAGCGGGACTTCCGAAATGACGAAATGGGTCTACACCTTCGGCGACGGCGCGGCAGAAGGTGCGGCGGACATGCGCAACCTCCTGGGCGGCAAAGGCGCCAACCTTGCCGAGATGTCCAATCTGGGACTGCCGGTACCACCCGGCTTCACCATCTCCACCGAGGTCTGCACCTGGTATTATGCCCATGGCAACGTCTATCCGGCCGAGCTGAAGGGCAATGTCGAGGACGCCCTCGCCTATGTCGGCAAGCTAGTGGGCAAGACCTTCGGCGATCCCGCCAACCCGCTTCTCGTCTCCGTCCGCTCGGGCGCGCGCGCGTCCATGCCGGGCATGATGGACACCGTACTCAATCTCGGCCTCAACGATGTGACGGTCGAGGCGGTGGCGGCGGCCTCCGGCAACCCCCGTTTCGCCTATGACAGCTATCGCCGCTTCATCCAGATGTATTCGAACGTGGTGCTCGATTTCCCGCATCATCACTTCGAAGAGGTGCTGGACGGATACAAGGCCGACAACGGCTACAACCTCGACACCGATCTCTCCGCCGACGACTGGAAGGAGATGGTGAAGCGCTACAAGGCGCTGGTCGAGCACGAGCTCGGCAAGCCGTTCCCGCAGGACCCGCAGGACCAGCTCTGGGGCGCCATCGGCGCGGTGTTCGGCTCGTGGATGAACCAGCGCGCCATCGTCTATCGCCGCCTTCACGGCATCCCCGAGAGCTGGGGCACGGCGGTGAACGTGCAGGCGATGGTGTTCGGCAATATGGGCGACACCTCGGCCACCGGCGTCGCCTTCACCCGCAACCCGTCCACCGGCGAGAACGCGCTCTATGGCGAGTTCCTGATCAACGCCCAGGGCGAGGACGTGGTGGCGGGCATCCGCACCCCGCAGAACATCACCGAGACCGCCCGCATCGAGGCCGGCTCCGACAAGCCCTCGATGGAGAAGGCGCTGCCGGAGGTGTTCACCGAGTTCAACCGGATCGCCGGCGTGCTCGAAGGCCACTACCGCGACATGCAGGATCTCGAATTCACCGTCGAGAACGGCAAGCTGTGGATGCTGCAGACCCGCTCCGGCAAGCGCACCGCCAAGGCGGCGCTGCGCATCGCGGTCGAGCTCGCCAATGACGGCGTCATCACCCGCGAGGAGGCGATCGCCCGCGTCGAGCCCGCCGCGCTCGACCAGCTGCTGCACCCGATGCTCGACCCCAAGGCCGACAAGACGGTGATCGGCTCGGGCCTGCCGGCCTCGCCCGGCGCCGCCTCCGGTGAGGTGGTGTTCTCCGCCGACGATGCCGAGCTGCTGAAGTCGCAGGGCCGCAAGGTCATCCTGGTGCGCATCGAGACCTCGCCGGAAGACATTCACGGCATGCACGCCTCGGAAGGCATCCTGACCACGCGCGGCGGCATGACCTCGCACGCCGCCGTGGTGGCGCGCGGCATGGGCAAGCCCTGCGTCTGCGGCGCCGGCACCATCCGCGTCGACTATGCCGCCGGCACCATCTCGTCGGGCGGCGTGACGCTGAAGAAGGGCGACATCCTCACCATCGACGGCGGCACCGGCCAGGTGATCGCCGGCGCGGTGCCGATGCTGCAGCCCGAGCTGTCCGGCGAGTTCGGCACGCTGATGGGCTGGGCCGACGGCGTGCGCCGCATGAAGGTGCGCGCCAATGCCGAGACCCCGCTCGATGCCCGCACCGCGAAGAATTTCGGCGCCGAGGGCATCGGCCTGTCGCGTACCGAGCACATGTTCTTCGAGGCCGGCCGCATCCGCGCCGTGCGCGAGATGATCCTCGCCGACGACGAGAAGGGCCGGCGCGCCGCGCTCGCCAAGCTGCTCGCCGCCCAGCGCTCGGACTTCCAGGAGCTGTTCGAGATCATGGACGGGCTGCCGGTCACCATCCGCCTGCTCGATCCGCCGCTGCACGAGTTCCTGCCGCACACCGACGCCGAGATCGCTGAGGTCGCGGAAGGCCTCGGCGTCTCCGCCGCCAAGCTCGCCGCGCGCAAGAAGGAGTTCGACGAGTTCAACCCGATGCTCGGCTTCCGCGGCTGCCGTCTGGCCATCGCCTTCCCGGAGATCGCCGAGATGCAGGCCCGCGCCATCTTCGAGGCGGCGGTGGCGGCGCAGAAATCCACCGGCAAGCCGGTGGTGCCGGAGATCATGGTGCCGCTGATCACCGGCAAGCGCGAATTCGACCTCGTGAAGAACGACATCGATTCGGTGGCGAAGAAGGTCGAGGAAGAGACCGGTGCCAAGCTCGACTATCAGGTCGGCACGATGATCGAGCTGCCGCGCGCGGCGTTGAAGGCCGGCGAGATCGCCGAGACGGCGGAGTTCTTCTCCTACGGCACCAACGACCTGACCCAGACCACCTACGGCATCTCGCGCGACGATGCCGGCACCTTCCTCGGCACCTACATCTCGAAGGGCATCTTCGAGGTCGATCCCTTCGTGTCGATCGACCAGGACGGCGTCGGCGAGCTGGTGAAGATCGCCACCGAGCGCGGCCGGGCGGTGCGCCCGAAGCTCAAGCTCGGCATTTGCGGCGAGCATGGCGGCGACCCGGCCTCGGTCGCTTTCTGCGAGGAAGTCGGGCTCGACTATGTGTCCTGCTCGCCCTTCCGCGTGCCGATCGCCCGCCTCGCGGCGGCGCAGGCGGCGCTGAAGACGCAGGCCGCCAGCCAGGCCTGAGGCGGATCGACGGCAATTGCGGCCCGGCGCTCGCCGGGCCGAGCGGGACGATGCGGTGGCCGGGCGAGCAGCCCGGCCATTTGCGTTCGGGCCACCGGCTGGCGGGAACCTTCACACGCGGGCGCCCTCGCGGGCGGGGCATGTGGCGGGGCATGTGCCACGGCACATGCGGTGGGATCGGCCGGCTCGCCCTCGGCCGATCGACAGGCCTTTGCGGCAGGCCGATGCGGGCGGGGGGTTTCCTTTTTGCCGGCGGAGGCCCATATCAAGGTGACCGCTCAATGTGGAGTGCGAAACCGCGGCCATGTCTGGCTGCTCAGATTGGATAGGATTTGCAAGTTCTCGTTCGCGACAACAATGTCGATCAAGCCCTGAGAGTCCTCAAGAAGAAGATGCAGCGTGAAGGCGTCTTCCGCGAGATGAAGGCTCGACGGTCTTATGAAAAGCCGTCCGAACGGCGCAACCGGGAAGCGGCCGAGGCGGTGCGACGCGCCCGCAAGGCGGCCCGGAAACAGGCCATCCGCGAAGGATTGGTCGCCGCCCCGAAGAAGAAGCCGATGCCGGGCCGTGGGCGTCCGGACGCCTCTGCCGGCGCGGTTCAGGCCGACGTGGCAAAATAAAGTCGGCGCAGGGTTGCGAGAACTCGCCCAATCCTGTAAATTATCCACATCGATCTTGCACGTTGAACTTTGTTTGTGCGCCTTGGGCGCTGTGGCGAACTTCCTCTCAAATCGATGGCAATATAACGCTTACATTAAGTAAGCGATCGATTTTCTATGTCGTATGAAAGGAATATCGTCATGGCGACGGGTACCGTGAAGTGGTTCAACAGCCAGAAGGGCTATGGCTTCATCCAGCCGGATAACGGCGGCTCTGATGTCTTCGTCCACATTTCCGCTGTGCAGCGGGCCGGCTGGACCGACCTGCGCGACGGGCAGAAGGTCTCTTACGAGGTCGAGTCCGATCGCCGCACTGGCAAGCAGACCGCTGGCAACCTGCAGGCGGCGTGATCGTGCCGATCGCTCCCGACCACGGATGTACTGGCGGGAGCCGTTGAGCACCATGGAAGGCCGGGGTCATCCCGGCCTTTTTCATTTTGAGAGGATGCCGGCCATGACCGATCCCACCCGCGACACGGCGTTCAAGCCCAATCTCACCAAGACCGAGAGCAAGGCCGAGGCGGTATCGCGCATCGCCATGTCGATGATCGAGCAGGAAACGGCAAAGCGGGACGCGAAGACCGCACGGCTGAAGGAAGCCCGCCTGGCACAAGAAGCCGCGGCCCAGCCGGCAAAGGCCGCCCCCCGCGCGAAAGTGCGCCAAGCGAAGTAGCCTCAGCCCTCCTTATATTTGTCGCCTAAGTCTGCCAAAGGGCAGAGCGACCAATTGATCGCTCTGCCCTCTACTTCAATCTGATCACGCGTATTGGGTGAGAACCCAGGTAACAGCCTTACCCTTATAGGGCGGAAAGACGTTTCCCTTCGCGATGGGAGCCGTGGTGGTGTCCCACGGATCATCGACCTTCCAGATACCACTCTCTGGGCACTTCTCGCCCGTCTTACACTTCGTACCGATAGGCTTACGCGTCATCGTGCCGTAGGTGCCGTACATGGCAACCTCCTTTGCTTGGCAAATAGAGGTAGGGCTTGACATACGCGAGTCAGGCGATTCTACTCGCCGAGTCGAAAGACCGCTATGCTCGGCCAGCCCCACCAAGGAAATGGCCTCGCGCAGCTGGAGTCGCCTGGAGGTTGCCCCCTCCAGGCGACTCTGCGCTGATATGACGCTAGGGCGACTCAGCGGGAACGTCAAGCGGTAGTAGATGTCCACGGGAACAAACCCGGTACTCACTACAATTAGTAGCCCATAAAGCGTCATCTTACCGCTGATAGTCCCTATAAGACGGCCGGTCCCTCCCGTGCTATCTACCCCTTCGCCGCGGCCTTCAGCCGGTACAGCGCCTCATGCGCCGCGCGCGGGGTCATCTCGTCCGGGTCCATCCCCGCCAGCGCCTGCTTCAGCGCCTCGGCCGCCGGGTCCGGCTTCGCGGCCGGCCCGGCCGGAAGCGCCCGGTTGATCGCCGCGAACAGCGGCAGATCGTCGAGGATGCGCTGCGCCGGGGCGGCGCGGTCGGCATTCTCCAGCTCGGTCAGCACCGCCTTCGCCCGCGCCACCACGCTGGCCGGCAGGCCGGCGAGCCGCGCCACCTGGATGCCGTAGGAGCGGTCGGCGGCGCCCGGCACCACCTCGTGCAGGAAGATTACCTCGCCCTCCCACTCCTTCACCTTCACCGTCGCGTTGACGAGGCGGGCGAGGCGCTGGGAGAGCGCGGTCAGTTCGTGGAAATGGGTGGCGAACAGCCCCCGGCAGCGATTCACCTCGTGCAGGTGCTCGAGGCTGGCCCAGGCGATCGACAGGCCGTCGAAGGTGGCGGTGCCGCGGCCGATCTCGTCGAGGATCACCAGCGAGCGCTCGCTCGCCTGGTTGAGGATGGCGGCGGTCTCCACCATCTCGACCATGAAGGTCGAGCGCCCGCGCGCCAGATCGTCCGCCGCGCCGACGCGCGAGAACAGCCGGTCGACCACGCCGATATGGGCGCTGCGCGCCGGCACGAAGCTGCCGGCCTGGGCGAGGATGGCGATCAGCGCGTTCTGGCGCAGGAAGGTCGATTTGCCCGCCATGTTGGGACCGGTGACCAGCCAGATGCGGCCGGAATCGGCGCGGCCGCCGGCATCGTCCGGCGGCGAGAGCTCGCAATCATTGGCGACAAACGGCCCGCCGTCACGACGCAGCGCCTGCTCCACCACCGGGTGGCGGGCGCCCTCCAGCCGGAAATCCAGCCCGCCATCCACCTCCGGCCGGACATAGCCCTCCTCCACCGCGAGGCGGGCGAGGCCGGCGGTGACGTCGATCACCGCGAGCGCCCCGGCGGCGGCGCGGATGCCGTCGGCCTGTGCCATCACGGCGCTCGCGAGGCGGTCGAAGATCGCCTGTTCGAGGGCGAGGGCCCGCTCGCCGGCGCTGGCGATCTTGGCTTCCAGCTCGCCGAGCTCGGTGGAGGTGAAGCGCATCGCCCCGGCCATGGTCTGGCGATGCACGAAGACGGCGCCGAAGGGCGGCTCGCGCAGCCGGTCGGCATGCTGCTGGCCGACCTCGACATAATAGCCGAGCACCGCATTGTGCCGGATCTTCAGCGATTTGACGCCGGTCTCCTCGGCATAGCGACGCTCCAGCGCCGCCACCACCCGCCGGCTCTCGTCGCGCAACGCGCGGGCGGCGTCGAGATCGGGATCAAAGCCGGCATGGGTGAAGCCGCCGTCGCGGCGATAGGGCGGCAATTCGTCGGCCAGGGCGGTGGCCAGCAGCGCCGGCAGCGCCGGATCCACCGCCGCCAGCAGCGTCGCGTTTTCGGCAAGCTCCGCCCCCGCCTCGCCGGCGCGCAGCAGCCCGGCAATGGCGGCCCCCTCGGCCAGCCCCCGCCCGATGGCGGCGAGGTCGCGCGGCCCGGAACGGCCGAGCGCGATGCGGGCCAGCGCGCGGGCGAGGTCCGGCGCCCCGGCGAGCCGCTGCTGCAGGCTGGCACGCAGCTCCGCGTCCTCGACCAGCGCCTCCACCGCGTCGAGCCGGGCGGCGATGCGCGCCGGGTCGGTCAGCGGCTCGGCGAGACGGCGGGCCAGCAGGCGGGCACCGGCCGAGGTCACGGTGCGGTCCACCGCCGCATTGAGGCTGCCGGCGCGGTCCCCCGTCGTGGTGCGCAGGATCTCCAGGTTCACCCGCGTCGCCGGGTCGATCACCATGATGTCGGTCGCCGCCTCGCGCTGGGGGGCGGCGAGCGGCGGACGCTGGCCGAGCTGGGTGCGCTCGATATAGCCGACCACCGCGCTGGCGGCGGTGAGCTCGACGCGGGAGAAGGCGCCGAAGGCATCGAGAGTGGCGACGCCGAAAAAGCCGGTGAGCCGGCGCTCGGCGCCGGCGCCATCGAAGCTTTCCTTCGGCAGCGGCGTCACGCTGGGCAGGCTGCGCCAGATCTCGCGGAAATCGGCCTCATCATACACCGGATCGGGCAGCAGCAGCTCGGCCGGCTCGATCCGCGCCAGGTCGGCGGCCAGCCGGCCGGCATGGGTCTCCATCACCCGGAACGAGCCGGTGGAGATGTCGGCGAAGGCAAGGGCGTAGACATAGCCATCCTCGCCGGCTCCCTCGCCGCCGCGCTGGCGGGCAAGCGCGGCCAGCACGTTCTCCCGCCGGGCGTCGAGCAGGGCGTCCTCGGTGAGGGTGCCGGGGGTGACCAGTCGGGTAACGTCCCGCCGCACCACGCTTTTCGGCCCGCGCTTCTTCGCTTCGGCGGGATCCTCGATCTGCTCGCAGACGGCGACCCGGTGGCCGCAGGCGATCAGCTTGTGCAGATATTCCTCGGCGCGCTCCACCGGCACCCCGCACATCGGGATGTCCGCGCCCTGGTGCTTGCCGCGCTTGGTCAGCACGATGCCGAGCGACCGCGAGGCTATTTCCGCGTCTTCGAAGAACAGCTCGTAGAAATCGCCCATCCGGTAGAACAGCAGGCTGTCCGGATTGGCGGTTTTTATCTCGATATATTGCGCCATCATCGGCGTGACGCGCTCGGCATCGCCGGTCGGCTTCGGGCTGGGAGTCGGGGTCGCATCCATGAGGGAAGGCTTGCAGGCCACCGGGCCCGACTTCAAGTATTTGCCGGGGTTTTCCCCGCCTTACAGCTCGATGCCGCGCAGCGCCTCGGGATCCATCAGCCCCATCAGCCGCCCGGCGGCGCAGCGCGCCAGCCGCAAGGTGAGCGCCTTGCGGTGGTGAGCGGCGAGCGGGTGGCGCGGCGCCTCGCGGAGCAAGGCCGCGCCGAAGCCGTCGGCCACCAGGATGCCGGTGTCCTCGGGCAGGATGTCCAGCGGGAAATCCGGGGCGACGGCGAAAAACAGGCGGTCGCAAAAAGCGCGATACTCGAACCACTTATGATCGGCGCGGAAATCGGCGATCGAGGACTTCACCTCGATCACCCACACCTCGCCCTTGGCGCAGAGCACCGCGATGTCGGCGCGGCGGCCGGTGGCCAGCACCAGTTCCGGCACGCCGACCAAGCCGCGCGCCGCCACATAGCGCAGCGCGCCGCGACGGATGGCGAGCGCCGCCTCCGACTGGCGGCCGTCCGGCGGCAGGACGAGATCGGTAAGGGTGCCATGCATGTCTGTACCCTATACGTTCTCGTCGGCACATGGGAAGCCCCCAAATGGGAGCCCCTTTGGAAAGGCCGGTTACCCGCCGGATCGACTCGTCTATAAGCGAGCATCGCCTCCTCACCGCTGCCCGGCCATGCCGCCCGAAAACGCATCTGTCGCCCCCCAAGCCGAACGCCCGGCGCCGAGCCTGCGCGAGCTGTTCGTCGGTTTCCTGTCGGTAGCGGTGGTGGCGTTTGGCGGCGTGCTGCCGATCGCCCGGCGGGCGGTGGTCGAGCGCTACAAATGGCTGGATTCGGACGAGTTCACCGAGCTGGTCGCTCTCGCCCAGTTCCTGCCGGGCCCCAACATCGTCAACCTGTCCATCGTCATCGGCTCGCGATTCCGCGGCGTGCCGGGCGCCATCGCCGCGTTCTGCGGCCTCACCTTGGCGCCGGCCGTGATCGTCATCCTCGCCGGCACGCTGTTCGCCCGCTACAGCGATGTTCCGGCGATCGCGGATCTCATGGCCGGCCTTGCCGCCGGCGCGGCCGGGCTGGTCATCTCGATGGCCGGGCGCATGGGCGAAGTCCTGTGGCGCCGCCCGAGCGTGCAGGGCCTCGGCATCGCCGCCGCCGCCTTTGTCGGCATCGCCGTGCTCGGCATGCCGCTGCTCTGGGTGATGCTCGGCCTCGCCCCGGTGTCGATTGCGCTCGCCTGGTGGGCGATCCGATGAACGATGACGGCGTGCTCGGCGCGCTGGCGCTGAATTTCCTCGTCCTCTCGCTGCTGGCGGTGGGCGGCGCCAATGCGGTGCTGCCGGAGATGCACCGTCAGGTGGTCGAGGTCGCCGGCTGGATGACCAACGAGCAATTCGCCCAGACCTTCGCCCTCGCCCAGGTGGTGCCGGGACCGAACGTCTTGGTGGTGACGCTGATCGGCTGGCACGTCGCCGGGTTTGCCGGCGCGCTGGTCTCCACCCTGGCGATGTGCGTGCCGACCTGTGTGCTGGCCTATGTGGTCGGCGGCGTCTGGTACCGCTTCCGCGCCGCGAAGTGGCGCCGGGCCATCCAGGCCGGGCTGGTGCCGCTCACCATCGGGCTCATCGCCGCCTCCGGTTTCCTTCTCGCCGAGGGCGCGGCGCGCTCGATACCGACGGCGCTCTACACCGCCGTCACCGTGCTGGCGCTGCTGTTCACCCGGATCAGTCCGCTCTGGATGCTGTTCGGCGGCGGAGCGCTCGGGCTGCTGCGCCTCATCTGACCATATCGGCCGAAAGCCGGCGTCTCAGGGCTCCAGAGCCGCGGCGCCTTCGCCGCGCGCGAAGGGCGGCAGTTCGGGGCCTGCCAGCGGCGCGTCGGCCGGCCCCGGCCGGGTTGTGGCGGCGGCGAGACGACGCACCAGCGCCAGGGCGCTGACGAGCGCCAGCACGCCGAAGGCGACCGATCCGAGCGCCTGGCCGGCGAGCACGCCCTGCGCGCCCCAATAGTGCCCGCCCACCATCACGAAGGGGATGACGCCCAGCGTCGCCCGGCTCCAGTTGAACAGGGTGGAACGCAGCGGCGCGCCGAGATTGTTGAAGGCGGCGTTGGCGACGAACAGCATGCCGAGAAAGATGAAGCTGCCGGCGACCCACAGGCAGTAGAAGACGACCAGGTCCTCGCCCTCCGCCGACAGCCCGAATGCGCCGGCCACGGCATGCCGCCCCAGCGCCATCAACGCCCATATGGCGAACACATAGGCGAGGATGAGCAGGAGGCTGTCGAGGATGGCGCGGCGCACCCGGTCGTAGCGCCCGGCGCCGACATTCTGCCCGATCACCGGGCCGATGGCGCCGGTCAGGGCGAAGAGCGGCCCGAAGGCGACCGGGATCAGCCGCCCCACCACCGCGAAGGCCGCCACCGCCGCATCGCCATGGGTGGCGAGCGCATAGGTGACATAGGCATTGCCGACCGGGGTGGCGAGGTTGGTGAGGATGGCCGGCACCGCAATGCCGGAAAGCGGCCCGACATCGTGGCGGAAATCGCGCCAGCGCAGCGGGCTGGCATAGCCATGGATGCGCAGCACCGCGTACAGCCCGTAGGCTGCCATCGCCACGCGGGAGATCACCGATACCGCGGCCGCGCCCTCGACCCGCCAGTCGAGCACCAGGATCAGCAACGGGTCCAGCGCCGCCGTCACCAGGCCGCCGATCAGCGTCACCAGCATGGAGCGCCGCGCATCGCCCAGCCCGCGCAGCGTGCCGGAGGCCGCCATGCCGATGCCGAGCAGCGGCGTCGACGGCAGCACTATCATCAGGAAATCGCGGGCGATCTCCAGCGTGCGCCCGGTGGCGCCCAGCAGGGAGAGCAGCGGCGTCAGCACCGGCATCATCGCGCCAGCGGTCATCACGCAGGCAAGCGTCATATAGACGAAGCCGGAGGTCGAAATGCGCCCCACCTCCTCGCGCCGGCCGGCGCCGATCGCCCGCGAGATCAACGCCGAGACGGCGATCATCACCCCGATCGACACCGAGGTGACGAAGAACATCACCGTGCCGGCATAGCCGATGGCGGCAGCGAGCTCCTCTTCACCGAGCAGCGAGATGTAGAACAGGTTGAGCAGGTCGACGACGAACACCGCCACCAGCCCGACCGAGCCGGCCGCCGTCATCACCGCGACATGGGCCATGGTTGAGCCGGTGACGAAGCGGGCCGGGGATGCGGATGGCGTCTTCATGGCCCGGCTTATCGCATGGAGGCGGCGGCGGACGATAGCGCCCCGGCAGGGCGAAAGCGCGAATGAAAGCGCGAATTGCGGAAACCCGGCCTCGCCGCGGCCGCCCCGGATCGGACATCGCCGCCACGCCCGCTGCAGCGCGCATAGGCCCACCCGGCCTATTGGCGTATGGTCGCCGCGACCGGCCGGATGCAACAGCCGTCTCGGGACGGCGTGACAGGAGCATGCCATGAAACAGTTGCAGGAACTGCTCTCCCAGGCACAGCACGGCCAGGTGTTCGATAACCTTGCGCGGAGCTACGGCATCTCGCCGGAGCAGGCGCAGCAGGCGGTGGAAGCCCTGCTGCCGGCCTTCTCGGTCGGCCTCGCCCGCAGCACGCACAGCCCGGAAGGACTGGCCGGGCTTCTTGGCGCCATGGCTCGCAATCCCTATTCGCAGGTCTTCGACGACCCGAAGGCGACGCCCGCTCCCGCGCTCCAGGCGCAGGGCACGGACGCGCTCGCCGCCATGTTCGGCTCGCCCGAGGTGAGCCGGGCGGTCGCCGCCCAGGCGTCCTCGGCGACCGGGCTCAGTTCCTCCCTGCTGAAGCAGATGCTGCCGGCCATCGCCGCGCTGGTGCTTGGCGGCCTGATGAAGGGTGGCGGCGCGAGTGGCGGAAGCGGCGGCGGCCTTGGCGACCTTCTTGGCGGCCTGCTTGGCAACCGCCCGCCGGAGGGCTCCTCCACCGGCGCCGCGACGGGCGGTGGGCTCGGCGATCTGTTGGGCGGCATATTGGGAGGCGGGGGCTCGGCCGGACGAGCGGGACCGGCATCCCCCTCCGGTAACCCGTTGCAGGACCTATTGGACGGCCTGGCGAGGGGCGGCGCCGGCGGCGCCTCGCGCGACGGTACGACACCCGGCGACCCGCGCCGCCCGGCCTCGACGGGCAACCCGCTCGACGATCTGCTGGGCGGTCTTCTGGGTGGCGGCCGGCCGGGGACGGACGCGCAACCGGAATCCGGCGCCGCCCCACAGCCGCGGCAGGGCGGCGACCCGATGGGAGACCTGCTCGGCAGCATATTGGGCGGCTTGCTCGGCGGCGGAGCCGGCGCCCGCCCCGGTGCGGGCGTCGATCCGGCGGATCGGCCGCAGGACCCCACACTGTCGCAAGACCCCACGCTGAAGCCCTTCAACGATATTTTCGACCAGTTCAGCCGCAGGGACGGGCGCTGAACCTCCCGGTCCCGCCCCGATCGTTCTCCGCACCCCGGCCCGTTATCGGGACGGGTCGATCGGGATGGGCGCGGCCGAGACAGCCCGATTGAGAAGCGTCATGAAAATCGGCTAGAAGAGCCGGCTGCCGATCACTCGCCGAGAGATGCCGCTCTGATGTCCGACACCACCCTCGAGACCACCGCCGATCCGCTGGACGACCACGCCAAGGCCCGCGTGCTGGTGCAGGCGCTGCCGCACATGCAGCGCTATGACGACGCCATCATCGTGGTGAAGTATGGCGGCCACGCCATGGGCGACGAGCAGGTGGCGCGGGATTTCGCCCAGGATATCGTGCTGCTCGAACAGTCCGGCGTGAACCCGGTGGTGGTGCATGGCGGCGGGCCGCAGATCGGCGCCATGCTGGCCAAGCTCGGCATCAAGTCGGAATTCGCCGCGGGCCTGCGCATCACCGACAAGGCCACCGTCGAGATCGTCGAGATGGTGTTGGCCGGCTCGATCAACAAATCGCTGGTCGGCTTCATCAACGAAGCCGGCGGCAAGGCGCTCGGCCTGTCCGGCAAGGACGGCAACATGGTGATCGCCTCCAAGGTCACCCGCAGCGTCCTCGATCCGGATTCGAACATCGAGCAGGTGATCGATCTCGGCTTCGTCGGCGAGCCGTCGAGCGTCGACACCACCGTGCTCGACCAGATCCTCGGCCGCGAACTGATCCCGGTGCTGGCCCCGGTCGCCACCGGCGAGGAGGGCGGCACCTTCAACGTGAATGCCGACACCTTTGCCGGCGCCATCGCCGGCGCGCTCGGCGCCAAGCGCCTGCTGCTGCTCACCGACGTCCCCGGCGTGCTCGACCGCGACAAGAACCTCATCAAGGAACTGTCGATCAGCCAGGCGCGCGCGCTGATCGCCGACGGCACCATCTCCGGCGGCATGATTCCCAAGGTCGAGACCTGCATCTACGCGCTGGAGCAGGGCGTCGAAGGCGTGGTGATCCTCGACGGCAAGGTGCCGCACGCCGTGCTGCTCGAACTGCTCACCGACCATGGTGCGGGCACGCTGATTCGCCGCTGAGGCGCGATCCCCGGGCGAGGCGCGAAATCCTGCCTCGCCTGCGGCCCGGCTCTTCGCTATGGATGGCGTCATGCCGCACGCCATCGATAACGCTCTCGCATCCGACAGCTTTTCCGGGGTCGACACCTGGGTGTTCGATCTCGACAACACGCTCTATCCGCCCGGGCTCGACCTGTGGCGGCAGATCGATCTCAACATGCGCAGCTACATCGCCGATTATCTCGGCCTGTCGCTCGACGATGCCTTCGCCCTGCAGAAGGGCTACTACCGCAAATACGGCACCTCGCTGCGCGGGCTGATGATCGAGCACGGCATGGACCCGGACCCGTTTCTGGCCAATGCGCACAAGATCGACCTGTCCGAGCTCGCGCCGGCACCGGAACTCGGCGAGGCGCTGGGCGCGCTTCCCGGCCGCAAGCTGGTCTATACCAACGGTTCGCGCGCCCATGCCGAGGCGATCCTGGGCAAGCTCGGTATCTCCGATCATTTTGCCGACGTGCACGATATCGTCGCGTCCGAGTTCCATCCCAAGCCGCAGGAGCCGGCCTATCGGCATTTCCTCGGCCTGTACGGCGTCGAGCCGACCCGCGCGGCGATGTTCGAGGATCTGGCCCGCAACCTCGAAGTGCCGCACGCGCTCGGCATGCGCACCGTGCTGGTGGTGCCGCGCGGCCAAGCCGTCAGCCCGGCCGACCGCGAGGCCTGGGAACATGACGGGCGCGACGCCCAGCACATCCAGCACGTCACCGACGACCTGCCCGCCTTCCTGCGCGCCGTGCGCGGGGTGATCGCCCGCGACGCGGGTTGAACCGACCCGTTGACACCCGGCCATCCGCACCGCAACAAGTCCCCCGCCATTTAGCGGAGTAACAGAGCATGTCGAGCGAGCTGAAGACCATCATCGAGGACGCCTTCGAGAAGCGCGCGGAGATCGGCTTCGACACCAAGGGTCCGGTTCGCGACGCCGTGAACGAGGCGCTCGGCCTGCTCGACGCCGGCAAGGCACGCGTCGCCGAGCCGGGCGCCGACGGCAGCTGGAGCGTCAACCAGTGGCTCAAGAAGGCGGTGCTGCTGTCCTTCCGCCTCAACGACATGGCCCCGATCGCCGGCGGCCCCGGCGGTGCGACCTGGTGGGACAAGGTGCCGTCCAAGTTCGACGGCTGGGGCGAGGCGGAATTCCGCGCCGCCGGCTTCCGCGCCGTGCCGGGCGCCATCGTGCGGCGCTCGGCCTATATCGCGCCGAACGTCGTGCTGATGCCCTCCTTCGTCAATCTCGGCGCCTCGGTCGGCGAAGGCACGATGGTCGACACCTGGGCGACGGTCGGTTCCTGCGCCCAGATCGGCGCCCGCGTGCACCTTTCGGGTGGCGTCGGCATCGGCGGCGTGCTGGAACCGCTGCAGGCCGGCCCGGTGATCATCGAGGACGACTGCTTCATCGGCGCCCGCTCCGAGGTGGTCGAGGGGGTGATCGTGCGTAAGGGCTCGGTGCTCTCGATGGGCGTGTTCATCTCGGCGACCACCAAGATCGTCGACCGCGCCACCGGCGAGGTATTCGTCGGCGAGGTGCCGGCCTATTCGGTGGTGGTGCCCGGCTCGCTGCCCGGCAAGCCGCTTCCCGACGGCACCCCCGGTCCGTCGCTCTACTGCGCGGTGATCGTGAAGCGGGTGGACGAACAGACCCGCTCGAAGACCTCGATCAACGATCTGCTCAGGGACTGAGCGACGGCGGCTTGTTCCCGTTCTCCGCCTTGCGGAGAAGATTGGGGAGCGAAGGCCGGCCAGGCGTGGCGGGAAGTCCTCGCCGAGCGGCTGCGGGCCCCCTCCCTGTCGGGAACAGCAAGGTATAAGGCTAGGCCTCGAGGAGACCGTCGCATGTCCGGCTTCACCGATCCCGTCGAGATCACCCGTGCGCTCATCCGCTGTCCTTCGGTGACACCCGAGGAAGGTGGAGCCCTCGGCGTTCTCGAAGCCCTGCTCGGTGCGGCCGGCTTCCGCGTGCACCGCGTGACGCTCACCGGTCGCGACACGCCGGACATTGAGAACCTCTATGCCCGGTTCGGCACCAAGGGCCCCAATCTCTGCTTCGCCGGGCACACCGACGTGGTGCCGCCCGGCGATCCCGCGCATTGGCGCTTCCCGCCCTTCGAGGCGGCCATTCATGGCGGCCTGCTCTATGGCCGCGGCGCTGTGGACATGAAGAGCGGCGTCGCCGCCTTCACCGCCGCGGCGCTGGAGCTGGTTGCCGAACAGGGCGACCGGTTGCCGGGCTCGCTCTCGCTGCTGATCACCGGCGACGAGGAGGGCCCGGCGATTAACGGCACCGAGAAGCTGCTGCGCTGGCTGGCCGACCGCGACGAGCGGCTCGACCATTGCGTGCTGGGAGAGCCCTCCTCGCGCGCGGTGCTGGGCGACATGGTGAAGATCGGCCGGCGCGGCTCGCTTTCCGGCACGCTCACCGTGCATGGCAAGCAGGGGCATGTCGGCTATCCGCACCTTGCCGACAACCCGGTCCCCGGCATGGCGCGGCTGATCACCGCGCTCACCGCCGAGCCGCTCGACCGTGGCAACGCGCATTTCCAGGCCTCGAATCTCGAGGTCGTGTCGGTGGATGTCGGCAACCCGGCCTTCAACGTCATCCCGGCCGAGGCGAAGGCGCGCTTCAACATCCGCTTCAACGATCTGTGGATGCCCGACACGCTGAAGGCGGAAGTGGAACGCCGGCTCCAGGTCGCCGCCGGCAACCGGGTGCACTTTTCGCTGGCGTTCGAGGAGCGCTCCTCCGACAGCTTCCTCACAGCGCCGGGCGATTTCGTCGACCTCGTGGTCGCCGCCATCAGCCAAGCCACCGGCCGCACGCCGGAACTCTCCACCACCGGCGGCACCTCTGATGCCCGCTTCATCAAGGATTATTGCCCGGTGGTCGAATTCGGCCTGGTCGGCACCTCCATGCATGCGGTGGACGAGGCGACCCCGGTCGACGAAATCCACGCGCTCGCCCGCGTCTACAAGGATATCGCGACCCGCTATTTCGACGCCTTCGGCCGCTGAGGCGGCCTATTTGCTGCTGAGCGCCGGCGCCAGCGGATCACTGGTCGGCAGCGACTGGCGGTAGCCGTCAGTCTGCACATAGCCGCTGATCTTGACGCAGGTCGAGGTGCCGGCAACGCGGGTGAAATCCTTGCCATAGCTGGCACATACCGGATCGGGCCGATTGTCGGTGGAAGCTTGCGGCGCCGGCGGGGTGGCACTTCCGGCAACCGCCGCCGATACGACGACAAGGCCGGCGACGGCGAAAACGGCCAGGCCCGCGGCCTGCCGCACGGTTCCGGCAACCTGGTTCATCGCTTCCCTCCCCTCCCGCATGGCCCAACTTGAAGCGCCGCAAGCCTCGGCTGGGATTGCGGCCCGATCTAGGCAGCCGGCTTCACATCGCGCCTGCCGCAGCGGCGGGATGCGATGAGAACCTGCCCTGTTTAGCATGACAGCGGCCGGTGGTCGCCATTGGCGCTCCGTCGCCCCGACCTTAGGATGCCGGGGGAATCACGGAGTTTGCCATCATGACCCAGCCGCCGATCCGCCCCGTGCTGGCGATATCGACCGCGGTGTTCCGCGACGGGCAGGTGCTGCTGGCCCGGCGCGGCGCGGCACCGCTGCGCGGGCTGTGGTCGCTGCCGGGCGGAAGGCTGGAGCCGGGGGAAACCCTGGCCGAAGGCGCCGCCCGCGAGGTGATGGAGGAGGTCGGCGTCGCCTGCCGCGTAGTGGGGGTCGCCGGCGCGCTCGATATCATCCGCCGCGACGATGCCGGCGAGGTCAGCGCTCATTTCGTCGTGGTCAGCCATGCCGGGCTCTGGCTCGACGGCGAACCGGCGACCGGGCCGGAGGCGGCGGAGGTCGGCTGGTTCGATCCGCACCATCTGCCCGACGATAGCACCGAAGGCCTCGCCGGCATCGTTGCGGCGGCGCGTGCGCTTGTCACCGGCTCTTGACGGCGCCGCCGCTCCGGCTCACCACAAGCGCAATGACACGCTGCCCGAACCCGCTCGCCCTTCTGCGTCCATTCCGTCCCCACCATGCGGCGGGTGCGGCGGCCGTCGGCCTGGCACTGGTGCTGGCACTGGCCGCCCCCGCCGGCGCACAGACGGCCTCCCGGCCGAACCAGGGCTCCGCCCCGCCCTATGAGGCGGACATGCTGCGGCTGGCGGAAATGCTGGGCACCCTCCACTACATCCGCCCCCTTTGCGGCACACCGGATGCCGGGCGGTGGCGCGACGAGATGCAGGGCCTGTTGGAGGCCGAACAGCCATCCGAGGAGCGGCGCGGGCTCATGGTCGCCGCCTTCAATCGCGGCTATGAGAGCTACCGGCAGGTTTATCACAGCTGCACGCCGTCCGCCCAGCTGGTGGCACAGCGCTATCTCGAGGCCGGCGCCCGATTGTCCCGCGACATCGCGGCCCGCTACGGCAGCAATTAACCACGCGGGCAGCCCCGACATGGAGCCGGCCGCCGCGCCGTGCTACCCATTGGTGGGAAGCGCCACGCGCAGGAGCGGATGATGAGACCGCGGGCTTGGTTTGTCGTCGTTGCCGCAGGCCTGCTTTCCCTCACGGTGCCGTTGCACGCCGATGGCTCGGGCGATCCCGCGGTCGCCGGATCGGATGATGGCAAATACGCCGACAGGGACGGCAACCCCACCTTCAAGATCTCTGCCGACGGCACCGTCGATTGGTACACGGCGATCGGCTATGTCCGCTACACCGCCAATTGCATGCAGTGCCACGGCCCGGACGGGTTGGGATCGAGCTTTGCCCCTTCGCTCGTCGATGCGCTGAAACGGCTCAGCTACAGCCAATTCCTCGACACCGTGACCAACGGCAAGAAGAACGTCGACGCCAGCCAGGAGCTGGTCATGCCGTCATTCGGGGTCAATCCGAACGTGATGTGCTACATAGACGCCATCTTCATCTATCTGAGGGCGCGCTCCGATGGCGCGCTTGGTCGTGGGCGACCGCAGAAGAGCGAGCCCCGCCCCGCCGGATACAGCGCGGCCGAGGACGCCTGCATGGGTTAGTCCGCAGCCGTGACCGCCGCGCTCCGGCGCGGGCCTGCCGCCGCGCCGACCAGCGGCGTGTTGCGTGTCGAAGGACGTGGAGCGCCCGACTGGGGTACCAGGGAGGAAATCATGGGACTTCGCAACTTGCTGGCCTCGGCCGCCGTGATAACGGCAGGCCTTGCCGGAGTGCCGGGCGCGAGCACGGCCCAGCAACCCCCGGCGGCACAGCCGGCCGCCCGGCCGAATATCCTGGTCATCTTCGGCGACGATGTCGGACCAATATCAGCGCCTATTCCTTCGGCTTGATGGGCTACCAGACGCCGAACATCGACCGGATCGCCAAGGAAGGCATGAAGTTCACCGATTATTACGCGGAGAACAGCTGCACCGCCGGCCGTTCCTCCTTCATCACCGGCCAGACGCCGAAGCGCACCGGCCTCACCAAGGTCGGCATACCCGGCGCCAGCGTCGGCCTGCAGGATCGCGACGTCACCATCGCGCTGAAGCCGCTCGGCTATGCCACCGGCCAGTTCGGCAAGACCATCTCGGCGAGCGCGACGAATATTTGCCGACCAATCATGGCTTCGACGAGTTCTTCGGCAATCTCTGTCATCTCAACGCCGAGGAAGATCCCGAGCGTCCCTATTGGCCCAAGGACGATCCCGACTGGGTGAGGCTAACTCCCCGCGCGGCGTGCTGAAGGCCTCCGCCGATGGCAGGATCGGAGGATACCGGCCCGCTCGACCGCAAGCGGATGGAGACCGTCGACGAGGAGACCACGAGTGCCGCCGCCGATTTCATCGAGCGGCAGGTCAAGGCGGGCAAGCCGTTCTTCACCTGGATGAACACCACCCGCATGCACGCCTTCACGCATGTCCGCCCCTCGATGCAGGGGCAGAGCGGCATGCCGGGAAACGACGATGCCGATGGTATGATCGAGCATGACGGCCATGTCGGCCAGTTTCTGAAGAAGCTCGACGATCTCGGCATCGCCGACAACACCATTGTCATCTACACCACCGACAACGGCCCGAACCAATGGTCCTGGCCGGACGCGGCGACCACGCCGTTCCGAAACGAGAAGGACACGAACTGGGAAGGAGCCTTCCGCGTTCCGCGCCATGATACGCTGGCCGGGCCGCATCAAGCCCGATTCCGTCGCGACCGAGATGTTCTCCGGCCTTGACTGGTTCCCGACATTGCTGGCGGCCGCAGGTGAGGCCGACATCAAGGAAAAGCTGCTGCAGGGCACCAGCATCGGCGGCAAGACCTTCAAGGTGCATCTCGACGGCTACAACCAGCTTCCCTATCTCACCGGGCAGCAGGAGCGCGGCAACCGCAACGAGTTCGCCTATTTCAACGATGACGGCCTGATGGTCGTCTATCGCAACGGGCCGTGGAAGGCGGTGTTCTGCGAGATGCGGGCGCCGGGCGGGTTCCGCGTCTGGTACGAGCCCTTCACCTGCCTGCGGGTTCCCAAGCTGTCCAACCTTCGCATGGATCCGTATGAACGGGCCGACATCGTCTCCGATCAGTATGACGACTGGCGGGCGAAGAATGCCTATCTCATGGGCTACATGTCGGCGAAGGCCGGCGCGTTCCTGCAGAGCTTCATCGACTATCCGCCGAGCCAGGTTCCGGCCAGCTTCACCATCGACCAGGTGTCGCGCGACATCGAGGAACGGGTGAAGGCCAACGCCGCCAAGTCCGGTGCCGGCGCACCGAACTGAGGCACCACGCCCAGCCGGCGGGGCTGGTCTCCGCCGGTCAGGCGCGCCGGCGAAGCGCGCCCCCGCTCTCCCCGGTGCGCGCAGCGGGACGGCTGCCGTGGCGGCGGCTGGCTGCTCGTGGCACCCCGGATCCCTCAGCCGCCGGCTTCGTGCCCCCCGCGCCACCACGCCCGTGACGACGCCACCCGCGAATGGGCCTGTCGCAGCGTAGGTGGGAATGTTTGCATGCGGGAGACGGAACCCCGACCACCACGCGGGGTTGTGGAGGCATGGAGAGGAGCGTCAACCATGGATCACGCCAATCATACACATCTGAGCCGCGACGAACTGACCCCCGACATTCTCGATGGCGCAACCATATACGGCCTGGGCGATCATAAGATCGGCAGCGTCTCCCACATCCACGGCACCGGCAGCACCATCCAGGTCGTCATCGACGTCGGCGGGTTTCTCGGCATCGGCGCGAAGCCCGTTGCGGTGCCGATCGGCGATCTCGATTTCATGCGCGACGAAGATGGCGACGTTCACGCCGTCACCTCATGGACGAAAGAGCAGTTGAAGGAGATGCCGGAGCACCGCGACCCCTTGGGCTGACGATGAGGCTCGGTGCTTCCGGGATAAGACGCCGGGTCCGGCAGTAACTTATGGAGATGGCCGCACGGGGCCGCCTGCACATGGTGCGGACGAACGCAGCGTGCGATCGCGAAGCGGTGAGCGCCCGATCAATGACCCTGGCCACGAACGGCCAACCGTAGGCATGGTGCCCGCCATCGGCGGTAGCCCGCGCCGGCGGTCTGCCGTCGGCGTGCGTCGCTACGTCCGCGAGAGCGTCGAGAGGCGGCGCCGTCCGGTTGGCGAAGTCGCCCCGGCGGACCATATGAAGCCTGGCCAGCAAGGCCATCCTTCAACCCGTCCGTCGGTGGAGATTTTGCATGTCGCTTTCGATCTTTGAGGCGTCGATCCCGGTGTTTCTGCGGGCCTTCGACAATTTTTCGGCGATCCTCGAGAAGGGAGAGACATTCGCCCAGGTGAAGGGCATCGATCCAGCCACATTGGTGGAGGCACGGCTTGCGCCGGATATGTTGTCGCTGGCCGGACAGGTCCAGCGCGCCAGCGACACCGCGAAATTTTGTGCCGCCCGCCTCACCGCCACGCAAGGCCCGAGCTTCGAGGACAACGAGGCCAGCTTTGCCGAGCTGCACGCGCGCATCGCCAAGACCGTCGCCTATCTGAAGGGTCTCGATGCCGCGAGTTTCGACGGCGCCGAGATTCGCCAGATCGTGCTGAAGCGCCGTCAGGGCGAAGTGACGCTTGACGGGCGCGGCTATCTTTTCACTTTCGCTCTGCCGAACTTCTTCTTCCACGTCACGACCGGCTACGACATTCTGCGCCACAAGGGCGTGCCGGTCGGGAAATCGGATTTCCTCGGCCCGTTGTGACCCGTGATTGGCGGCAACAGGCCGCCGCCGATCCCGCATGCTCCTGCATCGCCTCAGGTTGCCGGCTGCATCTCCGCCAGCAGCGTCGGGATCAACTCCGACACTGTCGGATGGATCGGCACGGCGCGTTGGAAGACGGTATAGGGAACGTCCGCGTTCATGATGTCGAGCAGGCCGTGAATGGCCTCGTCGCCACCCGTGCCGAGAATGGCCGCTCCAAGGATGCGCTGCGTTTGCGCGTCGACTACCACCTTCATGAAGCCGAGCGTCTCGCCCTTCTCGACGGCGCGGCCGACCCGTGTCATCGGCCGCTTGCCGACGAGAAGCGTTCGGCCGGTCTGCCGAGCCTTCGCCTCCGTCATGCCCACGCGCCCGAGCGGAGGATCGGTATAGAGCGCATAGCCGGGCAAGCGCTCGCTCACCTTCCAGTCCTGACCATCGAGCAGGTTGGCCGCGACGATCTCGAAGTCGTTATAGGCGGTGTGAGTGAAGGCGCCCCGTCCATTGCAATCGCCCAGCGCATAGACGCCGGGCACGCTGGTCTGCAGATGATCGTCGACGGTGATGTAGCCGCGCCCGTCGGTGCTGATGCCCGCAGCGTCCAGGCCGAGGTCGTCGGTATTCGGCCGCCGGCCGATCGCAAGCAGCACATGCGAGCCGACGATCTCCGGCACGCCCTCCGTGCAGCCGACCCGCACCGCCACGCCTTCGTCCCGCCGGGCGAAGCTCAGGCATTCGGCACCGGTGCGCACCTCGATTCCCTCGGCCTCCACGATCTCCCGGATGGTGGCGGACACGTCCTCGTCCTCGCGCGCGATCAGCCGTCCGCTCTTCTCCACCAGTGTGACGCGGGAGCCGAAGCGGCGGAACATCTGCGCGAATTCGAGGCCGATATAGGAGCCGCCGACAACCACCAGATGCGCCGGCACCGCTTCCAGCTCGACCATGGCGCTATTGGTGAGATACGGCACCTCCCCGAGGCCGGGCAGATCCGGCACCGACGCGCGGCCGCCGACATTGATGAAGATGTGCGGGGCGGTGAGCGCCGTGCCGGCGACCTTGACGTCATGTGCGCCGGTGAACCGGGCATGGCCGCGAAACACGGTGCAGCCATCCATGCCTTCAAGCCACGTCTCGATGCCGGCGCGCCCGTCCCGAATGATCTTCCCGGCGCGGGATTGCACCTTCTTCATGTCGATGCGGGGGGCGCCGTCGAGCACGACGCCATATTCCGCCGCCCGCTGCGCCATGCGGGCGGCATAGGCGCTCGCCACCAGGGTCTTGGTCGGCTTGCAGCCGGTGTTGACGCAGGTGCCGCCGAAATGATGGCGCTCGATCACGGCGACGCTCTTGCCGGCAGCGGTCAGCCTGCCGGCAAGAGAGGGCCCGGCCTGGCCGGCACCGATGATGATCGCGTCGAAGCGGCGGGCCGCGTCCGGCTCCGCCATCACGGCACCATGACGATGACGAGGGCACCGATCACCGACACGGCATCCTCGATCAGGGCGGCGGGCCGGTCCTTGCCGAACAGCTCGGCAAGGCGCCCGCGCGCCGACCGCCCGCCCAGCGTACCGATCGCCGCGCCGATCGCACCGGCCACCGCTCCGATCAACAGGCTGCCGCCCGCGACGCCGAGACAGGCGCCGCAAAGGGCGCCGCTGATCAGGCGGGCGCCGAATTGCGGCGGCACCGTCCGGCTCGGGGTCGTCGGCAGCTGGTCGGTGACGAACTCGACGAGAGCGAGCGCGGTGAATATCCAGGGTGTCCACGCATAGCCCATGAAGGCCAGCGGCGAGGCGGAAAGATCGATCCAGCCGAGATGGGCGGCCCAGGCAATGGCCGCCGGCGCGGTCATGGCACGCAACCCGGCAACGACACCGATCAACACGGCAAGAAGATAGAGCATGGCACCCCCCGATGAACCGCTCGCACCTCGGGCGCCCCGCGCGTCCAACAGCGCATTATCGTGTTCTGCTGGCTATCAAGTGACAGGACGGGGGTTCTGACAAGAGTCCGCGCGGATTCACCATCGAGAACGCACGGCGAGCTGCACACCGGGGCTTGGCGACAACCCGCTTGGCTACCCCCGCATGCCGACACGCACTTGGCGAGGCCCGCCTCTGATGCAGGGGCCGGTGATGAGGGCGAGCCCGGCATGTCAGTTGCGGGCGATCCGGCTCGGCAGCAATTCACCGCTGCGCTCGAGGATCGGGTAGGCCGCGGCGGCAACGATATGGCTGTTGATCAGCTTCATGTCGCGCAGCAGATCGAGATGGAGGGCGCTCGCCTGTGCGGTGGGAAGCTCGCTGTCGCGCAGGCGTTCGAAATGCTGCAGCGTGGCGCGGGATTCGGCATCGCGGAACGCGATTTTTTCGTCGGCCAGAAGGCGCGCCGCCCGCGGATCCTCGGTCATGAACAGCGAGGCGGCGGTGCGCAGATTGGTGATCAGCCGGTCCATGAGCGAAAGCAGTTCCTCCTGACGCTCCTTGGGCAGGGCGAGGCCGCGTTTCAGCCCCTTCGAGGTGTGCGGCAGCAGATAGCGATCGACGACATCGCCGGCCTGTTCGAGGTTCATCGTGAAGCCGAGCACTTCCTGCAGGCGGCGGTGGTCGTGCGGTCCGAGTTCGTCGGGGTCGATCGAGGTGAGATAGCTCTTGATGGCGATGTTGAGCCGATCGATGACGTCATCCTGCCGCCGCGTCTCGGCGATCAGCCGGCGATCGCCGCTGCGCAGCCCGTCTCGCGCGCCGGCCAGCATGGTTTCCAGGACGTCCGCCAGCCGGAGCGCCTCGCGCGCCGCGCCGCCGAGCGCTACGATCGGCGTCTCTTTCGCGGCAGGATCGAGATAAAGCGGATGCGACGGGTCGGCGCGGGCGGCCCGGCTCGGCAGCATCTTCGTGAGTAGCCGCCCGAACGGACCAAGGATCGGCAGAAAAACCATCGCCACGACGACGTTGAAGAGCGTGTGAAAATCCGCCACCGCCCGGGCATCGACCGGCTGGAGCGTGACCACGAAGCGCCCGATCGGCTGCAGCGCCAGCAGGCAGACGCCGACGCCGATGAGGCGGGTCAGCAGATTGCCGAGCGGCACCCGCTTTGCGGCCGGGTCGTTGCCGGCCACGCCCTCCAGCAGCGGGTTGATCGCCGTGCCGATATTGGCGCCCAGCACCAGCGCGAACGCGGCATTGGGCGGCACCGCGCCATTGGCGGCGAGCGACATGACCAGCAGCACCACGGCGACGCTCGAATGCGCCGCCCAGGTCAGGCCGGCCGCCAGCAGCACATCGAGGAGGGGCACGGTGGAGATGGCGCCGAGGAGCAGGCGCAGGCTCGGCGCATCCTCATAGTCGCGCATGAGATCGAGCAGGTTTTCGAGCGCCATCAGCATCAGGCCCAGCCCGATCAGCACCCGGCCCAGATCATGGGTCTGCGACGAGGAATCCCGCCGGAACATCAGCACGCCGACAAGGATGAAGGCGGGGGCGACCACGGCGATGTCGAAGGAGAGCAGCTGCACGATCAACGTCGTGCCGACATTGGCGCCGAGCATGACGGCAAGCGCCGGCACCAGCTCGACCAGACCGCCGGCGGCGAAGCCTGTCACCATCAGCCCGGTAGCGGTGCTGCTCTGCAGCAGCGTCGTCACCCCGAGCCCGGCAATGAAGGCGCGAAAGCGGTCGCCCAGCGCGGCGCCGAGGATGGTCTTCAAGCGGGGTCCGAAGGCGCGCTGCACGCCGGTCTGCACCATATGGGTGCCCCACAGCAGCAGCGCGATGTAGCCGGCAAGATCAACAAGGCTCGCGGGAAAGCTCATAAGGGCAGCAAATGCCACTTCCCGTCGTGAGGCAAGGGTCTGATGCGGCCTGGTTAATCGTTCCCGGCACGCGGATAGAGCGAAACGATCTGCCCGGCGATAAAGCTTTCGGCGTTTCGCCACGCCGCGTCACTGTCGCCGCGAAAGGTGTAGAGGCGTTCGAGCACCTTTTTGTCTGTCCTGAGATCGATGAGCGCCACCTTGGCCCATTGCACCAGCGTGCTCATCTTCTGGATGCCGCCCACCAGCAGGAGATCGGCGCCGGCATGCTGCGCCGCCGCGGTGAATTCGGAGACGTTTCCATCCGTCAGGACACAGGGCTGGCACGGCAGCGAAACGAGGCGGAACCTCTCGCTCGCCGCAATGTCCCGCCTGAGCGCACTCATGAAGGCCTGCAACCGAGTCTGGTGGTCGGCCCTCTGGTCCCGCGGCTCTCCCGAGGTGTCGATATACTGGAATTCCACGATCGCGACCGCCGCGCGCCGGGCCTCGGCGGAGGCCTGGCCCGGCGATGTCAACGAGCCGGCGAGAAAGAGCGCGAGAAGAAAATGGCGCATGCGGGTGTGCTCCATGTTCATTCGGCAGGAAAGGTCGCTCGGCCGGGGACCGCACGCAGGAAACCAGCCTGTCCCCTCACTCTGGGACGGAATGTCGGGAGGGGCGGCCCGCTTATATCAGCCACGACGCCGTTCCGATGGTGGAGCCGAGGGGATTTGAACCCCTGACCTCTGCAGTGCGATTGCAGCGCTCTCCCAACTGAGCTACGGCCCCTCACCATCAGGCCGCGCCTTGTACGTGCGCCCCCGACGCCCTGTCAAGCAGCCTCGTCGCATCACGCACAGGCGCGCGCATTTTCCCGCGCCCGCAGGCCGGCCCATGCCGGAAGGAGGCCAGATGTCCGCCACCCCTGCCCTTCCGGCTGCCGGAGAGCAGGTAAGCAGGCTGCCCGGTGCGATCGGGGTTGCCGCAATGCGGTCGCGCCTTTAAGCATTCCTCAGCTCAGGCCCCGCGCCGCCCGCCCTCCTTGAGGTTCGCGATGTATTCGCTGCTCTGGTTGTTCGATACGCTCATTTCGCTCTATGTCTGGATTCTCATCGCCTCGGCCATCCTGTCCTGGCTGGTGGCGTTCAACGTGGTCAATCCGCACAATCAGGTGGTGCGCAGCGTCGGCGAGTTCCTCTGGCGCATCACCGAGCCGGTGCTGGCGCCCATCCGCCGGCTGCTGCCCAATCTCGGCGGCATCGACGTTTCGCCGATCATCCTGATCATCGGCCTTTATTTCATCCGCAACCTGGTGTTCGAGCTGGTCACCTGAGCCGGGCAGGTTTCGCCGTGGTGGCCCCGGCCGCCTGGATGCCGACCGCCGACGGCGTGACGGTGAGCGTGCGCGCCACCCCGCGCGGCGGGCGCGACGCCGTCGAGGGCGTCATCGAGCTGGCGGATGGTCGCCGCGCGCTGAAGGCGCGGGTCAGTGCGGCACCGGAGGACGGCAAGGCCAATGCCGCGCTTGCCCGCCTGCTGGCGAAGCTGCTGGACGTGCCGGTCGCGAAGGTCGAGCTGGCCTCGGGCGCCACAGCGCGCCTCAAGACCTTCCGCATCAGCGGCGATGCCGCGGCGATAATCGCCAAGCTCATGGCGCTGTGAGCGCATCGCCGCGCCCGGCGAGCGCGGAGCTTGAACTCGCGGTCGAGAATGCGAACTTGCCGTCGGTGGTCAGCCAGCCCAGCCGAAGGCGAGCTTCTCCAGCGTGCGGCCGCCGAAGGTCTCGGAGGAGCGGGCGATATTGGCACCGCCAAGGGCGCGGTAAAACGCCAGCGCCGGCTCGTTTGCCGCCAGTGCCCACACCGTCACACCGTCGAAGCCGGCCCCGACCAGTTCCTTGCGGGAATCGGTGAACAGCCGGCGGCCGAAGCCGAGCCCCTGATATTCCGGCCGCAGATAGAGCTCATAGATCTCGCCCTCATAGGGCAGGCCGCGCGCGCGGTTGCGGCCGAGATTGGCATAGCCGGCGATGCGGTCGGCATGGGTAAGCACCAGCACGCGCGAGCCGCGCCGCAAGGCGGTTTCCCACCAGCCCGGCCCGCGTCGCTCGATCATCTTCTCGAGCTCGACGCCGGGAATGAGGCCGCGATAAGCCACGCGCCACGCCGAGTCGTGAATCTCGGCGATGTCGGGAGCATCTGCCGGGCGGGCCCGGCGGGTTTCGAAGAGAAGCGTGCCCATGGCGCTTATGGGAGCAAAAGCCGGGCGCGGGATCAAGTAGCTTTGTGGCGAAATCGCGCGGTGGTCCACCAGAGCGCGGTCGCCGCGACCGGAACACCAAACGAAACGGCCGCCCCGAGGGGCGGCCATTCCTTGATCGGCGGGTGTCGAAACGGGCTCAGACGCCCTCGGCTTCCTTGCGGCGCTCCTCGCGCTTGCGCTCGTTCGGGTCGAGCAGGCGCTTGCGCAGGCGGATCGACTTCGGCGTCACCTCGACCAGCTCGTCGTCCTGGATCCAGGCGAGCGCGCGCTCCAGCGTCATGCGGATCGGCGGGGTCAGGCGCACCGCCTCGTCCTTCGAGGTGGTGCGGATGTTGGTGAGCTTCTTGCCCTTCAGCACGTTCACTTCGAGGTCGTTGTCGCGGGTGTGGATGCCGATCAGCATGCCCTGATAGACCTTCCAACCCGGCTCGATCATCATCGGGCCGCGATCCTCGAGGTTCCACAGCGCGTAGGCCACCGCCTCGCCCGCCTCGTTGGCGATCAGCACGCCATTGGTGCGGCCGGCGATCTCACCCTTGTAGGGGGCGTATTCGTGGAACAGCCGGTTCATGATGGCGGTGCCGCGGGTGTCCGTGAGCAGCTCCGACTGGTAGCCGATCAGGCCGCGGGTCGGAGCGTAGAACACCAGGCGCACGCGGTTGCCGCCGGAGGGGCGCATTTCCACCATCTCGGCGCGGCGCTCGCTCATCTTCTGCACGACGACGCCGGAGAACTCCTCATCGACGTCGATCAGCACTTCCTCGATCGGCTCCAGCGTCTCGCCGGCCTCGTTCTTGGTGAACACCACGCGCGGACGCGACACGGCGATCTCGAAGCCCTCGCGGCGCATGGTCTCGATCAGCACCGCCAGCTGGAGCTCGCCGCGGCCGGAGACGTAGAACGAGTCCTTCTCGGTGGATTCCTCGATCTTCAGCGCGACATTGCCCTCCGCCTCGCGCAGCAGGCGGTCGCGGATGACGCGGCTGGTCACCTTGTCGCCCTCGGTGCCGGCGAGCGGCGAATCGTTGACGATGAAGGTCATGGTCACGGTCGGCGGGTCGATCGGTTGCGCCTTCAGCGGCGTGTCTACCGATGGATCGCAGAAGGTGTCGGCCACCGTGCCCTTGGACAGGCCGGCAATGGCGACGATGTCGCCGGCGACGCCTTCCTCGATCGGCTGCCGCTCGATGCCGCGGAAGGCGAGGATCTTGGAGATACGCCCCTGCTCGACCAGCGAGCCGTCCTGCGCGAGAACCTTGACCGACTGGTTCGGCTTGATCGAGCCGGAGGTGATGCGCCCGGTGATCATGCGGCCGAGGAAGGGGTTGGCCTCCAGCAGGGTGCCGATCATCTTGAACGGCGCGTCCTCCTCGACGGTCGGCTCCGGCACATGCTTGAGCACCAGGTCGAACAGCGGCGCCATGCCTTGATCCTGCGGACCTTCCGGTGAGTGAGCCATCCAGCCGTTGCGGCCGGACCCGTAGAGGATCGGGAAATCGAGCTGCTCGTCATTGGCGTCGAGTGCCGCGAACAGGTCGAACACCTCGTTGATGACTTCCTGCGCGCGGGCGTCCTGCCGGTCGACCTTGTTGATGGCGACGATCGGCTTCAGTCCGACCTTGAGCGCCTTGCCGACCACGAATTTGGTTTGCGGCATCGGGCCTTCGGCAGCATCGACCAGCACGATGGCGCCGTCCACCATGTTGAGGATGCGCTCCACCTCGCCGCCGAAATCGGCGTGGCCGGGGGTGTCGACGATGTTGATGCGGGTGTCCTTCCAGACCACCGAGGTGGCCTTGGCCAGGATGGTGATGCCGCGCTCCTTTTCGAGATCGTTCGAATCCATCACACGCTCGGCGACGCGCTGGTTCTCACGATAGGAGCCGGACTGCTTGAGCAGTTCGTCCACCAGCGTGGTCTTGCCGTGGTCGACGTGGGCGATGATGGCGATGTTGCGCAGCTTCATAAGTAAACACCAAAAAGCGGGCCCGAAGGCAATTCGGACCCGCGTGGGAAATTTTGCGGCGCACTATACTCAGAAAGCCCGTAAAGGCAACGCCGGAACGCGCAAAAGCGCTGACGCGGCCTCAACGCCGCGCCGGCGCGAGGCACTCAGTGCGATCGGTTCAGCTCCCACAGCCGGCGGATCTGCCCGGCCTTTAAGATCTCGCCTTCCGGCGTGCGCAGCCAAGCGACGTCGCGCCCGGCCGGCGATTGGGTCATGGCAAAGGCGACGGCGTCCTCGACCGTCTCGAACTCATAGCTGTCCGGCCAATTGTCCGGCGCGTGCACGTCGTGCGAGGCCGGCCAGTATTGCAGCCGGACGCGCGCATGTTCGACGCCAGACGGCTCGGGTCTAGACTCCATGGCGATGCTCCTCCTTTTCAGAGTGGCGCGCCGCAAGCCGGCACGCCGGCAGCGCCGCGGCTTCATCCACGGCGGATTCGGGAAACGCCCGATGCCGCGATCGGTTCCCTCGGCAAACGCACGCCACCGCTGCCCCGATTGCCGGTGCGGCACTTGAACGCCGGCGCCGCTATCCCAGTTGTCAAGGCAGACGATGCACGGGACGAGAGGGAGGGACTTGCGATGAACGGACGCCCCGATGCCGGCCGCCCGGCCGAGACGGAGGTCGACGAGGCGCTGGAGGAGAGCTTTCCCGCCAGCGATCCGCCGGCCTTCACCGGCATCACCGGCGCCGTACCGATTCCGGAGACCGAGCCGGCCTCGCAACCGAGCGAGGAAGACATAGACGAGGCGCTGGAGGAGAGTTTCCCCGCCAGCGATCCCCCCGCCTTCACCGGCGTCACCGGCGTGAAGGGGGGCGGATAGCGAACCAGCCACGCCGCGCACGGGACACGCCGCGCACGAGACACGTCGCTCGCGGGATCGGAAGGCCGGGCCTTCTACATATAGGTCTGGTCGGCGATGGCGGCTCCAAGCCCATAGGCGAGATAGACCAGCACGGCGAACCACCACAGATGGGTCAGCAGCGGGGGATGCCCCTGGCCGCGCTGGCGGTTGCGCCGCTGGCGCTGGTCGTACCAGCCCAGCGCCCCCAGAACGGCGAGCGGCGCGGGCGCCAGCAGGCCGACGCCGAAAAATCCCATGATCGCGCCGATCACCACGCACGCCGACAGCAGGATCGGCCCCTCCATCAGATCCCACGGCGTCCAGGGCAGAGGCGGTGGTGGGCCGTGATAGGTCATGTGTCGCTACCGTTGCTGAACATTGGGACGCTCCCGGGCGAACCACGGGGTGGGAGACTAAAGAGACGGGAAGCTATGGCGAGCCGGACGCCGCGACACTCCGGCCACCCGCCACCTCTCGACGGCGAAAGGCCTAGCCGGCACCGACGCCCGGCCCGGTGGGGCCGGCCGGACCCGAAGGACGCCGCGCCCAGGGCCCGAACCGTGCTTCCGGCTGAGCGGCGCGCAGCATCATCATCTCGCCGACATTCTCCGGCGACAGCAGGCCGACCAGCCGGCCGTCGACATCGAGCGCGCCCAGCACCGGCGCCCCGCTCTGGGTGAGCCGTTGCAGCGCCTTGTCGAGCGGCGCCCGCACCGGCAGCGTCGGGACGTCGCCCTGCATGGCCTCCAGCACCGAAGCCTCCGGTCCCTTGGCCTGCAGCGCCCGGATCATCGCGTCGCGGGTCAGCACGCCCCGCAGATGGCCGGCGCCGTCGACGATGGGGAACTCCTTCTGGGTGGTACGGATCAGCGCCTCGGCCGCGTCGCCGACGCTGGATTGCGGCCCCAGCGTCTCGAAATGGGTGATCATCGCGTCCTGCACCAGCACGCCCTGCGCCGCCTGCCGCATCTGCACCGTGCCCGCTTCGCCGGAGGCGGCCAGGAACACGAAGACGGCGATGATGATCAGCATCGGGTTGCCGAAGATGCCGAGGAAACCGAGTCCGATGGCCAGGGCCTGGCCGATCGACGCCGCCGTCTGCGTCGCCTGCGCATGGCCCATCCGCATGGCGAGCAGCGCCCGCAGCACCCGCCCGCCATCCATCGGAAAGGCCGGGATGAGGTTGAACACCACCAGGAAGATGTTGGCCCCCGCCAGCTTGGCGAGCAGGCCGATCTGCGGGTTCTCGATGTTCTCCAGATGCTCGACGCCGGTGGTGCCGCCCAGTGCCAGGATCAGCACCAGCGCGATGACCACGTTCACCGCCGGCCCGGCCAGCGCGACCACCAGTTCCTCGGAGGGCTTTTCCGGAATGCGCTCCAACCGCGCAATGCCCCCGAACGGCCACAGCGTCACCTCCGGCGTCTTCACCCCATAGCGCCGGGCGGCGAAGATATGGCCGAACTCGTGCAGCAGCACGCACAGGAACAGCAGCGCCACGAAGGCGACGCCCTCCCAGGCGGCGCCGGCACCGCCGCGCTGGTAATAGGCGACCCAGATCCAGATCAGGAACAGCAGGAAGGTGACGTGGATGCGCACCGCGGTGCCGTAGATGTAGCCGACGGTCAGCGACCAGGGCATGCGACTCTCCGATGCAACTCTGCCGGGAACCAGCTGCGGCGGGAAGCTGCCGCGCGGCGAGCTTAACCGGTAGCACCTTCCCGACGAAAGCTCGGCAACAAGATTGTCGTGGATTCGCACGGCGGCGGCGCGCAAGCCGGTGGGGAACCGAGGCGCCCGCCGGAGGTTGGCATGGGAGGACGGCAGGACCGCCGCCACCCGCACCGGCAAGGGAGGAGCCTTCGCGATGGACCGCACGCTGCGCACCACGACACAAGCCATCGACCATGTGTGGAAGATGATGGAGGAGATTCGCACCTGCATGCTGGTGACCAAGCAGGGCCTCGCCTTGCGCGGCCGGCCGATGCACGCCATGCCGTCGCGTGAAGAAGGCTGCGTGTGGTTCCTCTCCGACCGCCGCGGCCACAAGGACGAGGAACTGGAGCGCGATCCGCAGGGCGCGCTCATCTTCGCCCATCCCGGCCGCAACGATTATCTCTCGGTCTCCGGCGAGACCGAGGTGAGCGTGGATCGCGCCAAGATCGACGAATTGTGGAACGACGCCGCCCGTGCCTTCTGGCCGGAGGGCAAGGCCGATCCCAATATCTGCGTACTGCGCTTCTTGCCCGAGGACGCGGAGTATTGGGACGGCCCGTCCAGCTCGGTGCTGATCGCCCTCAAATTGGCGACCGCCCGCATGACCGGCGACACGCCGGATCTCGGCGAGAGCCGCAAGGTGCCGCTCGGCTGAAGGCGCCACCCGCCGCCCGCATCAGCGGCCCTGTTCCGCGAGGATCTCGCGGAGCAGGGCCGTGACCGGCAGATGGCCGAGGATCTCGGTATTGGTGTGGTGGCCGCTCCAGCCCGCCCGCTTGTCGACCGGAATGTCCCAGCGCGAATTGAGCCGGCCCAGCGGATCGGCGCCGCCGATCACGTCGATGACGTTGGTGAAGGCGGGTGGCACGGCGATCGTGGCGCTGAACGTCACGATCAGCCGATCGGAGCGGATCGGGCGCTGCTCCGCCTCGCTCCAGCGCACGAAGGCGTAGAGCGCCTCCGACATCACCAGATTGCCCTTGGAGTGGCCGGTGAGCACCTGAAAATCGAACCGCTGATCGCAGAGGAGCGCGAACGCCACCTGCGTATCGCGGCTGATCGCCGGATTGCGCGTCACCTTGTCGAGGCTGGCGGCGCTAGTTTCGGCACTCGCGGCGCCTGTCTGGGCCACTGGCGCCGGCAGGCGGTGGGCCTCCAGCGCCTCGAAGGCATGGCGCGCCTGGTTCACCCCGCCGAACCAGAACCATCCGCCCAGGGCCTCGGTGATCAGATCGGACATGCCATAGCCCGAGACCACCGCCAGCGCCGGCTTGCCGGTGGCATCGGCGACGTTACGGGCGAAGGCGGCGCTGCCGAGGGCCGAACTGCCGACCCCCGCAATGCACAGGCTGGTTGCCGTCGTGCCGCCGGCGGCGGCAAGGGCATCCAGCGTCGGCCAGAGGCTCACCTCGCCCATGCCGGATGGCGGCACCAGAACCAGCGAGCCTTCCAGGACGCCTAGCCGGCCCAGCGCCTGCGCTTCCTCCGGCGACAGCGTCTTGACGTCGTAGAAGAAGCTGTCGAGCGCGGTGTTGCGCTTGCGGAAGCCTTCCCAGGCCCAACCGCCGGTCCCGCCCGGCGGACGGCTCGGCAGGGCCGCGTTCTGTGCAAGGCTAGCGGACGTCAACGCGTCGAAAGTACCAAGCATGGGCCACCTCCCGACCGGAGAATGGCGTCATGTTACCGCCGACAACTTCTCGTTGCACCGCGACCTTTTGTCACCCGCGGATCTTACGATCGCGGGCGCCCAGCGTGCGCAGGCGCAGCGCGTTCAGCTTGATGAAGCCGGCGGCGTCGCGGTGGTCATAGGCGACCGCGCCCTCCTCGAAGGTCACGAGGTCCTGGTTGTAGAGCGAATAGGGCGAGGAGCGGCCGACCACCTCGACATTGCCCTTGTAGAGCTTCAGCCGCACCTCGCCGGTGACGAGCTCCTGGCTCTTGTCGATCAGCGCCTGCAGCATCTCGCGCTCGGGCGAGAACCAGAAGCCGTTATAGATCAGCTCCGCATAGCGGGGCATGATCTCGTCCTTCAGATGCGCCGCGCCGCGGTCGAGCGTGATGCTCTCGATACCGCGATGCGCCTTGATCAGGATGGTGCCGCCGGGGGTCTCGTAGACGCCGCGCGACTTCATGCCGACGAAGCGGTTCTCGACGAGGTCGAGGCGGCCGATGCCGTTCTCCTTGCCGAGCGCGTTCAGCCGGGTCAGCAGGCCGGCCGGCGAGAGCGCCTCGCCATCGATCGAGACGGCGTCGCCTTTCTCGAAGCCCACGGTGATGTAGGTCGCCTTGTCCGGCGCGTCCTCCGGGGCGATGGTGCGCATATAGACCATTTCCGGCGCCTCGACGGAGGGGTCCTCCAGCACCTTGCCCTCGGAGGAGGAGTGCAGGAGGTTGGCGTCGACGGAGAACGGCGCCTCGCCGCGCTTGTCCTTGGCGATCGGGATCTGGTGCGCCTCGGCGAAGGCGATCAGCTGCTCGCGCGAGCGCAAATCCCATTCGCGCCACGGGGCGATGATCTTGATCTCCGGCTCCAGCGCGTAATAGCTCAGCTCGAAGCGCACCTGGTCGTTGCCCTTGCCGGTGGCGCCATGGGACACCGCGTCGCCGCCGACCTTGCGGGCGATCTCGATCTGCTTCTTGGCGATCAGCGGCCGGGCGATCGAGGTGCCGAGCAGATATAGGCCTTCGTAAAGAGCGTTCGCGCGGAACATCGGGAACACGTAGTCGC
Source organism: Ancylobacter sp. 3268 (assembly GCF_031456575.1). NCBI lineage: Bacteria > Pseudomonadati > Pseudomonadota > Alphaproteobacteria > Hyphomicrobiales > Xanthobacteraceae > Ancylobacter > Ancylobacter sp. 3268. Next base: position 418,442 of record NZ_JAVDUX010000002.1, read on the forward strand.
GCACGAATTCCTCGCGCACGTCCTCGATGAAGATGTGCTCCGGCTTGATGCCGAGCAGTTCGGCCTTCTTGCGCGCCGGCTCCAGCTCCTCGCCCTGGCCGAGATCGGCGGTGAAGGTCACCACCTCGCAGCCATAGGTGGTCTGCAGCCATTTGAGGATTACCGAAGTGTCGAGACCGCCCGAATAGGCGAGGACCACGCGCTTGACGTCAGCCATATCGAAGAATTCCGCGAGTAGAGAGGCGAGAGAACCGGGAAATCCGGCGCCGAGGGCGCGCGGACTATAGGCATGGCGCTGGCGCGCGCAACCCTTCGCGTGTGGTTTGGGGCCGTGCGGCGCTTGCCTCAGGCGATCGGGGAAGGAGGCGGCGGCAGCGGGCCGGGCGGGGGTGGAGGCGGCGCGGGCGGCAGCACCGGCGGCCGCTCGGCGAAGACCGGCTTCCAGAAGCCGGCGCTCCAGCCGGCCACCAGCCAGTAGGCGAGCCCGCCGGCCAGTCCGGCGGCGAAGATGTAGAGATCGACGTCGAAGCTGGCCAGCGCCGCGCCTTCGGGGAATGGCGGGAACAACTGCGCCCCGAGCCAGGCGGAGATCGCCCCGTTCACCGTGTGGAACAGCCAGGAGCGCACGCCGAACATCTCGGCGAACAGAACGCCGATCAGCGCCACCGCCCACATCGTCAGCGCCGCGCCGGAGAGGGCGAGGCCGGAGATCATCGCCGCATCGAACAGCCGGATCGCATCGATGTCGTGCGTGCCGGCGAGGATGTCGCCGACCCGCCAGGAGCCGGCGATCATCACCATCACCGAGACGATCAGCGCGCAGACCAGCCCGAACGGCACCAGCACGAAGCGCAGCAGCAGCCGCAGGAGCGCGTCCACGCCGCTATTCCGCCGAGGCGGCCATGGCGCGCAGGGCCAGCCTTTCGCGGGCGCTGAGCTTCTCGGTCTCGCTCTTCAGCTGCCCGCAGGCGGCGAGGATGTCGCGCCCGCGCGGCGTGCGCACCGGGCTGGAATAGCCGGCGCGGAACACGATGTCGGAGAACTGCTCGATGGTCTCCCAGTCCGAGCACTCATATTTGGTGCCCGGCCAGGGGTTGAACGGAATCAGGTTGATCTTCGCGGGGATGCCGGCCAGCAGCTTCACCAGCGCCTTGGCGTCGGCCGGCGAGTCGTTCACGCCCTTCAGCATCACATATTCGAAGGTGATGCGCTTGGCGTTGGAGGCCGGCGGATAGTTGCGGCAGGCGTCGAGCAGTTGCTTCAGCGGGTACTTCTTGTTGATCGGCACCAGCACGTCGCGCAATTCGTCGCGCACCGCGTGCAGCGAGATGGCGAGCATCGGCCCCACCTCGGTGCCGAGGCGCTCGATCTCCGGCACCACGCCGGAGGTGGAGACGGTGATGCGCCGCTTGCCGATGCCGAGCCCCTCGCCGTCAGCCAGCACCTCGATGGCTTTCGCCACCGAGTCATAGGCATAGAGCGGCTCGCCCATGCCCATGAACACGATGTTGGTGACCAGCCGGTCGCCTTCGGTCGGCAGGCCCGGCCCCACGGCGCGTTCCTGCCCGGGATAGTCGCCCAGCCGGTCGCGCGCGACCATCACCTGCGCAACGATCTCGGCGGCGGTCAGGTTGCGCACCAGCCGCTGGGTGCCGGTGTGGCAGAACGAGCAGTTGAGCGTGCAGCCGACTTGGCTGGAGACGCACAGCGTGCCGCGGTCGCTCTCGGGGATGTAGACCATCTCGACATCGTGCGGCTTGTCGCCGGCGATGTCGGGCGGCAGCCGCAGCAGCCATTTGCGGGTGCCGTCGGCCGACACCTGCTCGACCACCACCTCGGGCCGGTCGAGGGTGAAGGCGCCGGCCAGCTTCTCGCGCAGCCCCTTGCCGACATTGGTCATGGCGTCGAAGGAGGTGACGCCGCGCAGATAGATCCAGTGCCAGAGCTGGGCGACGCGCATGCGCCGCTCGCGCTCGGGCATGCCGATCTCGGCGAGCGCCGCGGAAAGCCCCGCGCGGTCGAGGCCGGCGAGCGAGCGGCGCGTGTCCGTCAGGGACGCCGGCGCGACCGGTGTGGCGGCAATGGCAGCGCCCGCCCCGGCGGCGGCGGCCGCAGTGGTATCGATGAGGTTCATGGCCGTTTTCGAGAATGGATGTTTGCGCGCCTCATAGCACGCCTCGCCCCCAAAGGCGAATGCGTGCCGCGCAGAGCTCGCGTGCCGCTACTTCAGCGGCACCCAGATGTCGATGACGAGATCGTCGTCGGGCGTCGTCGTCGGGTCGGCGCGATATTCCTCGACATAGAGGTCCTGCGCCTCGAGATCCTTGGCGTCGAGCAGGTTGGCGATCTGCTCATAGGTCGGGTCCATGGCGTCATAGGGTCCGCGATGGGTGAAGCGCAGCGCCTTGCCGGCCGGCGAGGCGGAGAATTCCAGCCCATCCCCGGGCTTCTCGGTGGTGGCGCCGGAAAACGGCACCGCCGCTTCGAAGGAGAAGCCCTCGTCGTCGGTCATGGTGTATATGATGAAAGGTGCGCCCGCCCGCTTCAGCTTCAGCCGGTCAAGCTCGGCATAGACCGTCTTGAGCGTCGCGACGATGGTGGCGAAACCTTCGTCCCAATTGCTTTTGGCCGATTTCTGCAGCACCGGCACCGGCACCATCTCGGCCGGATCGCCGAAGCCGTCCGGCCGCTGGAGCGGGTCGCCGCCCAGGGGAACGCTCGACGTGTCCACGCCCTTCGGGTCGATCACCGGCGGCGCCACCAGGTCGCCCTGACCGTCAGAGGGGGTTTCCGGCGCCTTGTCCGTCGGCGCCCCCGGGGCGGGGGTGGCAGGAGCCGGCGCGGGTGCCTGCGCCTGTGCCGGCGGCGCCGCCATTGCCAGCAGCGCCAGCGCGAAGGCGGCTTTCGTCAGGGGGTTGAGGAGCCGAAGGACAAGCTGCATGGTTCACCCGGGCACGGCATGACGCCGTGCCATCCTTAGCATCCCACCAGTGGCGCGACGATGGCGCAAAGGCCGCGCCGACACGTTTCCCCGCCCGCGCGGCAGCGGCGCCACGGCGGCACCTCCGTAGCGCCTCGCCATACGCCCCCCCAAGCCCGCGCTTCGCCCGCGCTTCATGCCCACCCCTCATGGTGGCGCGCCCCGGCCGCGCCTTGCGCCGCAGGAACGGGCGTCCTGCGGCAAACGCACTGGCCTTCGCGCCCGCCTTCGCCATATAAGGGCGCATTCCCGCCGCATGGCGCCTGGTCGGGCATTCTCGGATCATCATGGCTTCGCTGGCACATCGCCCCTTCGTGAAGATGAACGGCCTTGGCAACGAGATCGTCGTGCTGGATCTGCGCGACGGGCCGATGCCGGTGCCGCCGGCGGAAGCGCGGGCGCTGGCCCGTCCCGACGTGCTGCCCTTCGACCAGATCATGGCGCTGTATCCGGCCGCCGTGCCCGGCATCGACGCCTATGTGCGCATCATCAATGCCGATGGCTCGGAAGCCGGCGCCTGCGGCAACGGCACACGCTGCATCGCGCTTTATGAGTATGGCCGCACCGGCCGCGCGCATATCCGCTTCGAATCCGTCGCCGGCCTGCTGGATTGCACGATCGCGTCCGGCGGCATCACCGTGGATATGGGACCGCCGCGTTTCGGCTGGGCCGATATCCCGCTCGCCGGGCCGGTCGCCGATACCCGCGCCCTCGACATCCAGGCCGGCCCGGCGGAAGCCCCGGCGCTCGCCGACCCGGCGGTGGTGAATGTCGGCAACCCGCACGCGGTGTTCTTCGTGCCGGATGCCGCCGCCATCGACCTCGGCCGCTACGGACCCGAGCTGGAACGTCACCCGGCCTTTCCGGATCGCGCCAATATCTCGGTCGCGCAGGTGCTTTCGCCGGACCATATCCTCCTGAAGGTGTGGGAGCGCGGCGCCGGCCTCACCCGTGCCTGCGGCTCGGCCGCCTGCGCCACCGCCGTCTCCGCTGCCCGCCTCGGCCTTACCGGCCGCCGGGTCACCGTCACCCTGCCCGGCGGCGACCTCACCATCGATTGGCGCGAGACGGATGACCACATCCTGATGACCGGCCCGGCGGAGCTGGAATATTCCGGCCACCTCACCCCCGACATGCTCGGCGTGACGGCCTGAAGGATCGCCCAGGGAACGCTCAGGGAACGCTCATGCCCGTCGACGTCGTCACCTTTGGCTGCCGCCTCAATACGCTCGAATCCGAGGCGATGAAAAACGCGGCCGGCGCGGCCGGCCTCGAGGATCTCGTGGTAGTCAACACCTGCGCGGTCACCGCCGAGGCGGTGCGCCAGGCCAAGCAGGCGATCCGCCGGCTGAAGCGCGAGCAGCCGGGCACGCGCATCGTCGTCACCGGCTGCGCCGCCCAGACCGAGCCGGAAACCTTCGCCGAGATGGCGGAGGTCGAGCGCGTCATCGGCAATGCAGACAAGGCCAAGCCCGAAACCTGGGCGAGCGCCCGGCAGGCGCTCGATTTCGGCATCGGCCATGAGGAGAAGGCCGTCGTCGGCGACATTATGAGCGTGCGCGAGACGGCGCTGCACCTCATCGAGGGCGTTCAGGTCGACCGGCTGGAAGGCCGCACCCGCGCCTTCGTGCAGGTGCAGAATGGCTGCGACCACCGCTGCACCTTCTGCATCATCCCCTATGGGCGCGGCAATTCCCGCTCGGTGCCGATGGGCGAAGTGGTGGCGCAGGTCCGCCGCCTGGTCGAGAACGGCTATGCCGAGGTGGTGCTCACCGGCGTCGATCTCACCTCCTACGGCACCGGCCTGCCGGGTGCGCCGAGGCTTGGCACGCTGGTGCGGTCGATCCTGCGCCATGTGCCGGAGCTGCGGCGCCTCAGGCTGTCCTCCATCGATTCCGTCGAGGCCGATGACGAGCTCATCGCCGCCATCGCCGGGGAGGAGCGGCTGATGCCGCACCTGCATCTCTCACTTCAGGCCGGCGACGACCTCATCCTCAAGCGGATGAAGCGGCGGCATTCGCGGAGCGATGCTATTCGTTTCTGCGCTATGATCCGCCGGGCGCGGCCGGACATGGTATTCGGCGCCGACATCATCGCCGGCTTCCCGACCGAGACCGAGGCGCATTTCCGCAACTCGCTGGCGCTGGTCGACGAATGCGGGCTGACGCATCTGCACGTCTTCCCCTTCTCGCCGCGGCGCGGCACTCCGGCGGCACGCATGCCGCAGGTGCCGCGCGAGGTGGCGAAGGAGCGCGCGCGGCGCCTGCGGGAAAAGGGCGCGAGCGCGCTGCTGCGTCATCTCGCGGCGGAGATCGGTGTCCGCACCGAAGTGCTGGCCGAGACCGAAGGCCTAGCCCGCACCCGCGGCTTCACCCCGGTGCGGCTCGCCAAACCCATGCCGCCCGGCAGCATCGGCGAGGTGCGCATAGCCGGCCATGACGGAACCCATCTCCTCGGCACGCACCTTGTGGGTGCCGGGCCGATCGCTGCCTGAACCCGAGCGCTCAACTGATGTCCGACGATACCCCCCGCCCCGGTTTCTGGAAGCGCCTGACGCAGGGGCTGACGCGCACCGCGTCGAACCTGTCGACCGGCATCACCGACCTGTTCACCAAGCGCAAGCTTGACGCCACCACGATCGAGGATCTGGAAGACGTGCTGATCCGCGCCGATCTCGGCGTCGAGACCTCCGCCCGGATCGCCGAGGTGGTCGGCAAGGGCCGCTACGACAAGCAGATCGAGCCGGAGGAGGTGCGCGGCCTCGTCGCCGCCGAGATCGAGAAGGTGCTGGCCCCGGTCGCCATGCCGCTCGTGTTTGAAAGCGATGCCAGACCCTTCGTGCTGTTGATGGTCGGGGTAAACGGCTCCGGCAAGACCACCACCATCGGCAAGCTCGCCTCGGCGCTGCGGGCGCAGCGCAAGAAGGTGGTGCTCGCCGCCGGCGATACTTTTCGCGCGGCGGCGACCGAGCAGCTCAAGGTCTGGGCCGAGCGCACCGGCGCCGCCCTGGTCTCGCGGCCCCCCGGTGCCGATGCCGCCGGCGTCGCCTTCGATGCGCTGGCGCAGGCGAAGGCCGACAATGCCGACGTGCTGATCATCGACACCGCCGGCCGGCTGCAGAACCGCGCCGAGCTGATGGCGGAGCTGGAAAAGATCGTCCGCGTCGTCCGCAAGCAGGACCCCACCGCCCCGCACGCGGTGGTGCTCACCCTCGATGCCACGGTCGGCCAGAACGCTCTGTCGCAGGTGGAGGCGTTCCAGCGCGTCGCCGGCGTCACCGGCCTCGTCATGACCAAGCTCGACGGCACCGCCCGCGGCGGCATCCTCGTCGCGCTGGCCGCCAAGTTCGGCCTGCCGGTGCATCTCATCGGCGTCGGCGAGGGCATTGACGACCTGCAGCCCTTCGCCGCCCGCGATTTCGCCCGCGCCGTGGTGGGTTTGGACGACTGAACGCCTCTTGATCGCCCTGCCCCTTGATCGCGCCGCATTGCCGGGCGACAACGCTTGGGAATAGAGGATTTCCACCGCGATGAACGACAACCGTCCCCCCGCCCGTGCCATGCACCCGCTGACCAAGATCGCGCTGGAGCTCGGGCCGCTGGTGATCTTCTTCATCGCCAATGGCCGTGCGGGCATCTATGCCGCCACCGGCGCCTTCATGGTGGCGACCTTCGTCGCGCTGGTGATCATGTGGCTGCTGGCGCGCAAGATCGCGGTGATGCCGCTGATCTCCGCCGCGGTGGTGCTGGTGTTCGGCACGCTCACCATCGTGCTGCAGGACGACCATTTCATCAAAATGAAGCCGACCCTGGTCAACGCGCTGTTCGGCGTCGCCCTGCTCGGCGGCATGGCGCTGAAGAAGCCGCTGCTGCCCTATGTGCTGGGCGACGTGTTCGAGCTGACGCCGGAAGGCTGGCGCGTGCTGACGATCCGCTGGGGCGTATTCTTCCTCGCCATGGCGGTGCTGAACGAGATTGTCTGGCGCAGCGTGTCGACCGACAGCTGGGTGGCCTTCAAGACCTTCGGCTATCTGCCGCTCACGCTGATCTTCGCCATGGCGCAGGTGCCGCTGATGACGCGTCACGGCGCCCCCGCCAGTGCCGCCCCGCCGACGCATGCGGCGCCGACCACCGGATCCCCGAAGCCCGGCGAATGAGCCGGCCGCCTGCCTCCGCCCGCCGGGGACGGAGGGAGAGGGCACTTACGGCGCCGGGTTGCCGGTGAGCTGGTGCACGGCGTCGATCTTCTCGATCACCTCCGGCGCCAGCTTCACGTCCTTGGCGTCGATATCGGTCTTCAACTGCTCCATCGTGGTGGCGCCGAGGATCACCGAGGTCATGAAGCGGCGCGACAGCGCGAAGGCCAGCGCCATCTGCGCCGGGTCGAGCCCGTGCTCGGCGGCGATCCCGAGATAGGCGTCGATCGCCTCCTCCGTGCCCGGCTTCTGGTAGCGCTGGCCACGGTCGAACAGCGTGGTGCGCGCGCCGGCCGGCCGGGCGCCGTTCTGGTACTTGCCGGTGAGAAAACCCTGCCCCAGCGCCGAATAGGCCAGGAGCGCCACATCCTCGCGCAGGCTCACTTCGGCGAGCGCGGTCTCATAGGTGCGGTTGACGAGGCTGTAGGCATTCTGCACCGAGGCCACGCGCGGCAGGCCGTGCCTCTCCGCCTCCGCAAGGAACCGCATCGTACCCCAGGCGCTCTCGTTGGAGAGGCCGATATGGCGCACCTTGCCTTCCGTCACCAGTTCGCCGAGCGCCTGCAGCGTCTCCAATACCGGCGTCTCGTCCGGCGTCGGCCGGCCGTCGGCATCGTCGGGCCAGCGCGTGGGGTTGGAACCCCAGGGCATCTCCCGGCCCGGCCAATGCAGCTGGTAGAGGTCGATATAGTCGGTCTGCAGCCGTGTCAGGCTGTTCTCCACCGCCTCGCGGATCTGGGTGCGATTCGGCCTGCCGGGCGAGCCGTCGGCGCGAAACCAGGTCATCTCCGACAGGCCCACCACCTTGGTGGCGAGGATCACCTTGTCGCGATTGCCGCGCGTCTTGAACCAGGAGCCGATGATGCGCTCGGTCGAGCCCTGCGTCTCCGGCTTGGGCGGAATGGAGTAGAGCTCGGCGGTATCGATGAAGTTGATGCCCTCGCCGAGGGCATAGTCGAGCTGGGCGTGGCCTTCGGCCTCGGTGTTCTGCTGGCCGAAGGTCATGGTGCCGAGGCAAAGCTCGCTCACCTCGAGGCCGGTGCGGCCGAGCGGACGATAACGCATGGGATTTTCCGGAATGCCGGGAGGAAGGGTTGCGAACTTAATACGCCCTCCCTCGACCGGGTCGCAAGTGCTGCACCGCAACAGGGCTTTCGCGGCGCGCGCCCGGCGATGACCGCAGCTTCCGGCGAGCGACGCCCCGGCTAGCCGGGCGTGCCGGCCTTGAGGGTGCCGAGCCACGCCTCCACCGTCGGCAGGATCTTCTCGACGATCACCTCGACCCCTTCGGCGGTGGGGTGCATGCCGTCGGCCTGGTTCAACCGGGCCCCCTGCCCGGCGACGCCGTCGAGGAAGAACGGGTAGAGCGGCACGCCATAGGTTGAGGCCAGTGCGGGATAGATCGCGTCGAAGCGCGCCTTGTAGTCGGCGCCCATATTGGGCGGCGCCAGCATGCCGGCGAGCAGCACCGGGATGCCGCGCTCCTTCAGCCGCGCCAGCGCGGCGTCGAGCGCCTTTCGCGTCACCGCCGGATCGATGCCACGCAGCGCGTCGTTGGCGCCGAGTTCGAGGATCACGCCCTGCGTGCCGTCCGGCACCGACCAGTCGAGACGCGAGGCACCGCCGCTCGCCGTGTCGCCGGAGACGCCGGCATTGTCGATCACGACATCGTGTCCCCGCGCCTTCAGCGCCGCCTGCAGCTTCACCGGAAAGGCCTCGGCGGCGGGCAGGCCGTATCCGGCGGTCAGACTGTCGCCGAGCGCGACGAGGCGCACCGGCTCCGCCCGCGCCGCCGCGAGCGGCAGAACCAGCATCATCGCGGCCACGCAGACCCGCCGCAGCCTCCGGCCGGCGCGCGTGCCATTGACGACAAGGTGTTTCGTCCGGCCCTTTTCTGCGGTGCACACCGGCCCATATGCTGCGAGACGTTGAGCCGACTTCGAAAATGCATCGCGAAAACGACAGGAAAACATGCAGCCGGACTCCCGTTTCAGTACCGCCGCTCCCGCCATTGCGCTCGACAAGGTCGAGCTGTCTCTGGGGTCGGGCGCGGCGCGTGTCCATATCCTCAAGGGTATTTCGCTGAATATAGGGCAAGGCGAGGCGGTCGGCCTGGTCGGCCCCTCGGGTTCCGGCAAATCGAGCCTGCTGATGGTGCTCGCCGGGCTGGAGCAAGCGGATGGCGGCAGCGTCGTCGTCGCCGGCCAGCAGCTGGCGGGGCTCGACGAGGATTCGCTCGCCCGGTTTCGCGGCCGGCATGTCGGCATCGTGTTTCAGGCTTTCCACCTCATCCCGACCATGACGGCGCTGGAGAATGTCGCGGTACCGCTGGAGCTCGCCGGCCGGGCCGACGCCTTCGAGCGCGCCCGCGCCGAGCTCGCCCAGGTCGGGCTCGGCCACCGGCTCGATCATTATCCTTCGCAGCTTTCCGGCGGCGAGCAGCAGCGCGTGGCGGTGGCGCGCGCCCTGGCCCCGGAGCCGGCGATCCTCGTCGCCGACGAGCCCACCGGCAATCTCGACGAGAGCACCGGCCAGCAGATCATGGAGCTGATCTTCGCCGCCCAGGCACGGCGCGGTGCCACGCTGGTCATCGTCACCCATGATCTCGCCCTCGCCCGCCGTTGCGACCGCACGGTGCGCCTGCGCTCCGGTCAGATCGAGGAAAGCGCGCTCATCGGCGGGGACGCGGCATGAGCGTAACCACCAGCGACGACGCCCCCGCCGCCGCGCGGGCGCCCGAGACCGGCCGTGGTGGCTTCTCGCTCTCCCTTGCCCTGCGCTTCGCCCTGCGCGAGCTGCGCGGCGGCCTGCGCGGCTTCGGGGTGTTCCTTGCCTGCCTCGCGCTCGGCGTCGCCGCCATCGCCGGCGTCGGCTCGTTTTCGCGTGCGCTTACCGATGGGTTGGAGCGCCAGGGCACCACGCTGCTCGGCGGTGACGCCGCCTTCACGCTGGTGCAGCGCCCGGCGACGCCGGAGGAAATGCAGCTCTTCACCGCCGCCGGGCGGGTCTCCATCATCGCCACACTGCGCGCCATGGCCCGTACCGGCGAGGGCGCCGGCCTCAATTCGACCCTCGCCGAGGTGAAGGCGGTCGATGGCGCCTATCCGCTCACGGGTACGCTCACCCTCGACCCGCCGGCTCCGCCGGCACAGGCGCTTGCCGAGACTGACGGCCGCTTCGGCGCGGTGCTGGATCCGGTCCTGGCCGAGCGCCTGGGCCTCAAGATCGGCGACGACCTCCAGCTCGGCGCCGCGCGCCTGCGGGTCACCGGCCTCATTTCCAACGAGCCCGACCTGTTGGCGACCGGCCTCGGCTTCGGGCCGCGCCTGATGGTCTCCCTCGCCGCCCTGAACGCCTCCGAACTGATCCAGCCCGGCAGCCTGGCGCGCTGGCACTACCGGGTGCAGCTGAACGATCCCGGCAGCCTTTCCACCTTTCTCGACGAGGTGAAGGCAAAAGCGCCGCAGGCCGGCTTCGAGGTGCGCACCCGCGACGCCGCCGCCCCCCGGCTTGAGGACAATGTCCGCCGCTTCACTCAGTACCTCACCCTCGTCGGGCTGACCGCGCTGCTGGTCGGCGGGGTGGGCGTCGCCAATGCGGTGAAGAGCCATCTCGACGCCAAGCGCGGCGTGATCGCCACCTTCAAGTCGCTCGGCGCGCCCGGCCGGATGATCTTCGCGATCTATGTGCTCGAAGTCGTGCTGATCGCACTCATCGGTCTTCTCATCGGCCTCATCGCCGGCACAGCTTTGCCCTTCGCGCTCGACGCCGCCTTCGGCCATTTGCTGCCGATCGCGATCGAGTCGAGCGTGCAGCCGGCAGCGCTCGCCCTCGCCTTCGGCTACGGTATCCTCATCGCGCTGGCCTTCGCGCTGTGGCCGCTGGGCCTCGCCCATGACGTGCCGGTGTCGGCGCTGTTCCGCGAATGGGACGACAACGGCCCGCGCCGACCGCGCAAGATCTATATCGCCTTGACGGCGCTAGCGATTTTGGCGCTGTGCGCCCTTGCCGTCGCGGCCAGCGAGGAGCGTCGCATCGCCATTTACTACCTGCTTGCCTCGGCCGGCGTGCTGATCACGCTGCGGTTGGTGGCGACCGGCATCATGGCCATCGCACGTCGCCTGCCACGGCCGCGCTCGACCGGGGCACGGCTGGCGCTCGCCAATATTCACCGGCCGGCAGCGCTGACCCCGACGGTGGTGCTGTCGCTCGGGCTGGGGCTCACTTTGCTGGTCACACTGTCACTCATCGACCGCTCACTCACCCGCGAACTCACCGCCCGCCTGCCCGACCAGGCGCCGAGCTTTTTCTTTCTCGACATTCAAAGCACTGATACACAACAGTTTTCCGACTTCCTCGCCAAGGAGGCGTCGGGCGGCAAGATCGAGGTCGTGCCGATGCTGCGCGGCCGACTGATCAACCTCGGCGACCGGCCGGTCGAGCAGATCACCCCGCCGCCCGAATTCGCCTGGGTGCTTTCCTCCGACCGCGGCGTCACCTATTCCGCCGAGCTGCCGGAGGGCTCCACGCTGGCGGAAGGCAGGTGGTGGCCGGCGGGCTATTCCGGCAAACCATTGGTTTCATTGGAAAAAGAAATAGCCGATGCTTTCGGGCTCAGGGTCGGCGACAGCGTCACGGTGAATGTGCTGGGGCGGCCGATCACTGCGGAAATCGCCAATCTGCGGAAGGTGGAGTGGGAGCGGCTGGCCATTAACTTCGTCATGGTGTTCTCGCCCAACACCTTCCGCGGCGCGCCGCACACCTCCCTCGCCACCCTTGCCTTCCCCCAGGGAGTGGACGAGGCCACCGAGCGCGGTATTTCGCGAGCTGTCGCAAGATCTTATCCGGGCATCACCGCCGTGCGGGTCAAGGAGGCGCTGGCGGAAATCGGTGCGCTGGTCGCCAATCTTCTGCTGGCGATACGCGGCGCCAGCCTGGTGACGCTGGTGGCGAGCGTGCTGGTTCTCGCCGGCGCGCTGGCCGCCGGGCAGCATCATCGGGTGTACGATGCGGTTATTCTGAAGACGCTCGGCGCCACCCGGCCCCGTCTCCTGCTGGCCTATGTTCTGGAATACGCCGCGCTCGGCCTCGCCACCGCGCTGGTGGCAGTACTCGCCGGCACCGTTGCCGCCTATGCGGTGGTGGTCGGGGTGATGAAGATCGGCTTCGCCTTCTCGCTGCCGGCCGCGCTGGGGGCGGTCGGTGTGGCCTTGTTGCTCACCGTCGCTTTCGGGCTCATCGGCACCTGGTGGGCGCTCGGGCAGAAGCCGGCCCGCATACTACGGAGCTTGTAAGCTCATCCCTTAACGATATGTGCCTTAACGATATGTGCCGCTGCGGCATTTCTTGCCGAAACTTCACTTGCGGGCGGCGGCGGCTCTGCTCATATTTCCCGCAGAGTCGCCGCGACCCCGTCCGGGGTGCGGCGGAAGGCGTCTGAAAGGGACCCGTCACCATGTCCGACAACGATCGCAATATCACCGTCCCGCGCTACGGCTCGACGGCGACGCGGACGCAGGCCGCGATCGATCAGGGCCTCCGTTCCTATATGCTGCGCGTCTACAACTACATGACGCTCGGCCTCGCCATCACCGGCGCGGCGGCGCTGGGCATCTACATGCTCGCCGTCTCGGCCGAGCCGACCCAGTACGCGCTCGGCGCCAATGTCTACCTGACGCAGTTCGGCTATGCGCTGTTCGTCAGCCCGCTGAAATGGCTGGTGGTGTTGGCGCCGCTCGCCGCCGTGTTCTTCTTGTCCTTCCGCGTCGACCGCATGAGCGTGGCGGCGGCGCAGACGGTATTCTGGGTCTATGCGGCGCTGGTCGGCATCTCGCTGTCGACGATCTTCCTCGTCTACACCCATGACAGCATCGTGCGGGTGTTCTTCATCACCGCCGCCACCTTCGGCGCGCTGAGCCTCTATGGCTACACCACGCCGCGCAGCCTGTCGGCGATGGGCTCGTTCCTGATGATGGGCCTGTTCGGCATCATCATCGCGAGCCTGGTCAACATCTTCCTCGGCTCGTCGATGCTGCAGTTCATCATCTCAGTGGTGGGCGTTCTGGTGTTCGCCGGCCTCACCGCCTACGACACCCAGCGCATCAAGGAAATGTACTTCGCCGGCGACGACGACGTGGTGGCCGGCCGCAAGGCGATCATGGGCGCGCTGACGCTCTATCTCGACTTCATCAACCTGTTCGTGATGCTGCTGCAGCTGTTCGGCAACCGCAACAACTGACGCGCATCGCCCTTCGACGGCGTCGAGGCCCCGGCATCGTCCGGGGCCTTTTCGTTTGGGCGATCCGGTGTGCACCGATCATGGCAGCCCTGGCCCGGGTGCCGTAGGGCGCGATGCAGAGTACCTCCTTCGCGGGCGGATCGCTGGCCACGTGGCGGCCCCGCGGTCAAGCCCGGTTGATGCCTGACTCGAGAAAGCCGAGCCAGGCATCGGTGCGTGACGAGCGGCCGTCCGCCGGCCTCGTGCTGACATCCCTGACCGGCCGAGCGAAACTCAAGTTCGAACAACAACTTCGATGACCGCATGTCGCCCTCGCGCAGATCGGCTTCGAGATGTGCGGGAAGCGGCGAACCGACATCCGACCTCAACCCACCGTCGGTCGCGGACGCGACCATCGTTCATATCCCCCTAGGGGGGATTGAAATAACCCCTCTAGGGGGATAGGATATTTATATGAGCGAGCACCCTCATATCCACCACACCCACCCCGAGATCGTGAAGCGCCTCAAGCGCTCGCACGGGCATCTGCGCACGGTGATCGAGATGCTGGAGGCCGGTCGGCCCTGCCTCGACATCGCCCAGCAGTTGCACGCGGTGGAGAAGGCGATCAGCCAGGCCAAGAAGACCCTGATCCAGGACCATCTGGATCACTGCCTCGACGAGGTGGTGTCGCCGCTGCCGCAGGATCAGAGGCGCTCGATCAACGATTTCAAGGACATCATCAAATATCTCTGAGGCCCCATGCCCACCTTCGCCGAGCTGATCCAGCAAAGCAGCGCTCACGCCTGGCTTTTCATCCCCAGCGCCATCCTGCTCGGAGCCCTGCACGGGCTGGAGCCCGGGCACTCCAAGACGCTGATGGCCGCCTTCATCGTGGCGGTACGGGGCACCGTCACCCAGGCGGTGCTGCTGGGGCTGGCTGCCACCGTGTCGCACACACTGGTGGTCTGGGCGATTGCGCTCGGCGGCATGTATCTGTGGCAGGGCACCGCGCCGGAAACGTTCGAGCCGTATCTCCAATTCGCCTCGGCGTTGATCATCGTCGGCATGGCCAGCTGGATGCTGTGGCGTACCTATGAGGACCAGCAGCGGGCCAAGGCCGCGCAGGGTCATCATCACGGCCCTCACGGGCCCGATGCCGATCACGGGCACGGCCACGCGCACGACCACGGGCATGGACACGATCACGGCCACGATCACGGCCATGACGACCCTGCACATCCCGTCGCCGACATCCGGATGATCGATACCGGCCACGGCCTGCACAAGCTTGAGCTTCACGACCACGGCCACGGCGACGCTCATTGGCGCTTCCGCCCCGAACGGGGCAAGCCGTGGACGGCCGGCGAAGTGAAGCTGACCACCGAGCGGCCGGACGGGCGCGTCCAGAGCTTTTCCTTCGCCGGGCGCGATGGCTACATCGAGAGCGTGGAAGCCATCCCCGCGCCCTTCGACTTCATGGCGCGGCTGGCGCTGGGGCATGGCAACCATTCGCACGATTTCGACGTGTCGTTCCTGAAGAGCGCGGAGGGGCATGACCATCTCCACGAAGAGATGCGCGGGCTCGAGGTCGGCACCGACGGGTATCAGGACGCGCATGAGCTCGCCCATGCCAACGACATCCGGCGTCGCTTCGCCGACCGCAACGTCACGACCTGGCAGATCATCCTGTTCGGCCTGACCGGGGGCCTCATCCCCTGTCCCGCGGCGATCACCGTGCTGCTGCTGTGCCTCCAGCTCAAGGAAGTCACCCTCGGCTTCGGCCTGGTGCTGTGCTTTTCCATCGGGCTGGCGATCACGCTGGTCGCGGTGGGAGCCACCGCGGCGCTCAGCGTGCGGCAGGCCGCCAAGCGCTGGAGCTGGTTCTCCACCGCCGCGCGCCGGGCGCCGTATTTCTCCGGCATGCTGCTGATCGCCGTCGGCCTCTATGTCGGCTGGCATGGCTGGAGCGGCATTGCCGCCCTTGCCGCCACCCCGGTGGCAGGCTGACCGGCGAAGGCCCCGGCGCGACGTGGCAGCTCTGTCAAAACAACGTCTTGGACCATAAGCACATATGGCGGAGCCGAAGAGGAAGGAGCGATCTGGCGCCTCCTTCCTCTCGGTAGCCGAGAGACATTCATTGAAAATTGAAGTATGAGGTGCGACGTTTTCGGGGCCGGCGGCGGACGCCACCCGCAAATTGCGCAACATCAGCGAACGATAGACAGGCAGTAGGTACCGAGGCCCGCATGATACGCCTGTCGAGAAGCCTCGTTTTCGCCGTGGTGGGGTTGATGCTGGCAGCCTGCGCCAACCCGCCGGACGGCGTGCTTCTGCCGGTGGCGGGAACGACGGCCGACACCAGCCAGGTCGACATGGTGGTGGCGACGACCCGCCTGCGCTCGGACAATCCCGGCAACATGTATACCGGCGAGCGCGGCCGCCCGACGCTTTCCTTTGCCCGTATCACCGTTTCCATTCCGCCCGAAACCGTCCGCAAGGTCGGCGAGGTGCAATGGCCGAAGCGGGTCCCGGGCAACCCGCAAACCGATTTCGTCACCACCCGTGCCGAGATGATCAACCGGGACCAGGCGCTAAGCTGGTTCAGCCAGCGGCTCAAGCAGACGCCGCAGCGCCGGGTGATGGTGTTCATCCACGGCTTCAACAATCGCTTCGACGATGCCGTGTTCCGCTTCGCCCAGATCGTACACGATTCCGGCGCGCCGGTGGTGCCGATCCTGTTCACCTGGCCGTCGCGCGGCAGCCTTCTGGCCTATGGCTATGATCGCGAGAGCACCAACTATTCGCGCGATGCGCTGGAGCGGCTGCTGTCCTATCTCGCCGCCGATCCCGAAGTCGGCGAGATCACGGTACTGGCCCATTCCATGGGCAATTGGGTGACGGTTGAAGCGCTGCGGCAGATGGCCATCCGCAACAAGCGCATCGCGCCGAAGATCCAGAACGTCATCCTTGCGGCACCCGATGTCGATGTCGACGTGTTCCGCACCCAGGTCTATGACATGGGCTCGCCGCGGCCGAACATCACCGTCTTCGTCTCCCGCGACGACAAGGCGCTCTCGCTGTCGCGGCGGATCTGGGGCAGCACCGATCGCCTCGGCGCCATTGACCCGGACAAGGAGCCGTACAAGACCGAATTCGAGCGCGACAAGATCACCGTGGTCGATCTCACCAAGCTGCGCACCGGCGACCCGCTGAACCACGGCAAGTTCGCCGAAAGCCCCGAAGTGGTGCGGTTGATCGGCCAGCGCCTGGCCGAAGGGCAATCCATCAACGATTCGCGCGTCGGGCTTGGCGACCACATCATCGAGGCCTCCGCCGGCGCGGCGGCGGCAGTGGGTACCGCCGCCGGCGTCATCGTCGCCGCCCCGGTGGCGGTGGTCGACCCCAACACGCGCCAGAATTACGACCAGCAGGTCAAGACTCTCGGTCACAGCCTCGCCGGCAGCGCAGAGAACCGGACTTCGCTGGCCCCGCCCCCCGCGCCGGAATGAGCCGTGAGCCATCCGCCGCCCGGCAGTGCGGCCGGATGTGGGGATGGCGGTTGCCACGGCCTGCGACCTCGGGCGCGGCTTGACCGTTCCGCTGGCCGCCGATCCGCCCCGACAGGCCGGGAAGCAACGATGTGATGAATGGCGGCAGGGATGCCGCCCGGCAGACTGATCTGGCGGCGGTTTGCGCCCGTAAGAGCGTCGAACCCACCGCAGCGGATCCGAACCGCCATGATGCATCACGCGATCAGCTATCTTGCCACCGGCCTGGTGTTTCTGGCCATCGACTCGGTCTGGCTCGGGCTCATGGCCGGCCGGTTCTATCGACCGCGGCTTGGCCATTTGATGGCGGACCAGCTCAACCTGCCGCCGGCCATCCTGTTCTATCTGCTCTATGTTGCCGGCATCGTGGTATTCGCGGTCCAGCCGGCGCTGGCATCCGGGCGCTGGAGCACCGCCCTGACGCAGGGCGCGCTCTTCGGGCTGATCGCCTATGCCTGCTACGACCTCACCAATCAGGCCACGCTGCGCGACTGGCCGGCGCTGGTCACGGTGGTCGACATCATGTGGGGCACGGTTCTCACCGCCGGATCGGCGACCGTTGGCATGCTCGTCACCCAGGCATTGACCGCCCGGCTCCCGAGCTGATCCCGCCCCGTTTCAACGGCGTGAGCGGTGCAATCGCCGGGGGTGGCCGACGCCATGCCGATGCCGAGGAAGTGACGGCATCAGGCAACGTCACCCGTGCCGCGATGTGGCCGGAGCACGATCAGGCTGATGATTTGCCAGCTCCCCGGGTACTCCCGCCCGGGGAGCGGCGCGGCGGGCCCGGCCAGAACGCGTTGACCCGCCGCCGATAGTCGCGGAAGGCGGCACCTCGCGAACGCAGCATATGCGCCTCCGTCGGCGGGATGCCGGAGACGTGAACCAGCAGCACATAGATCAGCAGCGGGGCGACAAGCGCGGCCGCACCCCATGGGTAGGCGCCGGTGAGATCGATGGCGATCGCCGGATAGGCGAGCCAGCCGAGCCACTCGAAGAAATAATTCGGGTGGCGCGTCAGCCCCCATAATCCGGCGTCGCAGACACGCCCACGATGTGCCGCGGCGGCGCGGAAGCGCGCCAGCTGGCGGTCCGCGACGGCGGCGCCCAGCAGGCCGACGACGAACAGCGCGACGCCGATCACATCTCCCGCCCGCCAGCCCGGCAGCGGATGATGTGCCGCCGCCATCACCGCGCCTGCCAGCACCAGCGCCGCCAGTGCCTGGGTTTGCAGGAACAGGAACAGCCGGCGCGGCGCGGCGGCGCCCCAGTCCCGGCGCAACTCGGCATAGCGCGGATCGTCATGGCCGGCGCGGGTGCGCCGCAGGATGTGCAGGCCCAGCCGCAGCGACCACAGTGCCACCAATGACGCGACGAGCATCTGGCGCGGCAGCCATGAGGCGGCGCCCAACGGCATGAGCGCGCCAGCCACACCGGCGCTACCAGCGGCGAAAGACCAGACGGTGTCAACCCAGCCGTGATTGCCGCTAAGCTCGGCGGCGCGCCACGCCCCTGCCATCGCCAGAGACAGCCCGCCCGCAAGCAGGAGGAACGCGAACAAGGGGCTCATAAACGCGCCTCCCGCCCCGTCACCTCATGAATGAAAGCCGACATGTCGTCGAGCACCGGAGCCAGCAGCCGCAGCGGCCGGGAAAAGGCACCGAGCAGGGTGCGGTGGTCGACGCGTTCATAGACCCTGACGATCACCTCGCCGCCGCAGGCGCGGATGCGGGCGGCGAGGCGCGCGGTGTTGCCGGGATCGACCGTGTCGTCGCTCGGCCCGGTGGCAAGGAAGGCGGGCGCCTCGCCACCCTGCACGAAATTGATCGGCTGGCTCAGCGCTCGCCCAGGTTCCGGGCCGAAGATCGCCTCCAGCGTGCGGCTGCGGAGCGGCAGGAAATCATAGGGCCCGGCGAGCCCGACCAGACCGGCAATGTCGCGCCGGGCATCAAGCCCGGCCCCCTCCAGCCACTGCCGGTCGAAATGCAGCGCCGCCGCGATATGCGCGCCCGCCGAATGACCGGCGAGCACCAGCCTGCGCCCGTCGCCGCCAAAGGCTCCGGCATGATCGCGTGCCCAACGCACTGCCTGGGCCGCGTCCTTCACAAAATCGGGAAAGCGCACCTCGGGATAGACCCGATAATCAGGGATGACCGCGACGATGCCCCGGCTCGCCAATGCGGCGCCGACGAAGCGGTAGAAGCCGCGCTCCCCTCCCTCCCAGCCGCCACCATAAAAGAACACCACGACGGGAAACCGGTCGCCTGCCGAGGAGGGGGCGGGGGCGGGGGCGTAGACATCGACGCCGTGGCGCGCGCCTTCGGCATAGGCAAGAGCGGGAATCGTCCGGACGTTCTCCAGCCGCGCCAGCGTGTTGAGCGTGGCGAGCGGCGCCGTCCAGGCGGCGGCGGTGGCCGTGGCGGCACCGCCGGCGAGCACGGCGAGCGCGACAGGCCAGGCCTCGCGCATCACCCACCTATAACCGGACGAAAGGCTGGATCAGCCGGCCGAAGAAGCCGGTAAGCCTCATCCCGCCCTCCAGAGCGGCGAGGCAGATGCACTCGCCATCCGGATCGACCACCGGCTGGTGCTCGACCTCGGCATCCATCTCGCTGAGGTCGCCCGGCAGATAGCGCCCATACCCATCAGAGAAAGAGCCGACCAGCACCTGGGTGAACTCGGTGCCGAAATGGCCATGCTCCGGCAGCTTGCGACCGGGGCCGACCCGGAGCAAGGTCAGCCGTGCGGAAGGATCATGCGGCAGCTTCACCGCGCTGGCGCGCACGCCGAAACCGATCCAGCGCCACGGGCCGATCTCGCAGGCGCGCAGCGGCTCGGGCAGGGCGATGCCGCCGGGCAACGTTCCCGGCCGGCGCGGCCGAACGGTCGGCAGCGGCGTGGCCCGAGGGCCCCTCTCCTCCGCATCGAGCACGCGCAGCGCGGCGGCGAAGGCATCCGGCGCCATCGGCACCGGTTCGATCTCCTCCAGAAGCGCACCGCCCACGGCCTCGAAACGCCCCACGCGGGCACGGCAGGCCGGGCAGCCGGCCAGATGGGTCGCGACCACCATCGCCGGGCCGGCGGGCAGCCGACCCGCGGCGTAGCGCATGAGCGTTTCATCGGTCGCGTGGTGACGGACAGTCATGATTCGCCTTCCAGCAGTGCACGCAGCCGCCCGAGGGCGAGGCGCACCCGCGATTTCACCGTGCCGAGCGGCAGGCCGAGCTCGCGGGCGATCTCGGAATGCGCCTTGTCGCCGAAGAAGGACAGCCGCAGCACCAGTGCCTGCTCGTCGGACAGCGCCTTCAGCGCGGCCCGCACTCTCGCCTCCTGCTCGGTAGCCAGCAGCAACGCCTCGCTGGAAGGAGCGACTTCCTGCTCTTCGGGCGGCGCGCTCTCGGCGGCCGCGGCCACGCGGACCCGCCGCAAATGGTCGACCCGCAGGTTGCGGGCGATGGTGAAAATCCACGTCGCCGCGCCGGCACGGGCCGGATCGAAATAGGATGCCTTGCGCCATACGGAAAGCATGGTTTCCTGGGCGATTTCCTCGGCGGTATTGGCCGGCAGGCCGGATTTCCTCAGGAACGCCGTCACACGCGGCGCGAAATGCTGGTAGAGCCGCGCAAAGGCCTGCCGGTCGCGCTCGGCGGCAATCTTCAGGATCAGCCGCGCCAGTTCGCAGCCATCCGGCATGGCGTTGCCTTCCGTCAGATGCGTCACCAATCGCCCCCGTACCGGCAATCGGAGGCCGGGAGACCCGTCAGAGCGTGCGTGGTCCAGCAAGGCATTCATGAACCCTTCTACGCACCGGCTCACGCACTGGATCAATCCGCGGAAGGTGATCCGGCGCGAGGCCACCTGCGTACACAATAGACAACGCCGCCGCCCGGCTCCACCAGCCGGGCTCCACCTGCGCCGAAAGCCCGCGCCATGAATATTCGTCAGGACTTCACGCCTGGTATTCCGCTACGCATTGCCGTCATCGGCGCCGGCATCTCCGGCCTGTCGGCGGCATGGTTGCTCTCCCAGCGCCATGAGGTGACGCTGTTCGAGGCGGACGGGCGGCTCGGTGGCCATGCCAACACCGTGGAAGTGGACGGCGTTCCGGTGGATACCGGGTTCATCGTCTATAATGAGCGGACCTATCCCAATCTCACGGCGCTGTTCGACCATCTCGGCGTGCCGACCCGCGCCTCCGACATGTCTTTCGCGGTATCGCTCGACGCCGGGCGGCTGGAATATTCCGGCTCGGGCCTGCGCGGCCTGTTCGCGCAGCCCGCCAACCTGTTCTCCCCCCGCTTCGGGGCGATGCTGCGCGACCTCGTGCGCTTCTATCGCCGCGCCCCGCGCGACCTGCCCGGTATGGGAACGCAGTCCCTCGACGCCTATCTCGACGCCAACAAATATGGCGCCGCATTCCGCCACGATCATCTCTACCCCATGGCGGCGGCGATCTGGTCCACCCCTGCCGGAGATGTCGGACGCTACCCGGCCGCCGCCTTCGTCCGCTTCTGCGAAAACCACGGGCTGCTGCAATTTGCCGGACGCCCGGCCTGGCGTACCGTCGTCGGCGGCAGCCAGCGCTATGTCGCCCGGCTGCGGGCGCACTTCCGCGGGCGCGTCGAGACCGGCCGGGCGATAGGCGCGGTGCGCCGCGTCCAGGGAGGGGTGGTCGTCACCGACCGCACCGGCGCCCGGAGTCATTTCGATCAGGTGGTGATCGCCGCGCATGCCGACCAGGCGCTGGCCATGCTCGAGCAGCCGACCGAGGCCGAGCGCCGGCTGCTCGGCGCCTTCCGCTACAGCCGGAACGAGGCGGTGCTGCACGGCGACCGGCGCCTCATGCCCCGCCGGCGTGCCGCTTGGTCGGCCTGGAACTACCTCGCCGATCGCCGCGCCGGGGAGCGGCTGTGCGTCACCTACTGGATGAACCGGCTGCAGGACATCGCCGAGGCGAAGCCTTTCTTCGTCACGCTCAATCCCGGAACCGAGCCCGATCCGGCGACGGTCGCCTATCGCGTGAGCTATGAGCACCCGCTTTTCGACGCCGAGGCCATGGCGGCGCAGGCGCGGCTCTGGTCGCTCCAGGGCGATGGCGGCGTGTGGTTCTGCGGCGCCTATTTCGGCGCCGGCTTCCACGAGGACGGATTGCAGGCCGGGCTCGCCGTCGCCGAAGCCCTGGGCGGCCTGCGCCGGCCGTGGCGCGTGGCGGCAGAATCCGGCCGCATCGCGCTGCCGCGCTCCCGCGCCGCGCCGGCAAGCCGGGAGCTGGCATGATGAGCGAGGAGGCATCGGCGCTCTATGCCGGCTCGGTGATCCATGTGCGGCTCAAGCCGCGCCGGCATCGCCTGCGCTACCACATCTTCTCGCTGCTGCTGGACCTCGACGCGCTGGACGCGCTCGACCGCCGCCTACGCCTGTTCTCGCACAACCGTTTCAATGTGGTCAGCTTTCACGATGGCGACCATGCCGGGCCGGGCGAGGGACCGCTGAAGGCGAAGGTGGAGGATCTGCTCGCCTCGGCCGGCCTGGAGCCGGATGGCGGACCGGTGCGCCTGCTCACCATGCCGCGCCTGTTCGGCTATGCCTTCAATCCGCTGAGCATCTATTTCTGCCATCGGCGGGATGGCTCGCTGCTCGCCGTGCTCTACGAGGTGAACAACACCTTCGGCGAGCGCCATTCCTATCTGATCCCCGCCGGCGGGGAGGCCGGCACGCCCCTGCGCCAGCAGGCCGACAAGCATTTCCATGTCTCACCCTTCATGGACATGGACCTCACCTATTGCTTCCGCATCCAGCCGCCCGGCGCGGCGCTGCGCATCGCCATCCTGGTTCGCGACGGCGAAGGGCCGGTGCTGAGCGCCATCCACGCCGCCACGCGGCGGCCGCTCACCGATGGGGCGCTCGCCCGCGCGCTGGTCGGCTACCCGCTGCTGACGCTCAAGGTGATCGCCGGCATCCATTGGGAAGCTCTGCGGATCTGGGCGAAGGGCATCGGGCCGCGCCCGCGTCCGCCGGCGCCCGAGCTTCCCGTCAGCATTTCGCCTTCTCCCCGGTCCTGAGGACAGCGCCGCATGCATATTGACGCCGACAGTACCGACCTGTTGCCCTCCTCCCTCGAAGAGACGACGCCCCGCCGCAACCTGCGCGAGGCGATGCTGGCTCGTCTGCTGCGGCGGCTGGCGGTCGGCAGCCTGACGGTGGTGACCCCGCAAGGTCGACGCCTTGTCGCGCGCGGTCCGCTTCCCGGGCCGGAGGCGACGCTGGTGCTGCATCGCTGGCGCGCCATGCGGCGCCTCGCCACCGGCGGCGACGTCGGCTTCTCCGAAGCCTATCTCGCCGGCGACTGGTCGAGCCCGGACCTGCCGGCCTTCATCGATTGCGCGGCCCGCAACCTTCCCCGGCTCGCCGAGCAGCTGGTAGCATTGCCGCCATTCCGGCTGTGGAACCGGCTTCGCCACTTGCTGCACGCAAATTCGAAGTCCGGTAGCCGGCGCAATATCTCGTTCCACTACGATCTCGGCAACGAATTCTATCGTGCATGGCTGGATGCCGGCATGAACTATTCCTCGGCGATCTATACCCATGCCGGCCAAAGCCTGGAGGAGGCGCAACAGGCCAAGCTCTCCCGCATCATCGAGCTCGTCGACGCCAGACCCGGCCAAAGGGTGCTGGAAATCGGCTGCGGCTGGGGCTCCCTTGCCGCCGCGCTTGCCCGGCGGGGCATCGATGTCGTCGGCATCACCCTCTCCCGCGAACAGCTCGCCGACGGCCAGGCACGGATAGAGGCCGATCCGATGCTGGCGGCGCATACCGAGCTGCGCTTCCAGGACTATCGCGACGTCAGCGGACGCTACGACCGCATCATCTCCATCGAGATGCTGGAGGCGGTCGGCGAATCCTATTGGCCGATCTACTTCGCCAAGCTGCGCCAATGCCTTAACCCGGGCGGCGCCGCGGTTCTGCAGGTCATCACCATTGCCGAGGACCGCTTCGAGGGCTACCGGCGCAACACCGACTTCATCCAGCGCCACATCTTTCCCGGCGGCATGTTGCCGACCAAGACCCATATCGCCGAGCACGCGCAGCGGGCCGGGTTGGAACTGGTGGGAACGGAGGCTTTCGGGCCCAGCTATGCGATCACCCTGGCGGAATGGCGGCGTCGCTTCCTTGCCGCGCGGGACGAACTGGAGCGACAGGGCTTCGGCAGCGACTTCCGGCGGCTCTGGGAATATTATCTGAGCTATTGCGAGGGTGGATTTCGCGCCGGCGCCATCGATGTCGGGCTGTATACGTTGCGCGGCTGAACGGAGGGACGGCTGCCCGTCCTTCGCATGGCCGGGCCGTACCAGGATGGAGCCCGGCGCGCTCGTGCCTCATCACGACCCGAAATTCGCCTTCGCCAGCGGCAGCCTGCGAATATGCTTGCCGGTGAGGGCCGCCACCGCATTGACCACGGCGGGGCCGATGCCCGGAAGACCCGGCTCCCCGACGCCGCCCATCGGCGCCCCGCTTTCGACGATCTCCACATGCACCGCCGGCATGGTCGCGCGCAAGGATGGGATAGGTGTCGAAATTGGACGATTGCCGCACGCCAACGGCATAGACGAGCTCCTCGAAGAGCGTGGCGGAAAGCCCCAGTGCCGCGGCGGATTCGACCTGCGACGTCACGATCGACGGGTTGACGATGCTGCCCGGATCGAAGGCGATCCACAGATTGCGCACTTTCACCTGGCCGTCGGCGAGCGACACTTCGGCGATGGTGGCGGTCTCCGAGCTGAAGGGAGATGCCATCGAGACGCCGCGGGCGCGCTTGCCCTCGGTCGAGGCACAGGGCCCGCGCTTCCAGCCACCGGACAACTCACCGACGGTCCGGAGCAGGTTGAGATGACGCGGTTTGTCCCTGAGCAGCTCAAGGCGAAGCTCATAGGGATCCTGCCCGCCCGCATCGGCCATTTCGTCGAAGAAACCCTCGTAGAAATAGTCATTCATGGAGTGCCCCACCGACCGCCAGAAGGCGATGGTCGCCGGTTGGGGGAACTTGACCAGATCCATCGAGCGGTTGGGGATCGCATAAGGCTTTTGGACGATGCCCTCGACCGCCGAGCTGTCCGCCGGGCCGGCCACCGCCTCGCCGAATTAGCGGCCGAGCGGCCCCTCGCCCACGGGGCACCCTGCTCGCAATCGGCTTGCCATTCTTGTCCAGCGCGGCGCTGAAGCGGCTGAAGCTCAGCGGGCGCAGCGCGTCGCGCTTGAACTCCTCCTCCCGCGACCACAGCACCTTCACCGGCTTGCCCGTCGCTTTCGCCAGCAGGATCGCCTGCGGAAACGGGTTTCCCGGCCCATGGGTGAAGTGGCGCCCGCAGAAGCCGCCGAGTATCGGCGAATGGATGATGACCTTGTCCTGGGGAATGCCCGCCGTCTGCGACGCGAAGAGCTGGAACAGCTCCGGCATCTGGTTGGGCATCCAGAGTTCCAGCGTCCCATCCGCATTGAACCGCGCAATGGTCGATGGCGGCTCCAGCTGGGCATGCGCCAGATAGGGCGCGTCGTACTCGGCTTCGACCACCTTGGCGGCGGAGGCAAAGGCCGCCTCCACGTCGCCGGCCTGCTCCGCCGAAATGCCGCGGCCGGGTTCCGCCTTCAGCGCCGCGAGCAGGCCGCCCGACGAGTAGTCCGCGGCCACGCTGCCGAACCCCGTGGAGGCTGGCTGCGTCCACGTCACCTCCAACGCCTCGACCGCCTTGCGGGCGCGGAACCAGCTATCGGCGGCGACCGCGACGGCGCCCGGAAGCCTGTGGACCGAATGCACGCCGGGCATCGCCTTCACGGCGGCCTCATTGGCGAGGCTGTCCGGCTCGGTGCCGAGATGCGGGGCGTGCTGCACGGCGGCGTAGAGCATGCCGTCGACCTTCCAGTCGATGGCATAGGTTGCCTTGCCGGTGGATTTATCCCCGTGCGTCCAGGCGCGGCACCGGCTTGCGGATGTAGCGGAACGTCGCGGGATCGCGCAGCGGCACATTCTCGGCCGGCTCCAGCGCCAGCGCCTCAGCGGCGATGTCCCCATAAGGCACCCGCCGGCCGCTGGCGGCATGAACGACAACGCCGTCCTCGGTCGTCAGGCTGGTGGGGGCGACACCCAGCCGGGTCGAGGCCGCCCTTATGAACATGTCGCGGGCCGTGGCTCCCATCCGGCGCAGCACATCGTAGATCGAGCGCGTCGAGAAGCTGCCGCCGGTCATCCGGATGCCGCCAACCACCGCATAGTCGGGGCCGGGCGGCGCGCATTGACAATGAACCGGCTCGGATTCACGTCGAGTTCCTCGCCGACGATCTGCGCCTGCCCCGTGCTGATGCCCTGGCCGCCCTCGACGAAGGGGCTGAGCAGCTTCACCGAATTGTCCTTGCCGATCACCAGGAAGGCCGGCGCCCGGGTCCCGGGCTTGACGGGACCGGCATTCGGTACCGCCGCGAAGGTGCGCTCGGGAAGGCTGGGCAGGAGCACGCCGAGCACGACGGCACCCGCGCCGAAACTCAGAAACCGCCGGCGCGAGAGGTTGGTGCCCCCCTCCGGGCGCATCAGCCGCACGGCCTGGGCGGGCGGGATCTATGCTGGCAAAGACGTTCATCGGTGCCTCCCTCAGCCCGCGGCCACCTGGCGAATGGCGTTCGCGATGCGGTTATAGGTGCCGCAGCGGCACAGATTGGTCATGGCGTCGGCGATATCGGCATCGGTGGGATGCGGATTTTGCTTCAGGAGCGACGTGGCGGCCATCACCTGGCCGGACTGGCAGTAGCCGCATTGGGGGACCTGAATGCCGACCCATGCGTCCACCACCTTGCGGCCGACCTCGTCGTCCTCGATCGCCTCGATCGTGGTGATCCGCGATTGACCGACGCTTTCCAGCGGAAACTGGCAGGAGCGCGTGGCGTGGCCGTCGATCAGCACGGCGCATGCACCGCACAGGGCGATACCGCACCCATATTTGGTTCCGGTCATTGCCAACGTGTCGCGAAGAACCCAGAGCAGCGGTGTATCGGGCTCAGCCGCGACCTCGAAATCGCGTCCATTGACATTGATGCTCGCCATCGAGGCCTCCTGCCGAACTTGCCGACGGAAACCTAGCCACTCCAGCCGAGGTCGTAGGACGTAGAGACGGCGTTTTCGGTCACTGTTTTCATTTCGAATGCTCACAGGCCCGGCAGGACGCCGCCAGCGCCGACCCGACCGGGTCGCCGGCGTTCCTGCCGATTCGTCGGCACTCTCAGCTTGCAGCCGCCAATGCGTAGCGGGGCGCGACGGCCGCGCTCGACAGATGGGGCAGCATGACCCGCCGGGCCTTCTCATAGGCATCCCATTCCTCACCGGACTGCAGCGAGGGAATGGTGGCGAACTCCCCACGATCGAGCCCCAGCAGCGCGGCATCGACGAGGTTTTCGGCGGTCATCACCCATGTATCCGGCAGGTTGCCGACCGGCAGGCCGGCGACGTCCCAGAACTCGGTGGCCGTGGCGCCCGGCAGGACCACCTGCACCTTGACGCCCCGCTCGCCGAGCTCCTTCTTGAGCGACTGGCTGAAGCCGAGCACAAAGGCCTTGCTGCCTCCATAGACGCCGTTGAGAATCTCCGGCCCGATCGCCACGATCGACGAGATATTGATGATCGTTCCGGCGCCCCGCGCCACGAAGGCCGGCGCCAGGGCGTAAGTGAGACGCATCACCGCGGTGACGTTGACGGCGATCATCTCCTCCATGCGGTCGACGTCCGACTGCAACAGGTCGCCGGCACCGCCGAAGCCGGCATTGTTGACCAGCATGGCGATGGACGGATCGGCCTTAAGGGCCTCCTCCACCCGACGCAGTTCGGCGGGGCTGGTGAGATCCGCGGCGATGATGTGCGTCTTCACACCATGCCGCCCGGCGATGTGCTCCGCCTGCTGTGCCAGGCGGCCGGCATTGCGGGCGACCAGGATCACGTCATGGCCTCGCGCGGCCAGACGGTCGGCATAGATGGCGCCAATTCCAGACGATGCGCCGGTTACCACCGCAGTGCCCATTTCGCCCATAGTCGTCTCCTGTTTGTTTGTGCAAGGCAGATCACAGGCGAATTGCTATCGGGTAATGGGCAATTACCAAATGACGTATGAACGGCGATTCCGGACATGCCGGCATTTGCAGCGATTCTTCACGAATAACCGCTGTGCGACCGACGTTCATTTTGGAAAGGATGACCGAAAACGTCGGATTACTGACATTCGCAATCCGGATCCCATGTTGTTCAATCGATCCAGCACCGGCCGTACCCAATTTTTCACCCGGCCGTCATCGATTACAAAGCCCAACTGGATCGGATCGACCATGTCCCGCTTCGCCTTGATAGCGCTCAGTCTTACCCTGCTGCCGGCGGCGGCGCGTGCCGATGGCGACGCCGCCCTTGGCAAGACGCTGTTCAGCCGCTGCGCCGGCTGTCATACGGTGACGGCACAGAACAAGGTCGGACCCGGCCTTGCCGGGGTTTTCGGCCGCAGGGCGGCGTCCGTCGCCGGCTTTCGTTACTCGAAGGCCCTTTCGGCGACCGACATCGTCTGGGACGATGCGACGCTGGAGCAGTTCCTCGCCGCACCCGCCAAGATGGTGCCCGGCACCTCCATGGCGGTGAGCGTGCCGAAATCCGAGGACCGCACGAACCTGATTGCCTATCTGAAGACGCTCGGTGCGGGCGTCACGCCCTGAACCGTCAACACCGCGCCCTCACGGCAGCCGTCAGTTAGATGAGAGATCTCGCCATGAACCCCGCCCCCCGCGTCCCCATTGTTCCCGCCTCCTTCTTCGGAATGGTGCTGGGTCTTGCCGGGCTCGGCGGAAGCTGGCGCGCGGCCCATCTCGCCTGGGGATTGCCGATATGGCCGGGCGAAGCCCTGATGGCCGCGGCGGCAGCGGTCTGGGCGGTCCTGGTCGTGCTCTACCTGACCAAATGGCTCGGCGCTCGCGCGGCGGCGATGGCCGAGGCCGCCCATCCGATCCAGTGCTGCTTCGTCGGGTTGATCGGCGTCGCGACGATGCTCGTCGCCGGCGGCATCGCTCCCTATTCCCACCGAGCCGCGCTTGTCCTCTACGCCGCCGGGGCCGTGTTCACGCTCGGCTTCGCCGTCTGGCGGACGGGAGGGCTCTGGCTCGGCGAGCGCTCACCCGAGCATTCCACCCCCGTCCTCTATTTGCCGACGGTGGCGGGAAGCTTCGTCGCCGGCACGGTCGGCGCGGCGCTGGGCCTTGCCGATCTGGGGCAGTTCTTCTTCGGCGCCGGTCTGTTCGGATGGCTCGCCATTGAATCGGTGCTGCTGCATCGCATGCTGACCAGCCCCAACATGGCAAGCGCGCTGCGCCCTACCCTGGGGATTCAACTGGCACCTCCCGTCGTCGGCGCCGTGACGTTGATCTCGATTGCACCGGCCGCCCCGCCGCTCTTCGCCCATGCGATGATCGGCTATGGCCTGCTGCAGGCTCTTATCCTGCTGCGGCTGCTGCCATGGATCCTTCGCGAGCCGATCGCCCCTTCCTACTGGGCCTTCACCTTCGGCGTCACCGCACTGGCGACGGCGCCGATCCGCCTCGTCGCCCTGGGCGACGCCGGCAGCGTGACCTTGCTGGCACCGATGCTCTTTATCTTTGCCAACGCGGTCGTGCTGGTGGTCGCGGCGGCGACGGTCTATCGGGCCGCCCAGGGGCGTCTGTTGACCGCCTCTCCCCCGAGCGCAGCAGCCGCCGCTCCAAAGTGACAGGCACCCCGGTCAGCAAACCCTGGCGGACGCGCTGCCCCAATGCGTCGGCTTGCCCCTGCATTCCGGATAGACGGCGTGTCCTAAATCATGCACGAACTCAAAATAGGGTCAAAAATGGCATCGATGCATGCGACAGATCGGCTTTATTCTGGAAGATGGCTTTCAGGTCATGGGCATGGCCGCGCTGTCGGCCTTCGAGTTCGCCAATGTGGCGCTCGGCGAGGAGACCTATCGTCTTACCGTCATGTCCGAGCATGGCGGCACGATCCGTTCCTCGCTGGGCATACGGATTGAAACCCATTCGCTGACCGCCTACCCCGACACGCTGATGGTGGTAGGCGAACTGACGCCCCGGCCTTTGACGGCGGGCCTGCGCAACTACATCGCCGACGCCGGACGCGAGTCCCGGCGCGTCGCGGGCATCTGTACCGGTGTGTTCCTGCTGGGCGAGGCCGGCCTGCTCGATGGACGTCTCGTCACCACCCACTGGGCGCATGCGCGCGATCTTCAGCAACGCTTTCCCACCGCGAAGGTCGACGAGGACAGAATCTTCGTCTCCGACGGCAAGGTCTGGACCTCTGCGGGAATGAGCGCGGCCATCGATCTCACGCTGGCGCTGATCGAGGACGACCACGGAGCGCCGCTCGCGCGGGAAATCGCCCGCAAACTGGTGGTCTATTATCGGCGCCCGGGCGGGCAGTCCCAGTTTTCCGCCCTGCTGGAGCTCGAGCCCCGCTCGGATCGGGTGCGCCAGGCGCTGATCTACGCCAAGGAACATCTGCGCAACCCGCTGACAGTCGAAGAACTCGCGGAGGCGGCAAGCCTCAGCCCGCGCCAGTTCAGCCGCGTGTTTCGCGAGCAAACCGGCCAGTCGCCGGCGAAAGCCGTGGAACGCCTGCGGCTTGAAGCCGCCAAGCTGATGCTCGAGGAGGGGCGCCACGCCATGGATGTCGTTGCAAGGGATACCGGCTTCGCCGACCGCGACCGCATGCGGCGCGCCTTTGTGCGCCATTTCGGCCATCCCCCGCAAAGCCTGCGCCGCAGTTTGCGCCTGATCGAGGGTGACGGCGAGGCCATGCGGCTCTCGCAGCGTGGTAGTACCGCCTCGCACGATAGATCGCCACCGCAAGGCTGATGCCGAGCAGCCATGGCGGGGGAACGCGTCACAGAGCGTCGGCCCCGCCGCCGAGGACGCCGGCGGCGGGGGATGTCACGAGCGCGGGATCGGACCATTGGCGCTCAATCCTTTGACGCCGATGCGATCGATACGATCGCGCAGCTGGTACCAGCCGCTGACGATCGGCAGGAACCACGGCTTGCCGAAATAGAGCGGATGGTCGGAGACTCGCGGTCGAAGCCGCATTTGCGGTTCTGTCGCCGCAGGATCTTTAAGGCGGTCTGGTGCCCGAGATAGGTCATCATCGCGACGCCGCTGCCGTTACACCCCATTGCATAATGGACCCCGTCGCGAAAACCGGATCACATCCGCCCCTCGACGAATTCCCACCATTCCCGCCGCAATCAGCCCGCGGCGGTCGGCACCGGCGTGTTGAGCAGCTGCTGCTCCCACAGATAGGCGATGCCGCTGCCGCCGCCGTGCTGCACGAGCACCTCGGTCAGCTTGGCGGCGGTGTCGAGCCGGGCCCAGTCGCGCTGCCATTCGCCGGCCACCGCCATCCAGGTCATCATGTTGGCGCCGGCCGCGATCATGCGCCGGATCGCGATCTGATGGGCCTCGACGGACACGCCGCCGGAGGCATCGGTGACCACGGTCACGTCCCAACCCTCGCCGAGGGCCTGGATGGCCGGCATTGCGACGCACACCTCGGTCCACAGGCCGGCGATGACCAGCTGCTTGCGGCCGGTCGCCTTCACCAAATCCACCACCTTCGGATCCTGCCAGGTGTTGATGAGCGTCCGGTCGATCACCTCCTGACCCGGGAAGACATCGGTGATCTGCGGGAAGAGCAGACCACCCCGCTCGGCGATCACGGTGGTCAGGATGGTGGGGACCCCGAAGGCCCTTGCCGCCTTCGCCAGACCCACCGTGTTGTTGATCACCATCTGCGGCTCGTGGCTGTTCAGGTTCGCGAGTTGGTAGGGCTGATGGTCGATCAGAACGAGGACCGAGTCTTCGGGACGAAGAAGCGAATCAAGGCCGTTGCGGAAAGTCATCAAGGCTTCCTTTCTCTGCCGCCATGGGCGGCGACGAGGTCACGGGAGACAGGCGCCAGCAGGCGACGCTGCCGGATGCACTTTGGCGTTCCGTTGCGTGATAGGGTAGCTCCGCAGTCCGGCACGCTGTGTCGCGAAACGGGGAACGCCAACTTGGACATCGAGGATCTGCAGACATTCGTCGCGGTCGCCGACAGCGGCGGCGTATCGGCAGCCGCACGCCGGCTCGGCGTCTCCAAGTCGATCGTCAGCCGGCGGCTTCTGCGGATCGAAGCAGAGCTCGGCGTGCAGCTTCTTGCCCGCACGACCCGCGGCGCCGCGCTCACGGAAGCGGGGATCACCTTCAGGGATCATGCAGCGCGCGCCAGTGCCGAGATCGACACGGCCAGGGAAGCGATCCTCCCTACCGGGGAGTTATGCGGCCGCCTGAGGGTGGCCATGCCGCTCACTTTCGGCCCGACGCACTTCGCTCCCGTGATTGCGGAAATGGCACGCCAGCACTCCCGGCTTCACATCCACACCTCCTATAGCGATCGCTTCGTCGATCTCATCGCCGAGGGCTTCGATTGCGCGATCCGGGGCGGTTACCTTCAGGATTCCAACCTGATCGCCAAGCGCGTCGGGCCGATCCAAGGAAAGCTCGTCGCAAGCCCGGACTACATCAAGGCGCACGGGTCGCCCGAGACGCTGGAGGAGCTCGTTGCTCATCAGGCCCTCATGCAGGGAACGGAAGCCTGGCAGTTCATGGATGGCGACAGGATCGTCACGGTTCAGCCGCAGGGCAGGTTCAAGGCCGATAGCGCCACGGCGCTTGCGGCCGCGGCGGCAGCTGGTCTCGGCATAGCCTGGCTCCCCGATTGCATCACCTATGAATACGTCGCCTCCGGCGCCCTCGTCCCCATCATGACACGCTATCCCGTACCTCCGGGAGCCGCCTATGTCGTTCGTCCGCCAGGGCAGCATCCCCCGCGGAAAGTGCGGGTGCTCACCGAGATGCTGATCGAGTATTTCGCGCGGAATCCGGACGTCTGGGGCCACGACCGTTAGAAGCGGGCGAGGCGATGCCCTATTGAGGATTGCGCTCCGCGGCCGCCCGACAGCGAAACGCCGAGCTCGACGATCTTGCCCTTGCGTTCCACTTGGCGCGACGCAGATCGGCGCATCGCGGGGCTAGTGTGGCGGGCGGCCTTTCGCCAGATTGGGGCACCGGCAAGGGTGAGTTCTCCCGGAAGCCGAGGAAGGATGAGGCATATGAGTTGGAATCCGGCGATCGAACCGGGCTGTCCCGATGAGGTGGGCCTCGACGCGATCGAAACACTCATCGTTCCACGCTCTCGCGATCTCGGCGGCTTCGAGGTTCGGCGCGCTTTGCCGGCGCCAAAGCGGCAGATGGTCGGGCCATTCATCTTCTTCGATCAGGCTGGACCGGCCGAGTTCCTGACCGGACAGGGCGTCGATGTTCGGCCGCACCCGCATATCGGTCTCGGCACCGTCACCTATCTCTATCGCGGCGACTTCCATCACCGCGACAGTACCGGGGCCGACCAGATGATACGCCCGGGCGCGCTGAACTGGATGGTCGCCGGGCGCGGCGTGACCCATTCGGAGCGCACATCGGCGGCGGCCCGAAGCGGTCCGAACCGCCTGTTCGGCATTCAGACCTGGCTGGCGCTGCCGGAGAATCTCGAGGATATGGCGCCGATTTTCGAGCATCACGGCAAGGAGGCGCTGCCGGTGATCGAGGATGGCGGCGTCTCGGTCCGGCTGATCCTCGGAAACGCTTATGGCGAGAAGGCCCCCGCGACGATGTACTCGGAGACCTTCTATGCCGACGTGGCGCTAGAAGCGGGCGGCCGGTTACCGATGCCGGACGATCACGAAGATCGAGGCATCTACATCGTCGAAGGCTCGATCTCGATCGCCGGCCAGGATTTCGAGGCGGGCCGGATGATGGTCTTCCGCCCCGGCGACAGGATCACCGTCGCGGCCGGCGACAGAGGCGCGCGCCTCATGATCCTCGGCGGCGCGACCTTTTCGGGTCCCCGCTACATCTGGTGGAACTTCGTCGCGTCTTCGCGCGAGCGCATCGAGGAGGCTAAGGCCGAATGGCGGGCGCAGAACTGGGGCAAGGGGCTCTTCGATCTGCCGATTGATGATCGGGAAGAGCACATTCCACTTCCAGACTGACCGGTGCTCGCCAGTCGAACGCCGCTACACCTTCGGGTTGAAGATACTCAAGGCTGCGCTCGCCTCGCCGATGGTGAACGAAAGCATGCCTTTCTCGGCCTTCCAGTCCTTGCCGTGAAGCTTGCTGAATGCCGCCTCGAATTCGGGCAATTGCCCCGGGTCTCGAGATCGATCTCGAGCTCGGCCAGCTCGATGTCCTTGGCGTAGCCGAGGCTCTCGAGGACCAGGCGGCCCGCGACCTCCCAAAACGTGTGAGCCGCCCCAGGTTCGCGCTGGCGACGAAACCAGCGAGAATCCACCAGCCGCTCAACGCACCGAACCACCAAGCGATCGGCGACTCGACCTCCGCATCCAACAGGTAGCCCACGCCCCTCTCGGTCCGGATTGGCTGCGGCGCGCTGGCGTTCGACTGAAGCTTCCGTCACAATCTGAGCACCTGTCCGTCGATGCTCCGGTCGAAGGTGTCCTCGTGTGGGCGAGTGGCCCGCATGAGCTGCACACGGGAGAGCGCCTGACGCGGCGCCTCCAGAAAGGTGCATAACAACGCATATTCATTGCGCGTGAGGTCGACTACGCGGGCGGATGGATCGGTGAGCGTTCGGGTGCGGCGCCGAAGCTCCCAACCGATGAAGCGCCAGCCACCCGAGCGGTTCTCGGCATCGAAGAAGCGAGAGCGTCCGATGCGACGCAGAATAGCGCGGCCGCGGGCCAGCAACTCGCGCGGATTGAGCGGGGCGGCGAGGAAGTCGTCGGCGCCCAGCTCCAGCCCGACGACACAGTCGATCTCGTCCCGCCGATTTTGGGTGATCATGATAATGGGAAGCTCCGAAACCGCCCGCACGCGGCGAAGCGCTTCGAAGCCATCAATGGGGTCAAGCTGCGCGTCGAGAACCAGAAGGTTGAATGGCTCGGACTGGAGCCGCCCCATCGCCGGCATGCGGTCGGCGCCGATGGCGCGGCATCCATGCTCCCGCAGATAGGTCGTGACGTGGCTACGAAGGGTATCGTCAGGCGTCACGATCATCACATTTAGGCCACGGACCGGCTCGGGATGCGTTTCGAGCGAAGCGGAATCATGCAGCACGGGATCGGTCTCGCGGCATCGCCGGGGCGCCGTGTACCGGTTGCCCCGGCAGACAACTCATAGGCGGTGGGTGTGACGAATCGCCTGGGCGGCACGCTCTCCGATGATGGCGCAGGGTGCCTGCGTATTTCCGGTAGTGACGCGCGGCATGATGGAGGCGTCGGCAATGCGCAGTCCCTCGACGCCGTAGACCTTGAGGGTACCGTCAACGACCGACATCGCGTCGCGTCCCATCTTGGCGGTACAGCTCTGGTGCCAGTAGGTGACGGCGGAGTCGCGGATGAACTGCTTCATCGACTCCCCCTTCAACGGCCCGGGAAGGGCCTCGCCGCTTACGAGCGGCCCGAAAGCCCGTGCGTTTCCGAGTTCGCGGCAAAGCTCGATGCAGGCGATTGCGGCGTCCATGTCCTCGGGCGCCGACATCATGTTGGCGTCGATCTCGATGCCCGCCGAGGGATCGGATCCGGTCAGGCGCAGCCGTCCGCGGCTTGCGGGGCGTGCAAGTCCGGCGAACATCGTCCAGCCATGCTCGGGCACGTTGCTCGCTGCGGTACGCTCA
Organism: Ancylobacter sp. 3268; assembly: GCF_031456575.1. NCBI lineage: Bacteria > Pseudomonadati > Pseudomonadota > Alphaproteobacteria > Hyphomicrobiales > Xanthobacteraceae > Ancylobacter > Ancylobacter sp. 3268. The sequence goes on from NZ_JAVDUX010000002.1 coordinate 454,169, forward strand.
CTCGGCACTGGGAACTCCACCTGGCAAAATAGAAGGTCCGGCGCTTCGAGCTCGGGACGCGTCTTCCAGTAAAGCTTGGCCTCGTTACCGGTGTTGCGCGGCGCGATCGGCTCGCGCGTGCCCCAGATGCAGCAGAACGCGACGTGGTCCTGAAGATTGCCGCCGACCCCAGGCAAATGCTCCACCACGGGGATGCCGAACCGCTCAAGCTGCGAGCTATCCCCGATGCCCGAATACATCAGCACCTTGGGCGTGTGCATCGCGCCAAGCGAAAGGATCACCTCGGAGGTGGCGACGACAGTGAAGACGGCACCATTGCGAACCGCCTCGATTCCGACGGCGCGCCGGCCCTCGAACAGCACCCGGCGGATCGTCGTTCCTGTCACAACCGTGAGGTTGGGCCGGTCCATAAACGGGTAGGTGTAGGCGCGGAACAGCGAGTTGCGCCGACCGTCCTTGACCAGCATGTCGGTGATAGCGGCGCCGCCGGCGCCCTCCATCATTGCGCCGTTGGGATGATCGTAACGGGGAATGCCGATCTCGGTCGCTGCGTCGAGCATTGCGAGCGCGATGGGGCTGGGGTCCTGCGCGGGCTGCACCCATACCGGGCCCGAGGTTCCGCGGTAATGCGGGTCCGGCGTACCCTGCCAGTTCTCGATCCGGCGATAGGTATCGAGCACGGCGTCATAGCCCCAAGAATCGTCACCGCTTTCCTTGGCGAAGAAATCCCAGTCGCTGCGATGGCCGCGGGCCCAGACCATGACGTTGATGCTGGATCCGCCGCCGAGTCCCTTTCCCATCGACATTGGTAGGGTCCGGCCATCGAGATGCGGGTTCGGGGTTGCCTGGAAGCCCCAGTCGCGCTCGCTGCCCAGATTGAGTGGCCACATGGAAGGGTTGCGGACGCTCTCGGCATCATCGTCGCCGCCCGCCTCCACGAGGAGGACCTGCACCGCCGGGTTCTCGGCCAGCCGTCGCGCCACGACCGAGCCGGAGGAGCCGGCGCCGCAGACGATGAAATCATAGCGCCGCTGGAGCTTCGAACGCAGTTGCTGCTGATTATCAGCGGCAGTCGCGGCGAAGTTTGCGGCTTCGGTTTGCTGGGACGTCATTCCAATTCCTCCTGATGCGCAGGAGGTGAATTATCAATTTTATCAATTATATCAAATATGACTTTGTGCTAATATCCTGCCTGTGGGTTATGACCCTTGCCGCTCAAGCTCTATCGGGAACGCGATGATCGACGCAGAGAAGGACATCCTCACCACCGCCGATACGGCTCGGCTGCTCGGTGTGTCGGTGCGTACGGCGCAGTTGCTCATAGAGGGCGGCACGATTTCGTCATGGAAGACGCCGGGCGGGCATCGCAGGGTCTATCGCGCCGACGTTATGGCGCTGATCGACAACAAGGGCGCTACCTCCGAGGAGCTCCGCTCGTCCGCAGCCATCGTGGTCATCGCATCCGCTCAGCGTCTGCCGACCTATCGCCGGATTCTGAACCACGTGCCGGAATGCGCGGCCGAGCTGTTCGACGATGTCATGGCTGCGATGATCGCGATCGGCGCCTTGAAGCCGCATACCGTGCTCGTTGATCTGGATGGCGCCGAAGATCACCACCTGCCGCTTTTGAGGAGCCTCGCTGGCAACTCGCAACTCGTGCACAGCCGCATCGTGGCGGTCGGCGAAGCATGTGGGCCACCGCTGCCGTCACGGGTCACACTTCTGCGCGAACCAGCCGAAGCGGTAGCGACCCTGCGCGGGTGGCTCTCGGACGACGAGGCCGCCACCCTCACTCAGGAGAGCCTTGCATTTCCGATTGCGCTCAACGAGCGGCAGCGGCTGGTCGCGCTGGAGCGCACGGGCCTGTTGGATACGCCGCCCGAAGAAGCGTTTGACCGGCTCACCTGGCTCGCCGCCCACAGCCTCGAGGCACCGATCGCCCTGATAACGCTGCTGACGCAGACGCGGCAATGGTTCAAGTCGCGGATCGGGCTCGAACTGCCCGAGACACCGCGGAGCTGGGCCTTCTGCAACCACACCATCCTGCAGAAGAAGGTGTTCTCCGTCTCTGACCTCTCCGGCGATCCGCGTTTTGAGGACAACCCCGCCGTGGCCGGGGAGCCCGGATTCCGCTTCTATGCGGGCGCGCCGATTCTGGACGGCAACGGCTTTGTCGTCGGCTCACTGTGCGTCATCGACAGGAAGCCGCGCGACTTGAGCGAGCGCGAGGCGCACGCGATCGAGGCGCTTGCCGCGCTCGCCTCCGATGAAGTCCGTCTGCGGGCGATCGATCGCCAATTGCGCCAGACCTTGCAGGCACGCGAGCGAGGCGCCGGCAGCAGAAGCTGAGACCGCATGCAGGATGCGCGCGCTATGGAAACGAGCGTTTTGATCATCGGCTCGCGAGGGTCCGGCAGCAAGGCAAATGTGCTTCCTACTGCCGGCCCGCTGCTCCTCACTGCGCCTTGGCGCTGACCGACCGGGCTGCCTCGTCGATGACGTCGGCGACGACCTTGGGCTGTGTCATGAAGACCGCATGGCTTGCGGGGACCTCGGTGATCTTCGCCCCGATACGCTTGGCCATGTGCTGCAGCATGCGCTGGTCGAAGGCTTTGTCGTCGGTGGCGATCACAGCCCAGCTCGGATTGCTGCGCCAGGCGGCTTCGGTGAGCTTCGTCCCGAAGACGGACATGGCGATCGGCACCTGCGAGTCGCGCATGAAGGCAGCATCGGCATCGCTCGCATCGGCGGCAAAGCCGGACTTGAAGTTCTCCGCCTTCACATAACCGAACCCGTCGTCACCGACATCGAGCACGAATTCCGGCGGGGTGGTGAACCCCTCATATTGCTGCGCCGTCGTCTCACCCTTGTCGGGCGACAGGGCCGAAACATACACGAGGCCGGACACCTTGGGATCGACGCCCGCCTCGGTGATCACCGTCCCGCCCCAGCTGTGCCCCACGAGGATCGCCGGGCCTTCCTGCCGGGCCAGCACCCGCTTGGTCGCCGTGACGTCGTCGGCAAGCGAGGTCAGCGGGCTCTGCACAATGGCAACCCGATAGCCGCGCTGGGTCAGCTGGTCATAGACGCCGCGCCAACCGGAGCCGTCAGCAAAGGCGCCGTGCACGAGTACGACATTCTTAACAGCCTGCGCTTCCGGGATCTGATCGGCTGAACGGGCGAGTGTCGTCGACGCAAGAGATGCGGCCGCGGCAGTAGCAGCGAGAAGGCCTGTCTTAATTGCAGCCATGGCGGAGTTCCTTCCCCGCAGGGTTGTTTCATTGTCCACCGCCCACCAGCGGCTGGAGAAAATTTCGATCTCGGGATAGCCGACGAAACCCGTTGCAGCCAGCTCGCGGTGCAACCCCGGCAAATCGATGACACCGTCGCCCGTCATCCCGCGATCCATCAGCAGATCCCCCGTCGGCACCAGCCAGTCGCATACATGGAATGCCGTAAGGCGCCCCTCGCGCCCGGCGCGCCCGATGTCGGCGCTCAGGTCGGGATCCCACCAGACGTGATAGGCGTCCAGCGCGACGCTGACGCCACCACGCTCATCGGGGTCCCGCCGCTGACAAAGGTCCAGCGCCTGCACCAGCGTGTTCACGCAGCAGCGGTCGACGGCATACATCGGGTGAAGCGGCTCGATGGCGATGGCGACACCGAGGGGGCGTGCTTCCTCAAGCAGCAGTGCCAGTCCGTCCTCGACCTGCGTGCGGGCATCCCGGAGATCGCGACTGCCGCCCGGCAGGCCGCCGGCGGCGACGACAAAGCATGCAGCTCCCAGCGTCGCGGCGTCGCCCAATGCGCGCCGGTTCTCCTAATGTTGCGCCTCGCGCTTAAGCGCCGTTTCAGCCGGGATCGGCGAGCTCCGGCAATAGCCCGAGACGGCAAGTCCCGCATCGCGGATCTGCCGGGCGATGGCGGCAACGTCGTGCCCCTCGATCTCCCGGCGCCATGGCGCGATCGCCCCAAAACCTTGCTGCGCAACCTGTTCGATCACCCGACCGATCGGCCTTGCCCAGTGTCGCGGCGTCGATCGAACAACGGTCAGGCGTTAGCACAGCAGCGGACCAACACGGAAGAAATCGCAGACAGCCTCGACCTGCCCCTCCAGCATGTGGATGCCGGGCTGTGTCACGCAGCCGCGCCGCTCGGCTTCGATCAGCAGAGGCGTGACGGCGGGTTTGAGGATGATGTCGACGACCAGCATTCCAGCGGCAAGTCCGTCGACGTTCACCGGAAACGGGTCGTTCGGCTTCATGCCGATCGAGGTGCAGTTCACCGCTATCTCGAAACCGGACGGATCCGGCGGGCTAACGTCAATCGCAACGCCAGCATCCACCTGAGCGAGCTCGGCCGCCAGAGCTTCAGCCCGGGCCTTATCGACATCGAAAAGGCGAAGCGCGGCCGGTTTCTGGTCGAGCACCGCATGGGCGACCGCCCGGCCGGCACCGCCGGCACCGACGATAAGCGTGCGACGCCCGGACAGCTGATGTCCCTTGTCGTGCAAACCACGCACAAAGCCGACGCCATCGAAATTGTCGCCGATCAGCCGCCCACTGCTTTTGCGGATCACATTGACCGCGCCGATGCGGCGCGCCATCGGCGCAACTTCATCGACCAGGGCCATCGCCTCCATCTTGTGGGGTACGGTGATGACCAGCCCGTCGAAATTCTGCGCCGCGCGAAAGGCCGCGACCACGACGGATAGCTCCGCCGGCGGGACATGGATCGGCACGAGAGCGGCTGCCGCGCCGCGTCGCCGAAACGCGCTGTTGAACAGGCGGGGCGAGGCGACCTGACCGATGGGGTCGCCCAGAATGGCGTAAACGCGGGTCGCGCCGGACAGCGGCAGCGGAACCCCATCCGCGGGCTCCGATGAACTCACGCCACCACTCCCCGAACCGCGAGAACCGCCCGCATGCGCTCGGTAGCAATATCGGGATCGCGGAGCAGGCCGGTCTCATCCGCCATGCGGAATATCTGCGCGAGGTGCAGCGTCGAGCGCGCGCTCTCAAGTCCGCCCGCCATGGTAAAATGATCCTGATGGCCATTCAGATAGGCCATGAACACCACGCCAGTCTTGTAGAACTGGGTGGGAGCCGCGAATAGATGCCGTGACAGCGCCTCGGTAGGCTTCAGGATTACCTGATAGCCCTCGATATCTTTGGCCGCGAGCTTTTCGAGCGCCGCCGATGCGGCGGGCGCGACGGCATCGAAGGCGCCGAGCAGAGCATGCGAATGCCCCTGAGCATCGCCTTCGATCAGCGAGACATAGTTGAAGTCGTCGCCGGTATACATGCGAACGCCATCGGGTAACCGCCGCCGCAGCGCGATCTCATAGGCATCGTCCAGCAGCGAAATCTTGATGCCGTCGACCTTCGCCGCGTGGTCCGCGATGATCCCGGCGACGACATCCATCGCCACGCCGACATCCCGCGACCCCCAATAGCCGGCCAGCGCCGGATCGAACATGTCGCCCAGCCAGTGCAGCACCACCGGCCGGCTGACCTGCCGCAGCAGCCGGTCATAGACGGCGACATAATCGTCCGGCCCCTTCGCGACGCGGGCGAGAGCACGCGAGGCCATGAGCACGATGCGGCTACCGGTCGTCTCGATGGCTTCGATCTGCTGCTCATAGGCGCGGATCACATCGTCGAGCGTGCGCGCCTCAGCCGCTGGCAACTGGTCGGTGCCGCAGCCAGACACGACGAGATGATTCTTGCCCGCGGCCGCACTGGTGCGCCGGATCAGCTCCAGCGAGGTCGGCCAGTCGACACCCATGCCGCGCTGGGCGGTATCCATGGCTTCGGCGATGCCCAGACCAAGGCTCCAGAGATGCTCGCGAAAGGCCAGCGTGCGGTCCCAGTCGACGACGGACGAAACCCAGGGATCGTTCACCGCGAGGGGGTTCACCACGACATGGCCCGCCGCGTAGGCGATGCGGGAGAAGGGCTGCGCAGGCTTGCGCGCCATAATGGGCGTACCGATCAGATGATAGGTTTCAAGCGAACCATCGGCCTTCGGAAGGATGAGAGCGGGCCGTAAGGCGCTGGAAGCGGTCGATGTCATGTCAGTGTTCCGCGCTAAGGGTTACGACGCGGCCTTGAGCCGCTCATGCACGCGCCATTCGCCGGGCATCTCACCCGCGATGCCCATCGGCCCGGCGCCAAACAGCCGGGCATCCATGAGCTTGAGTTGGCTGGCGATGTGCGGACGGAAAGCCATGTGCGCGAGGACATCGCGCTCGAGATCAATGCCGGGCGCGATCTCGATGAGTTCGATCCCATCCTCGATGGTGCGGAACACCGCCCGCTCGGTAACAAACAACGTGGTCTGCCCGCGCGAACGGCCATAGGGGCCGCTATAGGCGATCTGCTCGACCGCCTCGACGAACTTGTGGTGCTTACCTTCCTGCACAATCACCAGCTTGCCATCGCGCGCCTCCACCTTGAGGCCGCTGGCGGTGAACGTCCCGCCGAACACCATGGTGCGGGCGTTCTGGCTGATGTTGACGAAACCGCCAATGCCGACGACGCGGCCGGCAAAGCGGCTGATGTTCACATTGCCGACGCGGTCGACCTCAACGGCTGACAGAAAGGCGATGTCGAGCCCGCCGCCATCATAGAAGTCGAACTGATAGGGCTGATCGATCATCGCCCAGTAGTTGCGCGAGGCACCCGCATCGAGGCCGGAAGCCGGCGCACCGCCGACCAGCCCCTGCTCGTTGGTGAGCACCACCTGATCGAGAATGCGCTCCTCGGCGGCGACCAGTCCGATGCCGGTGCAGATACCCGACCCGATATTGCAGATCGCGCCGCGCCGCAGCTCCATTGCGCAGCGCCGGGCGACAATCTTGCGTTCGTCGAGCGGCAGCTTGGGGAAGCTGTCAAGCGGAATACGTAGCTGCCCGGCGAAAGCGGGATCGAAGAAAGTCTGGTAGGTCTGCTTCTGCTCGGGCTCGACGACGACGACATCGACCATCATACCGGGGATTTTCACCGTCTTGCCGGGCAGGCTGCCGCGGCGCGCGAGGCGCTTGACCTGAACGATGACGAGGCCGCCGCAGCGGCGCGTCGCCTGCGCCATCGACAGCATCTCGCCGAAGATCGCCTCGTCTTCCATCGAGATGTTGCCGTCTTCGTCCGCCGTCGTGCCGCGCAGGAAGGCCACGTCGATGTGGAAGGGCTTGTAGAACAGCCATTCGCGGTCCTTCACCGTGACCAGTTCGACCAAATCCTCCGAACACGCCTTGCTCTGCTTGCCGCCAGCGAGGCGCGGATCGACGAAGGTGTGCAGGCCGACATGGGTCACGAGGCCAGGGCGACCGGCGGCGATTTCGCGGATGAGCTGGGAAAGCGCGCCCTGAGGCAGGGTGTAGCACTCGATGGCATCGCGGCTGGCCATCTCCGCGATCGGCGGCGCGTCGACGACCGTGCCGCACACCACGCGGCGGATCAGTCCCTCATGGGCAAAGCGCGAGGCGCCCGCTTCCGCCCGATTGCCGAGACCGACCGGGTGAATGGTCGTCAGCGCCCGCGGCTGCTGCTCATCGAGAAAACGATGTTCGACGGCAGCGATCAGTGCTTCGGGTACGGCGTGTCCCGAGCCCGAGCCGCCAATGAGAATCGTGTCGCCATCGCGCACGAGCGACGCTGCGGCAGCCGCCGTGATGACCTGCATCCTTAAGACTCCGAAAGGGTTGGAGGGCGCGCGCCACTCCATAAACTTACTTATCAGTAAGTTAGATTTTCCCCGATCGCAAGCCTCGATCCAGTGCATGGCAACGCTTGAAGCCGTACGCGGCCGGTATGGGCCGCGCAGCCGAAAGCATTTGGACCATCGCTCTACAGGAGGATTTTGCCGTCACGGCACCGCGGCGGCGGCAGCGGGAACCTCGCGGCGCGGGGCATAGGCCGAGAGCATCACCCGCGAGAACGCTTCGAAGAACTGTTCGAGGCGCTCGAAATTGCCGGCATCCTGCGTGAACACCGACGAGCTGTTGACGATGTTGACCAGCAGGAACGCGATGTCGTCCAGCGGCGCGTCCGCAACGAGTTCGCCCTTGTCATGGGCGATCTGCACCGCGACCCGCACCGAGGCGTGAACGGTGTCGGTGAACGAGGCGAGCGATTCGCGCGCGCCGGGGCTCAGCACCTCGCCCTCCAGTCGCAGTCGGCCGATGAGGCTCCAGGGCTGGCCGCTCTTGCGTCCGCGATTGAAGGCGCGATAGCGCGTCTGGTTGAAGCTGGCGACATCCTTCAGCTTCTCCGGCAGAGAGCGATCGGGATTTTCCCAGATGGTCTTGTGCCGGGCGCAGGTACTGGTCACGTAGTCGCCGACGACCTCCTCGACCAGCTTCTCCTTGTTGCCGAAATGGTAGTGGATGTTGGTCGTGGTGATGTCGAGCCGTTCGGCGATGTGGCGGAAGCTGGTGCCGTGAAAGCCGTGACGGATCAGCAATTCGGTCGCCACCTTCTTGATGTTGTCGCGCATCGAGAGCCGGCCCGCCGCCGCAGGATCTCCGTCGGATTTGCGCGCCATTGGCCGATCACTCCCAGCAAACGCGGATCATTCCTCGCGCCCTGCGAACAGATGAGCAAGGCGCGCGCTCCGGTCAAGCCGATGGTTCGGTGGCAGCCTGGGTACGGCTCATCATGAGCATCGTCTGGCCGTCCTGCACCACGCTTCCGTGCTGATTGATCACCTTCACCTCGAAGGTGACGATCCCCCGGTCCTCGCGCCGCGTCGTCCGCCGGGCATGAACGCGGAAGCGCGCGGCGATGCGATCGCCGATGAAGATCGGCGCCTTGAACGACCAGTCCCACGACAGCGTGGCGATGCCCAGCAGGCGAACCGGGCTACGCGTCTTGAGACCATCCGTCAGGGCAAGGCCCAGCAGGCCATGGGCGATGCGGGCAGGAAACCCCTGCGCGCGCGCAAATTCATCGTCCATGTGCACGTCGAACAGGTCGCCGGAAATGCCGGCATAGCCGACGACATGCGCTTCGGTGACGGTCACGCCAGGGGTCAGGAAGAAGTCATCCTCCTTCAGTTCGTCATAGCCATAGGCGCCGGGCGGCAGGGCGCCGTGGGCGGAGAGCAGGTCGGCGTCGTCGGCAGGCATGGCGGATCCTCGCAAGAAACTTACTTATCGATAAGTAACTTTGCATTGACCGGACCCGAGGTCAATGTTAGCCCTCTGCACAATCGCCCCGGTCCTCAGCGGCACAAGTGGGCGCAACGGAAGCGCAAGGCCGATTGCTGATGCATGTGGCCGATCCAGGATCGTGAGGCTCTCTTCATGGCAACGGTGTCCATCCGCGACGTCCACAAGCGGTTCGGGGAGAGTCACATTCTGCGTGGCGTGTCCGTGGACATCGCCGATGGCGAATTCGTCATCCTCGTCGGACCGTCGGGTTGCGGAAAGTCGACGCTGCTACGCACCATCGCCGGGCTGGAGAGTGTCACCGAGGGTGAGATCCGTATCGGCGAGCGCGTGGTCAACGACGTGTCGCCCAAGGATCGCGACATCGCCATGGTGTTCCAGAGCTACGCGCTCTACCCGCACATGACGATCTTCGAAAACATGGCCTTCGCGCTGACCCTGCGGCGCACTTCGAAGGCCGAGATTCAGCAGCGTGTCGAGCGTGCGGCGCAGATACTCGGCCTGTCGCATCTTCTCGATCGCTATCCGCGCCAGCTCTCCGGCGGCCAGCGCCAGCGCGTCGCGATGGGCCGCGCCATCGTGCGCGATCCGCAGGTGTTCCTGTTCGACGAGCCGCTGTCGAACCTCGATGCCAAGCTCCGCGTGGCGATGCGCTCGGAGATCAAGGAACTGCAGCTGCGGCTGAAGACCACCACCGTCTACGTGACCCACGACCAGATCGAAGCCATGACCATGGCCGACAAGATCGTCGTCATGCGCGACGGCATGATCGAGCAGATCGGCGCGCCGCTCGACCTCTATGACCGGCCCGACAACCAGTTTGTCGCCGGCTTCATCGGCTCGCCCAGCATGAACTTTCTGGAAGGCCGCTTCGAGGGCGGCGCCTTCCGCGCCGGCGCCGACCTCGTCCTGCCCGCCGGCCGCAACTGGAAAGACATCCCGGCCGGAGAGGCGATCTATGGCGTGCGGCCGGAACATTTCCGCATCGACGATGCAGGGCTCGAGGTCGAAGTCGTCGTGGTCGAGCCGACCGGCTCCGAGACCGAGGTTCTCGTGCGGCGCGGCGGCGCGGAATTCAACTGCCTGTTCCGCAGCCGCATCGGCGTGAAGCCCGGAGCACGGCTGCGCATCCTCCCGGATGCGCAGCAGGTGCACCTGTTCGACCGGGCAACAGGCCGGCGCCTGAGTTAACGCAAATTGACTTACCGATAAGTAAGTTTATCGTGGCGTAAATCAAGACACGGCAAGGAATGGGTCGTCCTCCGCCGCATGAAAAACGCGAGCCTTCAAGGCTGCCGCCGAACAGGATCCGACCCGCGGATGGAGGAAATATCCAATGACGCCGAATTTTTCCCGTAGGGTCCTGTTGAAGGGACTCGGCATTGCCGCCCTTGGCCTCGGCCTGCTGCAGCCATTGATCGCGCCGGCCTCGGCGCAGGAAACGCTGGTGATCAACACCGATCGCAGCGGCGCCGGCCAGAAGGCGGCGATGAACAAGATCGCCGCCGATTTCGAAGCTGCCAACCCTGGCGTCAAGGTCACTGTGAACTACAGCGACGTCGAGTCGTACAAGACCTCGATCCGCAACTTCTTGGTCGCCAGCCCGCCCGACGTCGCCTTCTGGTTCACCGGCGCGCGCATGCGTGCCTTCACCAAGCGCGACCTGTTCGAAGACATCAGTGGCTTCTACGCCAAGAACGGCCTAGACCCGTCCATGGCGCCGTTCCTGCCGGCCGTCACCGATGGCGGCAAGCAGTACATGATGCCTACCAACTTCAACACGTGGGGCTTCTTCTACAACAAGGACGTCTTCGCCAAGCTCGGCGTCGAGCCGCCCAAGACGTGGAACGAGCTGATGGCGATCGCCGAAAAGGCCAAAGCCGCCGGCATCGTGCCCTTCACCATCGGCACCCGCGACCTGTGGGCCAATGCGCTCTGGTTCGACTACCTCACCAAGCGCATCAACGGCCTCGATTTCTATATGGGCCTGATGGATGGCAAGGAGAGCTACACCGATCCGCGCATGACCAAGGTGTTCGACACCTGGCGGGTGCCGATCGAAAAGGGCTATTTCCTCGACAACGCCTCCTCCTATGGCTGGCAGGAGGCGATCCCGTTCCTGTCGCAGGGCAAGGCGGCAATGTATCTGCTCGGCCCCTACGTGCTGACCTCGCTCCCCGAGGACGCGCGCAAGAACATCGGCTTCTTCCCGTTCCCGACCGTCGACCCGTCCGTGCCGAATTTCGAGCAGGTGTCGATCAACGGCGTCGGCATTCCCAAGGGTGCGAAGAACAAGGAACTGGCGCTGAAGTTCCTCGCTTTCCTTGCTCAGAAGGAAAACCTTCTCGCCTTCGCCAAGGGCGGCTCGGTGGTGCCGGCGCGCGTCGATATCGAGATCGATCCCAACGACTTTGCCTCCGTGCAGATGCAGCAGGTCCGCAACTCCTCGGGCTCGTCGCAGTTCTACGATCGCGACACCGACCCCGACATGGCGCAGACCGGCATGAAGGGCTTCCAGGAATTCCTGGCCAAGCCTGATCGCCAGGAGGCGATCCTCCAGAGGCTCGACGCGGCACGCAAGCGCGTCTTCAACTGACGGCTACGGGTCCCGCACAGGCGGGACCCGCCACTCTCTGGCTCCATCCCGGACCCGATACCGGCTGAGGTTCCCATGCTCCGCTTCTGGCGCCAAAATCAGGCCTGGATGACGCCCATCATCCTGCTGTTTCTGCCGCTTGCGCTGTTTCTGAGCATGATCGTGTGGCCGATCATCCAGAGCATCGGCATCAGCTTCTACGACTGGGACGGCACCGGTCCTGTCCGCTTCATCGGCCTCGACAACTACCGGGAACTGCTCTCCGACGGCCAGTTCTTCGTTTCGGTGAAGAACAATGTCATCTGGATCGTGATGTTCCTGCTGGCCCCGGTGTTCGGCCTCGGGCTCGCGCTGTTCCTGAACCAGCCGCTCGGCGAGATGCGCGTCGTCAAATCGGTGTTCTTCATCCCGCTGGTGCTCGCGCCGGTCATCATCGGCGTCGTCTTCACCTGGTTCTACGATCCGACCTTCGGCATCCTCGCCATCGTGATGCGGTTCTTCAGCCTTGAGCCGGTCGCGATCCTGTCGGACGAGCATTTCGTCACCTTCGGCATCGTCATCGCGGCCTTGTGGGCGCAGACGGCCTTCTGTCTCGTGCTGTTCCTTGCCGGCCTGTCGCAACTCGACGGCGAGCTCATTGCCGCCGGGCGGATCGACGGCGCCTCCGGCTGGACGCTGCTGCGCCACATCGTCCTGCCCCAGCTTCGCGCGGTGTCGTTCGTCGCGACCATCATCACCGTCATCGGCTCGCTGCGAAATTTCGATCTCATCGCGGTGATGACGCAGGGTGGACCATATGGCAGCTCCACGGTTCTCGCCTACCAGATGTACGACGCCACCATCTTCAGCTATCGCGCGGGCTATGGCGCGGCCATTGCCACGGTGCTGTTCCTCATCATGAGCATCTACATCGCCATTTTCCTGCGCCATACACTGCGCCGCGAATCGAGGGGCGCCTGATGTATCCCACGCCGATCACCCAACGCCCCCTCTCCGTCCGGCTGGGCTACCGGCTTGCGCTCTACGCCGCGATGCTGCTGTGGATGCTGCCGCTCATCGCCATCATGATGACGGCGATCCGTTCGCAGTCCGATCTGCTGGCCGGCAACTACTGGGGTGCGCCCTCCTCTTTCGCGCTGTTCGACAATTACCGCGAGGTCTTCGCCACCTCGCCGATGTGGGGCTTCTTCCTCAACAGCGTGATCGTGACCGGGTCGACGGTGATCCTCGTGCTGATCCTCGCCACCATGGCGGCGGTCGCCCTCGCGAAATACCGTATTCCCGGCAGTACGCTGCTGTTCGCCATGTTCATCGGCGGCAACTTCATCCCCTACCAGATCCTGATGATCCCGGTGCGCAACATGGTGCTCGGCGTCGGGCTCTATGACACGGTATGGGGTCTCGTGCTGTTCCACACCGCGTTCCAGACCGGCTTCGCCACCCTGTTCCTGCGCAACTTCATCATCTCGCTGCCCAACGAGCTGTTCGAGGCGGCCCGCATCGAAGGCGCGAGCGAATTCCAGATCCTGCGGCGCATCGTGCTGCCGCTGCTGCGCCCCGCGCTGGCTGGCCTCGCCGTGCTGATCTTCACCTTCGTCTGGAACGACTATTTCTGGGCGCTGGTGCTGGTGCAGAGCGATGCGGCCAAGCCGCTGACCCTCGGCATCGCCGGCCTGAAGGGCGAATGGCTGACGGCGTGGAACCTCATTTCCTCCGCCGCCCTCTTCGCTGCCCTGCCGCCGGTGTGCCTGTTTTTTCTGATGCAGAAGCACTTCGTGGCTGGACTAACGGCGGGTGCGGTCAAGGCTTAGTTTTACACTCGCCTGCTGCGCACCAGGAGCGGATCGTATCAAGTGGATCTGCGAATGTCCGGCACGGGCCGAAAAACCACCTGTTTTTCGTCAGGGTGCCGCTTTGAAGCCCAACGCCAAATGACACGCAGCTGGTGTTGACCCACAGCTGCCTTCCCGGCACCGCGCTGCCAACGACCGCTGTGCGCCGCCATTTCGGCCGTTCGGGTAATGGTTAGTCCTGAAAACGGACATTGCTTATGGTCGGGCCGAACACCAGTAGACTGAATGTAGGCATTCGGATCTCCTCCGGTCCGCAATCTGCCGCAGATCTTCCAAACGGTCGCTGCTGTCGTCGAACGTACCGCAGCAGCCGTCCTCGGGATGGGCTCTCGGCAAATCCAACGATCAGATACGGGCCGTGACCGCAGTGACCTAATCCGGGTCACCATGCCAAGGACGCTTGGCGGTGTCGTTCTGCGACGTCCTCAGCGCTCGTGCGGCTGGGCTTTCTTCAATGCCGCCAGGAAGGTCAGGAAAACGACTGCATAGAAGCGCGCGAGGACCGGTCCCAAGGCCGGGCCTGCGCGATATCCACTGCGGCCGGGCTCACAGCAGGCAAGGCCCTGCGCCTCGGCAAGGCGCAGCACCTTGCCGACATGCGCGCGCGAGACCGAGAATTGCCGCGCCAGCTGGGTGGCAGACACCGTCCAGCCATTTGCGACCAATGAAACAAGCATGACAAGGCCGGCGTCGCGTTCGGCCAGGGCGAGCAGTTCGGGGGTGGCATCGAACACGCGCACGCCCTGCCTGAAGCAATCGGCCATGACATGAGTGCAGATGCCGAACAGAGCCTCGTCCGGCAGGGCGATGGCGGCATTGGCGGCCGACGCGTCGATATGGGCGATGGCCGTGAACATGCCGTTCCAGCGCTCGCGATGCATCTGCAGCAGCGCCGCGCTCGGCATCAGGCGACGTTCCTTCGCGCCGTGCTGGGTGCCGACGGCAAGCAAGTGCTTGAAGCGCAGCGCGGCGAGGAAGGCCGTAGCGCGGCCAGCGCTGCAGACGCCCAGATCGACGACCTCGCGACGCAGCCGCGCGCCGGTCACGCCCTTGCCGCCACCTTCGGTGAAATGAAGATCCAGAATGAGCAGCACCGCCAGAAACCGCCCGCGGTCATTCAGAAGCCGGTTGCGCAGCCAGTTGCCGTCGTACAGCCGAACGGCATTTCCGGCGGCGGCGTGTATCGCCGCGGGAAATCCTGGCGCCGCCATCAGGTCGTTTATCGCCTCGGCGCCGAACATCCTCACGACGGGTCCGGGGAAAGAGGCGGCTGGCCCCGCTGCCGCGTTCACGATCGACCCCCCTGCATGCGATCCGATGATTCCAAAAAGTGACGTTGCGTATAGCACGAGCGGTCCGCACACCTTGTCCGGGGAGTATCCCCGGGCCCCTCGGCGCCCTTGAAGCCGAAGATGGTTGCAGTGGATAAGGGACGCGCATGACTGGCCTGACATTCCTTCTGCGGAGCCCCAAGGCGGCTTCAATTCATCCGCGTATGTCCCTGCACTTCCTGATGTCATCGGTCGCCGTGTGCGCGCTCAGCACGCCGGCCCTCGCGCAGAACACGGCGCCCAGCATCGGGCCCTCGGTCTATTTCACGCAGCAGGACACCGGCGCGAATGGCGGCGACGGCAAGAATGCCAGCGGCAACGATCTGTGCGTCGATGCGCCGACCGATGGCGGCGGCGGCGGGACGGGAGGCCTTAATATGGCCTGGCCCAGCTACACCGGCCCTTCGACCTATGACGGCACCATGGTCGTGGCAAGCTCGACAGGCGGCGCCGGCGGTACGGGGGGAAGTGGGAGCACCTGCGGTTACGCCGGCCGCGGCGGCGGTGCCGGCGGCGATGGCGGCGAGGTCCAAGTGGTCACGAACGAACCGGGTGGCACCTACAGCTTCACATCTTCCGGCATCGTGGCGTGGTCGCAGGGCGGGCGGGGCGGCAATGGCGGGTCCACCGGCTCGACCGAATATAATGGCGGTAACGGCGGGGCGGGCGGCGACGGCTCGACCGTCATCGTCGACAATTATGTGAACATCAATACCACCGGGCCCTCGGCCTACGGTATCTGGGCGCAGAGCATCGGCGGACAGGGCGGCAACGGGGGCAACGAGACGAGTTCGGTCAGCAGCGGCAATGGCGGTACCGCCGGCGCGGGCGGCGCCGGAGGCGACGTCTTTGTGTCCAACTATGTCAATGTGTCGGCTCAGCAGGCAACCGCCATCTTTGCCCAGAGCATCGGCGGCAATGGTGGCGATGGCGGCTCGGCCAATGGGTGGTTCGGTGGGGTAAGCGGCGGCGGCGGCTATGGCGGAGACAGCGGGGACGTATATGTCGACCTCTATGGCCCGAACAGTAACCCCCTCGCCACGGGCAGCACCACGATCAGCACGGGCGGCAACGGTGCCCACGGGGTGTTTGCGCAATCGGTAGGCGGAGGCGGTGGCTATGCGGGCGTCGCGGCAGGGCTGACCGCGCTCGGCGGATCCGGGGGGCCGGCCGGCAATAGCGGTGTGGCGTATGTGAGCAGCTATTCCGACATCGCAACCTCCGGCGCGTCGTCTCCGGGCATCTTCGCCCAATCGGTCGGCGGCGCGGGTGGTTCGGGCGGCATGGCCTTCAGCGGAGCGCCCGGGCTTTCCGTCGCGGTTGGCGGCTCCGGCGGCGAAGGCGGCGACGGCGGCACCGTATCGGTGCTGAGTTACGGTGATATATGCACCGGGGGCACCTGCACCGGCGCGAGCGCTCCGGCGGACAGTGCCGGTGGCGCCTTCGGCATTTTCGCCCAGTCCGTCGGCGGCGGCGGCGGCGCGGGCGGGTTCGGCCTGTCGGGATCCGCTTCTCTGGTCGCGGGCACCGCCTTCGCCGTCGGCGGCACCGGCGGCAGTGGCGGCACCGGCGGCGACGTGTTTGTCGTCAATACCGGCAGCATCTCCACGCAGGAAATCAACTCTGCCGCCATTCTTGCCCAGTCTATCGGCGGCGGCGGCGGGACCGGCGGTGGCTCGGCGGCGCTGACGCTGAGCCTGGGGGCCGGCGCCTCGATCTCCCACGGCGGTTCGGGCGGTTCGGGCGGCAGCTCCAATGCGGTGACCGTGAACTGCACAAAGGGGGATGCCGGGGCGAACTACGGCGCCGCCTGCACGACCAGCGGAGCGAAGATGCTGGAGTCGTTCAATGGCGGCTCCATCACCACCAACGGCATCGGCTCGGCGGGCATCGTTGCTCAGTCCATCGGCGGTGGCGGCGGGCATGGCGGCTATGCGGTGTCGCTGTCCGGCGGCGAAGTGGCGGCTTTCTCCCTGGGGGTGGGGGGCTCCGGCGGCTTGGGCGGCAATGGCGGCAACGTCTTCGCGGGTACGGGCGGGGTCGGCATCACCACATCCGGGACGGATTCGCCCGGCGTGGTGGCGCAGTCGATCGGTGGCGGCGGCGGCAATGCCGGGGCAAGCATCGCCGGCAGCATTGCGGAGGGCGCCTCCGTCGCGCTGGCCATTGGGTCCACGGGCGGTTCCGGCGGATATGGCAGCACGGCCACTGCGGTCAACCAGGGCAGCAGCATCACCACCACGGGCGATCGTTCGCCAGGTCTTCTCGCCCAGTCCATCGGCGGCGGCGGCGGCACTGGCGGCGCGAGCATTTCGGTGGCCGCCGGCGAGGTGGCGGCAGTCAGCCTCGCGCTCGGTGGCACCGGCGGAACGGGCGGTTCCGGCGGCTGGGCTTATGCCTATAACGATACGAATTCCGGTCCTGCGGGCCCTACCGACATTACCACAGACGGATACCAGTCCAGCGCCATCGCCGTGCAGTCGATCGGCGGCGGCGGCGGCAATGGCGGCCACACCACATCGCTCCCGCTCTCGCTCGGCCCGACGCTCGGTGCGAGCATTGGTGGGCTGGGCGGCAGCGGAAATTTTGCCAACACCGTCTTCATCGAGAACGCGGGTGGCACCCTCACCGCATCCGGCGGTGGCGCGGCGATCATCCTCGGCCAGTCCATCGGCGGCGGTGGCGGCAATGGCGGCTTTGCCGCCAGCGGCAATGCCAGCCTCGAGGGTGCGACCAGCTTGGCCGTGGGTGGCAGCGGAGGCGCCGGTTCGTTCGCGAACACGGTCTCGATCACTAATTACGGTGACCTGGTGTCCCCGGGCACGGTGTCCGAAACCACGTCCCAGCAGGTCGCGACCACCATTTATGTCACCGAAACGGTGGTGACCTATGAAACCGTGTGGGTATGTACCGACTATTGCTATGAAGAAATAAAGCCGGTCTACACCACGCAGCAGGTTCCGGTGACCACCTACTCCACCGTTACCACGACAGCGACGCTCGCCAGCGGCGCGGCCATCTATGGCAATGCGCCCGGCATACTTGGCCAGTCCATCGGCGGCGGCGGCGGTTCAGGCGGATTTGCGGTGGGCGGGTCGGTTTCCGGATCCTTCACCGCCGGCCTGGAGGTCGGCGGCTCCGGCGGTTCGGGCGGCGAGGCCAGTGCCGTCACGATCTACAATAGCGCGAACGTATCCCTGGTCGGACCGCTGTCCGCCGGCTTGGTGGGCCAGTCGCTCGGAGGAGCCGGCGGCACCGGTGGTTTTGCGGTGGGCGCGGGCCTGACGTCAGGCGCGAGTGCCACGACGACCATCGGCGGCGGCGGGGGCAGTGGCGGCACGAGCGGCGTGGTGACCATCACCCAGGTGAATGGTGCCATCACCACCGGCGGCGATCAATCTCCCGCCATCATCGCCCAGTCCATCGGCGGGGCGGGTGGCAGCGGCGGCTGGGATATCGCCGGGTCGCTGGCCAGTGCCGGAACGGCGAGCGTGGGCCTCGGCGGCAGCGGCGGCGGTGGCGGCACGAGCAGTGGGGTGACGGTCACCGCGGATGGGGTCTTGTCCACCAACGGCCTGATTTCGCCGGGCATTCTGGCGCAGTCCATCGGCGGCAACGGTGGCAATGGCGGCTTCAGCGCCGGCGCGGCGGGGTCCATCGTCTTTGCATCCGATGTCACTCTTGGCGGCGGCGGCGGCACCAGCGGCAGCGCGGGCACCGTGACCGTGACCGCCAACGACGCCATCACCACGCTGCTCTCCCAGTCATCGGGCATTCTGGCGCAGTCCATCGGCGGCTCGGGCGGCAATGGCGGCTTTGCCATTGCCGGCTCTGGCGCGACCGGCGGCGGCGATGCCAAGGTGTCGGTGGGCGGCGCCGGGGCGACCGGCGGGGGCGGCGGCAGCGGCCAGAGGTCCGGCGGCGTCACCGTCACCGCAGCCGACATCACCACCAATGGCTATCTCTCGGCCGGCATTCTCGCCCAATCCATCGGCGGCGCCGGCGGCAATGGCGGGTCGAGCCGTGCCTTCAGCCTTTCGGGCGCCAGCGACAGCACGGACGGCGCGGCGGCCAGCGTCGCCATCGGCGGCGGCGGATCCTCGGGCGGTGATGCCACCTTTGTGCAGGTGACGCAGAATGGCTTGATCCTCACCGGCTCATCCGGCGTCTTCAGCGACCAGTCCGCCGGCATCATCGCGCAATCGATCGGCGGTTCCGGCGGCAATGGCGGCTCGGCGGACGCGAATGCCGCCTCGACCACCGCCTCGGTCGCCCTTGCCATTGGCGGGGGTGGCGCCGCCGGCGGGAGCGGCGGCAACGTGACCGTCAGCAGCAACGCCAATGGCGGAAACGGCATCACCACGACGGGCCTGCACGCATCCGCCATCCTCGCCCAATCCATCGGCGGGGGCGGGGGCAATGGCGGCTGGACCCAGGCCACCGCCTCCAGCAACGACTACGCGGCCGGTCTCGCTATCGGCGGTTTTGGCACCGGAGGCGGCGATGCGGGCACCGTGACCGTGAACAGCGGCGGCGCGCTGGTGACGAATGGCGCGCTGTCCTACGGCATTCTCGCGCAATCCATCGGCGGCGGCGGCGGCAACGGCGGCGCGGCCTCCAGCACGACCGACGCCGGCGACGGGCAGGAACTTCAGGGCGGCGTGACCTCGGTGGCGGGAGCCGGGGCAGGACAGGACGCCAGCAATGTCAGTTCGGCGGTCTCGGGCAGTTCCAGCAGCCAGCCGGAAAGCAGCAACGACGGCGCGTCCTCGGGAATCGCCGCGTCCGTGACCGTCGGCGGTTTCGGCGGCCTTGGCGGCACGGGCTCCACGGTGACGGTCAACAACACCGCGTCGATCCTCACCTATGGCGACCAGTCCATGGCGATCCTCGCCCAATCCATCGGCGGCGGCGGCGGCAATGGCGGCGCGAGCACTGCCAACGCCAGCGGGGATTCCTACGCCGCCTCGTTCAGCCTGGGCGGCGGCGCGGGCGGCGGCGGTGACGGCGGAACCGTCAGCGTCACCTCCTCCGGCTCAATCCAGACCTCGGGCCTGCTGGCGGCGGGTATCTTCGCGCAATCGGTGGGCGGCGGCGGCGGCAATGGCGGCTCCTCCTCGAGCACGGCGAGCAGCGGCGGACAAGCGGCGGCCAGCATGAGCCTCGGCGCCTCCGGCGGCAATGGCGGCGATGGCGGCACGGTGACGGTCTCCTCGTCCGTGCCGGCCTACATCAGCACGCTCGGGCCGAACTCCGCGGGCATCTTCGCCCAGTCGGTCGGCGGCGGCGGCGGCAATGGCGGCTCCAGCGTCGCCAACTCCAGCGTGTCGTCCTCCAGCAGTTCCAGCGGATCATCGTCAAGTTCCACCGGCAGCCTCTCGGGTGCCGCAAGCGGCAGCGCGACGTCGGCCTCGGCGGGGACGAGCGGAGGACAGCAAGGCAGCCAATCCGGCAGCGATGGCGGCTATTCCTTGGCCATGAGTCTTGGCGGCAGCGGCGGCGACGGCGGCGACGTCACGGTTACGAACGCCTATGTGATCGCCACCGGCGTCGACCTCACCGACTCGACCACAATGGTCGCGGCCGGGGACCATTCGGCCGCCATCTTCGCGCAATCGGTGGGCGGCGGCGGCGGCAATGGCGGCTCCAGCGCCACCAACTCCTCGGCCAGCGAATCCAGCGTGGCGCTGTCCGTCGGCGGGTCGGCCTCCGGTGCGGGCGCGGGCGGAACGATGAACGTCACCACCCAGGGTACGCTCTACACCGTCGGTTATAATTCCAGCGCTGTCTTCGCCCAGTCGATCGGCGGCGGCGGCGGCTCCGGCGGCGCGTCCTCCACCACATCCGGCGCCGGCGGCACGGCTTCCATCGCGCTTGGTCTCGGCGGCAGCGGCAGCGGGGGTGGCGCGGGCGGCGATGTGACAGTCTCCGTTACCACGCCGATGAACGTGGCCGGTCTTCCGCTCGGCATCACTACGTCGGGCGATAGCGCCTATGGCATCTTCGCCCAGTCGGTGGGCGGTGGCGGCGGCCTGGGCGGCGCTCTGGTTTCAGCGGCGACGGCGCCGAGCAATAGCGGCGGCAACGCAGACGGCAGCAGCAGCTCGGCGTCCGGCAGTTCGACCTCCACCTCCGCCAATGACGGCGTGGCTCTGGCGTTGGGGCTTGGCGGCTCCGGCGGTGGTGGCGGATCCGGCGGCGGCGTGGAAGTCACATCGGCCGCATCGATCACCACGCTCGGCGCGAACGCAACGGGTTTGTTCGCGCAGTCCGTGGGCGGCGGCGGCGGGGCGGGCGGGGCGAGCACGGTGAATGCCAGCAACAGCACCTACGCCCTGGCCGTTGGCTTGGGCGGGACGGGGGGCGCGGGCGGGACCGGCGGTAACGTCACGGCGACAGCCAATGCCGCGATCAGCACCAGCGGCGTCCAGGCCTATGGCCTGTTGGCTCAGTCCGTGGGTGGAGGCGGTGGAGCGGCAGGAGCCTCGACCGGAGGCGCCTCGGGCGGGTCCGAAGCCTCGTTTGACATGGCGATTGGTGGCGGCGCCGGCAGCGGCCAGACCGGCGGCACGGTGACGGTGACCACCAACGATACGATCACCACAACAGGCGCCGCAGCGGTAGCGCTCCTCGCCCAGTCAGTTGGCGGCGGCGGCGGCATTGGTGCCGCCAGTTCGTCCAGCCCGACCAGCGGCGGCGTCACCGGCACGCTGACCTTGGCGGGAGCGGGCGGCAGCGGCAATGATGGCGGCAGCGTCTCCGTCACGGCTGAGGGTATTGCGACCTCAGGCGGCGCGGCCTTCGGCATCCTCGCCCAGTCCATCGGCGGCGGCGGCGGTATTGCGAGTGTCAGTACGGGCTCCGCCATGGCGAGCGGGCTCGCCACGACACTTGGCGGATCGGGCAGCGGTGCGGGCGGCACGGTCACCCTGTCCACGTCCGGGGCGATTTCCACCACGGGCAACGCGGCGATCGGCATTGTGGCGCAAAGCATCGGCGGTGGCGGCGGCGTGGCCAATGCGGGGGACAGCGTCACCTTCGCCGGTCCCTCGACGGCCTCCGACGGCGCAGCGGTGCAAGTGACGGTCGGGGGGACTCTGACCACCACGGGCACCAATGCGATCGGCGTTCTCGCCCAGTCCATCGGCGGCGGCGGCGGGGCGGCGATCTCCGACGGGCAGGCGACGAACTGGACCTCCTCGGGGGGCACGGGTACCGGCGGCGCGGTGACCGTCAACGTGAATGGCACCGTCTCGACGACAGGTGCCGGTGCCTATGGCGTTATCGCGCAGTCCGTCAGCAATGGCGGTGGCCTGGTGATGAACGGCACCAGCATGGAACTGGTGAATGGCGGCGCAACCGCCTCCGGCAAGGTGGCGGTCAATCTCGTGAGCAACACGGCGGTCAGCGCCACAGGTGCCGGCGCCGTCGGCGTGCTGATGCAGGGCGGCGGGGATCCGATCATCAACATCGCGCAAGGCGCGCGGGTGATCGGCGGCAGCGGCGGGGCCGCGATTGTCAGCGATGGCACCGAGAACTACGTGAACAATTACGGGTGGATCGCCACGGTCGACGACGCGGAGGGGATGGCGGTCCGCACGACAGGCGGTTACAGCGCCATCACCAATGGAGGCGGCCTGCTCGGCAATCTGTCGCTCGCCTACGGCCCAGCGAACAGCGTCGACAACCTGTCCACTGGAACGATCTATGCCGGTTCGTCGCTCGACCTCGGCGGGCCCCAGAGCATACTGCGCAACGAAGGCGTGCTACGCCGGGGCGCCACCAGCCTTGGCGTGACGGCCATTGATGGCAGTCTCGTCCAAACCGCGACCGGTAGCCTTGTCGTGCGCACCGACCAGATTTCCCTCGGGTCCGACCAGTTCACCGTCAGCGGAACCGCCGCGCTCTCGGGCGCCATTGTGGGCCTCATCTACCGCCCCGGTCTCGCCATGCCCGGTGCCTTCTCCGTGCCCTTCCTCACGGCGGCAGGCGGCATCGACTGGTCGAGCCTGACGGCAATGGGCGACACGGCGATCCTTGACTTCTCGCTGTCGGGCTCCTCCGCAGTTCTGAGCCTGGACACCCACATCGACTTCACCCCCGACGGCCTGTCGCCCGGCGCATGGGCGATCGGCGAGACGGTCGGCACCATCCAGACCCAAGGCTCCTCCACGCTGTTCCAGACGATCGTCCCCGCGCTGCTGGACATACCGTCCGTAGCCGGGCTTGAGACCTCCTACCAGACCCTCGGCGGCGGGGCGGTCTCGCTCGTGCCCCAGAGCATGATCAACGCCAACTCGGCGGCCATGGCGAGCGTGACCAACCAGATGGACAATTGGCGCCTGCGCCAGCGGCACGCGGCCCCGTCGATCGCGACCGGCACTGCGGGGAGCCGCGAGCCGGAGGCGGCGCAGTATTTCTGGGGTGCGCCCATTGGCAGCTCGACCACCGGCGGCGGGCTCTCCGGCACCCTTCTCGGCATGACCATCGGTGCCGATGGAGAACTGCCGGACATGCCTCTGCTCGTGGGGTTCGCGGGGAGTTACTCGGCCACAGACCTGTCAGCAAACGAATATGGCGCCGGCACATCGACAAATTATGGCGGGTTCAGTGCCTATGGCGTCTATGAGAACGGGGCGAGCTATCTCTCTGCCATCGCCACGCTCGGTTATGGCCGCGCCGATTTCGACCGCAACCTTTACGGTCTCGGCCTCAACCTCGCAACGAACGCGGATCTGGACGGCACGCTGCTCGGCGGCCGGGTTGAAGCCGGCTATGGCTTCGCGCTTGGCGACACCGGCGCGACCCTCACCCCCTTTGCGGCGTTCCAGCCTATGCAGCTATGGCTGGGATCGGATACCGAGAGTTTCGGGGCGCTGGGCGCGGGCCTGACCTTCCACTCCAGCACGATCACCGCGCTGCCGGCCTATCTCGGCGTGCAGTTTGACAGCTTGTGGCATGGAAAAGACGGCACGACCTATGCGCCGTTCTTGCGCGCCGCGTGGATGCACGACTTCAGCCCGGACCGCAACATGTCGCGCAGCTTCGCCGAAGCGCCGGAACTGGTTTTCTCGGGAGCGCCGATCCCTGTCGTCAGCGACGCGCTGGACCTGCATGCGGGGCTCCAGGTCACTCTTGAAGGTAATATGAGCATCTCCGCCGGCTTCGACGCCCAGATCGCAGATAGCTACTCGGTGCTGGGCGCCAGCGGCAGCTTCCGGCTCAGGTGGTGAGCCGGAAGCAATATCACGAGCGGATCGCTCGCTGTGGGTCATAGTGCTATGGCGAACACATAGTTTCTTCTTGGTCAGCGTCTTGATAGCGGCGGTTCTCGCGCCGCTTCCCGTCGTCGCTGGTTTCCCTCGCGGCCGCCTCGTGCTGCCGAGTCAATATCCATTCGATGGCTTCGGCGAGGACGACAAGGCGCTCATGGGGGCTGCCTGCCAAGCCTCGCTCATAGTCGAAGCCGTGATAAATCGCCTTCACGACTTCATACTTTTCAAGCAGAACGGCGACAGCTTCGGCCTCGTCGATGCCTGCCTGCCGCTGGTCCGAAGCGGAATATTGGCCAAGCGCGTTTTTCAGGTTCTGCGCGATGCCGATATAGTCCACCACGAGGCCGGCTGGCTTGGCGCTCGATAGCGTCGGGATTCCAGAGACCGCTTTCGTTCAGCAGCGTCGATGCGGTGGCGCGGAAACCGTGGGCGGTGGCGACGTCCGCACTAAATCCCAGCCGACGCAACGCGCCGTTCAGAGTGTTTTCGCTGATCGGTCTTTGTCCTGCTCCGATGGCGGGGAACACGAAAGGCTGATTACCCGTGAGCCGGTGTTAGCCTGCCCCTATTGAGTGGTCCGGTTTGACTCTAATGCATAGTGGGCCTTTCGGCCTGGCTTGATTGGCAGGGCTTCAGGGACAGGATGGCCG